>CACHZY010000070.1 GCA_902584445.1 uncultured Bacteroidota bacterium | reverse complement strand
TAATACTGTTAGTCTTATCATAAATAAAAATCAATCATCTATAAAAAATATTACTATGGGAACTGGTGGTATTAATTTATCTGCTGATCCCAGTGTAACCTCTATTGCTTTTGCTGATAATTCTGCTCAGACCTGGGCAACAGGAACAATCGCAATAACAGGTGTAGCAGACAACGAGGTATCCTTCGGTACAGATGCAAGTGGGCTAACAAACGATCAGCTAGCTCAAATAACTTACAATGGTTGTACTGAGGTTACAATTAATGAAAATGCACAGCTTTCTGGAACTGGTGGTTGCCCTCCACCCCCAGCTGAAGGTAACAAGGCTCCTGGTGCAGGAGTGGATTATGTAACAGTTGTCAAAAACAAGTATTCTGATCCTATTGAAGTTCTAAAAAATGATACCGATGTTGATGGAGACGAGATATCTCTTGTAAGTGCATCATCTAACCAAAGTAATGGAATTATTGATGTTAATGTCAATAAAGGTACAATAGTTTATATACCAGCCCCAGAATTCACTGGTTCTGAGACAATTATTTACACCATTACAGACGGAACAGATGAGTCAAAAGGTGTATTATATGTTACCGTTGAGGAAAATACTATTCCTGTAGCTGATGCTAAAAGTGAGACCACAATACAAGATGTTACAAAAGAAATAGATTTATCTGCATCTGATGTAAACGGTGATAGCTTATTTTACTCTCTAGTAGATAATCCATCTAATGGGGAGGTTAGTATAACTGGAGCAGGTAAGGCTACATATATTCCAAGCTCAGGATTTTTCGGATCCGATTCCTTTACTTTTAAAGTTAATGATGGAATGGACGACAGTTTACCGGCATCTGTTAGTATTGTGGTTACAAATAATGATACAGACAATGATGGTGTTTTAAATGTTGACGATCTTTGCCCTGACACCCCAGCTGGTAATGCTGTTAATGTAACAGGTTGTCCAGTCTTTAAATTACCTGATAACAATAATAAAATTGAAATAACAAGCGCATCTTGCGTTGGATCAAATGACGGATCTTTAAAGTTTAGTGTAACTGATTCTTCATTTGATTATACCGTCAGATTAATCGGTCTAAGATCGCAAAACCAAGGTATTAGTAACCATGAAATAATTGGAGCTAGTAATTCCCTATTGGTATCTGGACTTTCTGAAGGGCTATATTCTGCTTGCTTCTTAGTAAATGGTCAACCTGGTTACGAACAATGTTTCGAGGTATTGATTGAACAGCCTCAACCACTATCTGCCCTAATTGGAATAAACGAATCCAGTTTGACTACAAATATTGAACTTGAAGGATCTGATAATTATAATATTGAGGTCAATGGTGCTAAACATGATGTTAGAGGAAATAATTTCACTGCTGCTCTTAGAACAGGAGTAAATAATATCAAAGTCTCTACTGACAAAAATTGTCAAGGGCTAGTTGAAAAACAAGTATTTCTTTCTGAGGAAATTCAGTATTATCCAAATCCGACTATCAATGATGTTAATGTCCATGTATCTGGTAAGGATAAAAGAGTCATTGTTAGCGTATATAGTATAAAAGGTGAATTAATATATTCTAGAGAACAGGAAATTGAAGATTTTTCTAGATTAACAGAGATTGATTTAGAATCACAAACAACTGGTACTTATATGGTCACCATGGAAAGTGAAACTGTGAGAAAAGTATTTAAAATTGTAAAGGAATAATGAATATTAATAGATACTTAGGTTTAATTATTGTCTGCTTTTTAATTTCAAACTGCTCAAGTGATGAAACCACCGGTCTTATTCCAGAAAAAGCATTATTGATATCACCCGCAGAGAATTCCCCATGTCTAACTGGCGACTCTGTGTCGGATACCGAAATAGAGGTAATATTTAGATGGTCTCCAGCAAGAAACACTGATTATTATAATCTTAGAATCACTAATTTGATTTCAAACGAAATTATAAATAAAACAAATATTGAAAATACAGGAGCTACAGTCGTTTTAGAAAAAGGTAAACCTTATTCATGGAGTGTCAGCTCAAAAAGCGATCTTGTTATCGATGTAGGAACTAGTGACGTTAACAATTTTTACGTAGGTGGATTTGAATCAGTTACTAACGCCC
>CACHZY010000069.1 GCA_902584445.1 uncultured Bacteroidota bacterium | reverse complement strand
TACATTTATATAATTGAAAAATATTATCATGTGAGGATTTATTACCTAATTGTTTTTATTTTAATTTCGGTTTGTATCTTGTCCCAAGAAATTCCCCCGATTCAACAGTTTAAATCTGAAATTTCTTTTGCTGGTAACCAAAACTGGATGATATCTCAAGATGAAAAAGGAGCTATTTACTTTGCGAATAATAAAGGGCTACTTCATTTTAGAGGGACAGAATGGGAGTTAAATACAAGTCCAAATCAGTCTATAATTAGATCTGTAAAAGTAATTGATGACAAAGTTTGTATGGGAAGTTATATGGATTTTGGTTATTGGGAGAAATCCGATACAGATAAATTAATCTATACATCCTTGGCAAAGGAATTAAATATTAAACCATTAGAGGATGAGCAATTTTGGAATATAATTGATTTTGGGGAAAAAATAATTTTTCAGTCATTAGATAGGTTAGTAATCACTGATGTAGGAAACAAGCAGAAGCAATTTGTAGAAACGGAAAATACTTTGTTAAAGTGTTACAAGGTAGATGATAAAATTTATTTTCAGGAATCGGAAAAGGGGCTATACGAGTTAAAAAGTGGAAAACCGGTTTTAATTTGTAATCAGAAAATTCTTTTAGATAACATAGTTGTTGGTTTATTTAAGGTTAATGGAAGACTACTTATTTTGACAGATAAGTCTGGATTTTATTTTTTAGATAAAAATAATCTGACTAAATGGAAAATAGAAGGGGAGAAAAACTTTAAAAATTATAAAATATATAATTCAATTCGTTTATCAGATGGGAGTTTTGCATTAGGATCAATATCTAATGGTTTTACTTTGATTGACCAATATGGAAATACTATTATAGAGCTTAATAAATCTAACGGTATTTCCAACAACACAATTTTAAACTTATTTGAAGACAACGATAAAAATTTATGGTTAGGACTTCAAACCGGAATAAATTGTATTAATCTTAAATCTCCAATTTTAGAATATAATGATAACCAAGGAAAGGTAGGTGGAGTTTGTTCCTCTGCTACCGTAGGGAATTATTTTTATTTAGGAACAAATCATGGTCTGTTTTACAAGGATATCAATAAAAATCAAGATTTTAAAATGATTTCTGGAACAGAAGGCCAAGTTTGGAATCTTTCTAAGATCAATGATGAACTTTTTTGTGGTCACGACACCGGAACTTTCTTTGTTAAAAACACTAAAGCATTTAAAATCGGTCAAACCCCAGGTTCATGGATGTTTAAAAAACACCCAAAATTCGATAACTTAATTTTGCAAGGAAATTATAATGGTATTCATATCCTTCAAAAAGAATATGGAAAGTGGAAATACAAAAACAAACTAGAAGGTTTTGATATCTCGTCTAGGTATTTTGAAATTGTAAATGACACTACCCTTCTAGTAAGTCACGAGTATAAAGGGGTTTTTAGAATTACTTTTAACAAGGAGCTAGATAAGATACACAAAATTCAAATGGACCCTTCGGTAAAAAAAGGAATTAATGCAAGTTTAATCAAATTTGACGAAGAAATTTTTTACCTGAATTCAGAGGGTCTTTTTAGATTTGATAAAAATAGGCTTGCCTTTCAAAAAGACGAAACATTATCTAAAAAGATAAATTTTGAAGATTATTTGACTGGTAAAATGATTAATGATAATAATGGAAGATTATGGATTTTCTCAAATAACAGAATTAATTATCTTCAAAGAGAGCTTTTTTCAGATAATTTAAAATTTGAGTCTTTCTTCTTTCAAAATAATTCTCGAAAAAATGCATTAGGGTGGGAACATGTAAATAAATATATTGATTCAAAGTATATTTTCGGTTCAGGTACTGGATATTTACTTGTTGATTTGGATAAGATCAAAAGTAATAAGCCACAAATTTCAATTCATAAAATTATAGTGAAAGATAATGTTCAAAACTTCAGTCAAGTTTCTGCTACAAATAATCTAGAGCTTGACTTTGAAAAAAACAGTATTCAATTTTACTATACAGCTAACAATTACCAGAAATATGAAAAAGTCAAATACCAATATATCCTTGAAGGATATGATATGGGCTGGAGCTTATGGAATGAGACAGCTGATGTTTCCTTTTCAAACTTGCCAAGTGGGAATTATAAATTTGCAGTAAGATCTAAAATTGGAAATGAAATATCTGATATAACTGAATGGTTTGA
>CACHZY010000068.1 GCA_902584445.1 uncultured Bacteroidota bacterium | reverse complement strand
GCGGCTCAAAAAAATCAAGAGAAACAAATCCAGCAAACTGAAAAGTTAATTGAGCGTTTTAGGGCCAAAGCGTCTAAAGCCAGCATGGCTCAGTCTCTGATTAAAAAATTGGGGAAAGTTGAACGGGTAATTATTGACAATGAGGAAACTCAGATGATGAAACTAAAGTTTCCCGTCGCCATTCAACCCGGTAAAATGATATTAGAAACTAAAGACTTGGCAAAAAGTTATGGAGATAAAAAAGTACTTAACAACATAAATCTTTATATTGAGAGAGGTACTAAAATGGCTTTTGTTGGTCAAAATGGACAAGGAAAGTCGACCCTTGCAAAGTTATTGGTAGGAATTATAGATGGATATGGAGAATTGAATTTAGGGCACAATGTTATGATTGGTTATTTTGCTCAGAATCAATCTGAGACTTTAGCAGCTTCTAAAACTGTTTTGAATACCGTTCAAGATTCTGCCTCTAATGAAAATAGAATTAAGGTAAGAGACTTGTTGGGTGCTTTTTTGTTTAAAGGTGACGATGTTGATAAAAAAGTCAGTGTTTTATCTGGAGGGGAACGTAACAGACTTGCTTTATGTAAATTACTACTTCAACCATTTAATACTCTTATAATGGATGAGCCAACAAACCACTTGGATATTAAGTCAAAGAGTATATTAAAAGAAGCATTAATTAATTTTGAAGGAACTTTGATTTTGGTTTCTCACGATCGGGATTTCCTTTCTGGATTATGTGGTCAAGTATTGGAATTTAAAGATGGAAGGACTAAGCTTTACTTAGACGATATTAATAGCTATTTGGAGAATAAAAAAATTAATTCCCTCAAAGATCTTGAAAAAAATCTAATGAAAAATAGAGCTTATAATCAAAGAAAAGATTTCGATTATAAGCTTCAGAAAAAAGAAAAATCCCTAAAAAATAAACTCAGTAAGCTAGAGGCAAAGATTGCTACTTTGGAAAAAAAAATAAAGGGAATTGATCTAGAATTGGAAATCAACTATGAAAAAACTATTAGTGAAGTAAACTTTTTTGAAAGCTACCATGAAAAGAAAAGGGAACTTTCAAAAAATATCGAAAATTGGGAACGATTGGTGGAAGAAATTGAGAACTTAAAACAATACTAATGTTTGAACATTTTTTTCAATGCCCGTATTGTTGGGAGGAAATTTCAATGCTTTTGGATTCATCTTTAGTTGGGACCGAGTATGTTGAGGATTGTGAAATTTGCTGTAATCCAATCAACATAGTTTACGGTTTTGAGAATCAAGATTTAGTTCATTTTGACGCACAAAATTTAGAAGATAATTTCTAGGATTAAAGCGATTGTAAATAACGTTCTGCATCGAGTGCTGCCATACATCCAGTCCCAGCAGCAGTTACTGCTTGTCTGTACTCTTTATCTTGAACATCTCCTGAGGCAAAAACCCCTGGAAGATTAGTTTTTGTTGACTTTCCATTTGTGATCAAATACCCATCATCATCCATGTCCAATTGACTTTTAAAAATCTCTGTATTAGGTTTGTGTCCAATAGCAATAAAAAGTCCAGTGATTTTAATTTCCTCTTTTTCACCAGTTTGATTATTCAATATTCTTAATCCTTCAACTACTTGGTCTCCAAGCACCTCGTCAATCTCGTGATTGAATCGAAGATCTATATTAGGGGTGTTTGTAACCCTGTGTTGCATTGCTTTTGAAGCTCTCATTTTCCCTTTTCTTACCAACATAGTTACCTTGGAACAAATATTCGCCAAATAAGTAGCCTCTTCAGCAGCAGTATCTCCTCCTCCGACAATTGCAACCTCCTGATCTTTATAGAAAAATCCATCACAAACAGCGCAAGCGGAAACCCCACCGCCTCGAAGGCGTTGCTCACTAGGTAATCCTAAGTATTTAGCAGTAGCTCCAGTACTAATTATAATTGATTGAGCATGAATTTCAGTACCATCTTCAGCGAAAGCCTTATGAAAACCACCGGCTTTGTTAGATAATTCCACTTTGTCAATGTGTCCAATTCTCACTTCTGTACCAAAACGTTCGGCCTGTTTTTGTAACTCAATCATCATTGTGGGGCCGTCCACCCCATCTGGATAACCAGGGAAATTATCAACTTCTGTAGTAGTAGTAAGCTGACCTCCAGGTTCCATACCGGTGTACACCAAGGGATTTAAGTCTGCTCTTGCGGCATAAATTGCTGCAGTATAA
>CACHZY010000067.1 GCA_902584445.1 uncultured Bacteroidota bacterium | reverse complement strand
GAGATCTTCGCGGTAAAGGTTGACTATTTTTGCACCAACACGACTTTTAGGAAAATCCAATACCATTAATTCTCTCCACACTTGATTTTTTCTTACTTTAATTTTATCCCCTACAAAAACTTCACGGGAAGGTTTAATAATTTGATCATCAATTCTAACATGACCTTGTCTGCAAGCACTAATCGCCTGGCTTCTCGATTTATAGTAACGAAGATACCATATATATGTATCAACTCTCATTCTTTAAAACTTGATTTTATTGTCCTCACAAAAATACAGGAAAATTGTATCTTGCGAATCAATTTTATTTAGGATGCATAAGTTTCTTCTCTTAAACCTATACCTTTTGTTGCTTGTTTTTATAAATTGTGAAGATGACGAAGGTCCTTTACCACCAAGAGATGTAAAAATTCAAACCATAGAAGATGATGCAGCTCTTGTTAACTACCTTCAAACACACTTCTATAATTACGATGATTTTGCCTATGATCCAAATAACTATGAGTTAGAAATCTTATTAGACAGTATTACCGAAGAAAATAGTGATAAAATTCCTCTTTGGGATCAAGTTTCATTTAAATTAGTGGATACAGAAGATAGTAATGATAATATTGTGCAGCATAAATTATATTACTTAGAAGTTAAAAAAGGATCAGGCGCTAGCCCTTCTTCAGTAGATTCAACATTTGTATCATACAAAGGATCACTTCTTAATGGTGATATTTTTGATGATAGAGATTATCCAATTTGGTTTGATTTAGTAAATGTAGTAAGAGGTTTTAGAGAATCTTTACCGGAGTTAAGTGAGGGGGATTTTACAATTAATGAAGATGGCACCGTTAAATTTGATAATTACGGTAAAGGATTAATTTTCATGCCTTCTGCTTTAGGGTATTATTCTTCAGGTAACTCCAGTATTCCTGCCTATTCTCCATTAATTTTTTCTGTTAACTTACACAGAGTTAACCAATCTGATCATGACAGAGATGGCATTCTATCAATTAATGAAGACATTAACGGTGATGGCAACCCTCTAAACGACGATACTGATGGAGATGGTTTACCTAACATGAATGACTTTGACGACGATGGAGACGGAGTCCCTACCTTTAATGAACTCGATAGGAATATGGATGGTATTCCTGATGATACAGATAATAACGGTACTCCGGATTATTTAGACGTAGAAATTTCTTAATCCAGTTTTAAAGACATTCCTAATACAACTTGATTGGGTCGCAAGTCAGTATTTTTGAAATTTTCTAGGTCAGTTACAACAGATGAATTCCCTTTTTCATATCGGAAATCAAAACTTAAATTTCCCAGATTTAATCTTAGTCCTAAATGATGTCCAAAATTAAATTTATTTATTATTCTATCAAATGAATATGCATTTGTTTTATTAGAAACGTAATAAAAGATAGAAGGTCCAGCAAAAATACTTAATGGTCTCAGAACCTTATACCCCAATGAAATTGGCAGTTCTATTCTAGAACTAGTAACATCTAATTCTTCAAATGATCTTTTAACTTTTGTGTATTGCAGTTCAGGTCTTAAATATAAAATAAGCAGATCAAACTGAGCATATACACCCAGGTTAAAACCTGATTCACTTTTCAACGAGCCATCCGTATAAACATCATTATTGAGTTTAGATATTTTTCCTGCTGAATCAAAGTTTAGTCCACCTTTAACTCCATATTCAAATTGAGAAAAAGCAAAATGAGATAACAAAAGGCAGATTTTACATAACACAGAAAATCTCATAAATTTTAGTTTAAATAAATTGATTTAGTTTAATGTATAAATTATTTTCTAGCTATAACTCTCTTAGATGCTGAGACAATGGCATTTTTATTCAGGCCGTATTTCTCCATTAACTGAATTGGAGACCCAGATTCACCAAATGTATCTTGTGTAGCAACATACTCCTGAGGAGTAGGGTGGTTTTTCGAAAGCGCACCTGAGATACTTTCACCAAGGCCCCCTATATAATTGTGCTCCTCTGCAGTGACAATCGCACCCGTCTTCAGAACTGATTCTATAATCAATGCCTCATCCAAAGGTTTAATGGTATGAATATTAATTACTTCTGCTGCAATACCCTCAGCTTCCAATTGCTCGGCAGCTAAAAGTGCTTCCCAAACTAAATGACCTGTTGCAGCAATAGTGACATCATCTCCTGGATTGAGAATGATTCCTTTCCCAATTTTAAAACCTAATTCATCAGTAGTAAAGTTTGCTACTTTGGGTCTTCCAAAACGAAGGTAAACTGGACCTTCATACTCAGCAATTGCTATTGTTGCTGCTTTTGTCTGGTTAAAGTCGCAAGGGTTAATTACTGTCATTCCAGGTAGCATTTTCAT
>CACHZY010000066.1 GCA_902584445.1 uncultured Bacteroidota bacterium | reverse complement strand
TGATGCATAAAAGATTTGAAGAAATGCGAGACAAATATGGTGATTCAGACGAATTGGACCAAATGCATATAGAGAACTATCTTAGCCATAGGAAAAAAAGACGACAAGGGTAAACCCAAATAGCCATTCATTGAACCTTTTTAAAAATATTTTAAAAAGGTTTTTTTTAAAACATAAATTCAAATGAAATCGATTTGCAGTTGGTCATTGCTAATAATGATTTTTGGTTGCTCTCAAATTGAGTTGCCTCCAAATATTATTTTAATTATGGCTGATGATCAGGGCTGGGGAGATGTGGGTTACAATGGGCATCCACACTTAAAAACCCCCAATTTAGATTCAATGGTTAAAAATGGGGCTGTTTTTACAAGATTCTACTCGGCAGGTTCTGTATGTTCTCCTACCCGGGCGAGTGTAATGACTGGAAGACATCCCGAAAGAATGGGGATTTGCGGAGCAAACTGTGGTCATATTTTAACTGAAGAAATTACACTAGCTGAATTAGTAAAACAAAAAGGATATCGTACAGGACATTTTGGAAAGTGGCATTTGGGGACGCTCACTAAAGATATTTTAGATGCAAATCGCGGTGGAAGACAACAAAACGATATTCATTATGCACCCCCCAAAAATCACGGTTTTGATGTAAGTTTTGTAACAGAGTCCAAAGTACCAACATGGGACCCCATGATTACACCGCCAAAAAATTCAGGCGATGTCAATGGCTCTTTAATTGAGGGAGAGCCATTTGGCACCTACTATTGGTCTGAGTCTGGAATGCGAGTGATAGAAAATCTTGAGGGAGATGATTCACGTATAATAATGGATAGGGTCATTCCATTTATTGAAAAAGCTGTTTTAGATCGCCTTCCGTTTTTATCTATTGTATGGTTTCATGCTCCTCACTTACCAGTACTCACAGGTGAAAAGTACAAATCACTTTATTCGGGACTAAGCGAAGATGAGCAAGAGTATTATGGTGTAATAACTGCTCTAGATGAACAAGTGGGTAGGTTAAGGAATAAGTTAAAAAGTTTAAATATTTACGATAATACCTTATTATTTTATACCTCTGATAATGGCCCTGAAACCCAAAAAGAAGTTAGGGAAGGTAAGATCCCTTTTGGAAGAACACGTGGAGTGACAAATGGTCTACGAGGAAGAAAGAGAAGCCTTTATGAAGGGGGGATTCGGGTTCCAGGAATTGTGGAGTGGCCAAGAAAGATCAAATCAGGAACAGTTATAAATGTTCCTTGCTTTACTTCTGACTATTTTCCCACTATTGCAAAAATTTTAGGTATTGATATAGACAAATATAAGAGATCCTATGATGGGCAGGACCTTCAACCCTATTGGTCCGAACAAAAAGATAAAAGAGACAAACCACTAGCATTTCAATTTAAAAAAAAATATGCTTTGATTGATAATGAATTCAAGTTCATGGGAGGTGCAAAAGAAAACTCTAGACTCTATAATTTAATTACAGATCCTTCAGAGCAAGTGGATGTTTCAACCCAATATCCTGAAAAGTTTAAATCACTTTCAAATTTTTATCGAAAGTGGCATTATTCCGTTCAAAAAAGTAATTTGGGGTCAGAATATTGAATTAAGTACTACCTTACAAATATTTAATATTACAAGTCTTTTTATGAAACAAATAAAGGATTTAATTGACTTAATAACCTTGGAAAAGGTTGGAGAAAATATTTTTCAAGGGAAAAATTTTCAAACGCCATGGGGTAGAGTTTTTGGAGGGCAAGTATTAGCTCAATCCCTAAATGCAGCCTATGCAACCGTACCTGATGATCGATATGCTCATTCTATGCATGGATATTTTATTTTAGGAGGTAATCTTGATATACCAATTACATATGAAGTAGATATTATTCGAGATGGTAAAAGTTTTACAACTCGCAGGGTGGTAGCTTTCCAGGAAGGTAGAGCTATTTTTAATATGTCGGCTTCATTTCAATTGCATCAAGAAGGTGTTAATCATCAATTTGCCATGCCCAATTTGATTCCTCCAGAAAAACTTTTAAGCGACTTGGAACAATTAGAGGTTCAAAAAATTGCTCCAAAAGTATACAACCGATTTAAAAAAATTAAACCTGAGGTAATTGAGTTCCGACCCATAGAAAAACTTAATCTAAATAACGCAGTAGATGAGCCGGCGGAAAGTAATTTTTGGTTGCGTTCCAAGGAGAAAACTCCTTTTGAAATGCCAATCCAGCACCAGCTTTTAGCATATATTTCAGATTATGGCTTATTGCGAACAGCTACTTTACCTCATCGAAACGAATTAAGTTCGGGAAACACCTTTTTTGCGAGTTTAGATCACGCACTTTGGTTTCATAGAGACTTCAGCTTCGATAATTGGTTACTCTACTCAACTGATAGTCCAAGTGCTTCAAATGCTCGGGGTTTTGCCAGGGGATCCATATACGATCAGAGTGGATTTTTG
>CACHZY010000065.1 GCA_902584445.1 uncultured Bacteroidota bacterium | reverse complement strand
TAACTTATAGGTGTTTAACAAAATTTCTCTTGAATTATTTAGACTAATATTTTGAGGTATTATAGCATTAATTTGGTACTCTTTGTTGAGAAAATTATTTTTTCCATTAAAATTAAATGAATAATTCCTTCCACCACTTGCATTTGTAATTTCAAAAACAAAAACTTCAATATCGGAAAGCGACATGTCCCTAACATAATCAAAAAAAAGAGTATTCTGTTTTAAAAAATCATCATCGCAGCGACAACTTAAAAAAACTTTAATTTTTTGATTTTGGCCAAAAACAGTTACAAAAACTAAAAGACTTAAAATAAAAAAATATCTTTTTCTCATACTCATTCAAAATTAAGTAAATGAAATAATTTTTAATGTATTTAATCATTTGAGTAAGTTTATATTTACATCTAATTGAAAAAGTTTATTTTAATTTAACTTACATTTCATAAACATTTCTTTTAGTAGTTATATGTTTACTAATTCACGCGTTTAATATCAAATGAAAGATCTAAATAGCCTTAATATACACTTTTGCAATAGTTGTGATAAAGAAATAGACTTTATTTGGTATAGCAGCATATACAATAATAGTCCATTTGCAAGACTATGTGTTGTTTGTAGGAATGAAATATATGAGGATTTATATAATAAATAATTATGAGGGTAGGTTTGTCGATTATTTCAGGCATATCATTTATTTTTTTTGGGTTAGCCTGTTTTTTTAGTAATGTATTTATCAATGAATTTTATAGATATGGTTTGTCTGAATACTTAAAAATTGTAGGGTTTTTTCAATTATTGGGTGGAATGGGTTGCATCGTTGGAGTATTTTATAAAAGATTATTAATCATATCATCCTTGGGGCTTAGTATTATGATGCTTCTAGGTGTTGTAGTTAGAGTTAAAATTAATGATACATTTATTCAAACCTTACCTGCCATCTTATATTTAGTTATAAATTCTATTATCTTTCTAGATATAATTGCGAAAGCAAAAAAAAAATAATTTCTTAAAATCAGATTAAGCATTTGATCGTTTTTAAAATTGGTATATTGTTGTTTTAATCAAATCAGTAGGAATGAAAAAAATAACTTTAACATTTATTATCACATTTGGAATACTTTTTTCATTAAAATCTCAAAGTAACCTTAAATTCGATCATCAAGCGTTGCCTGTCAATAATTTAAAAATTACCGGAGATTTTTATAGAGACATTCTTGGCTTTAAAGATATTCCAACCTTAGTAGGCACAAAATATACTCACAGGTGGCTCGCTAATTATGAGGGTAAAGAAATCCATCTGATTTTCTCTGATGAAGAAATTCAAAAAACACCAAAACAAATACATATGGCATTCAGCCCAGTAGATTTTGACAAATTTATTGATCATTTAAAAAAAAATAATGTTGTATTTACTAATTATAAATTAGAGGTTGGTGTTGTTCAGGTTAGAAAAGACGGAATAAAACAACTTTGGATAAGGGATCCTCAGGGATATTGGATTGAGATTAATTCTACAAATCAAAATTAATTCATAAAAAACAGAAGGCAAGTATTTTATAGTGTTCCAAATTTTTGTAATCGTAAATGATTTACCTCCACAAAATAGTACCTCTTTTGGTAATGCCTTTGATGATATTTTTGATATCGATCTTCTTGGGTACTTATTTTAAAAAGAAAAAAGTCATATACTCCTCTTTAGTTCTTTTTTATATTATATCGACACCTTTTTTTGCAGATAATTTTTTTAAAGTAGTTGAAGGTCAATATAATAAATTACAAATAGAAAAAATAAATGAAGTTGATGCAATTGTAGTATTAGGTGGTTCTATAAGAATAAATGAGCTTAAAAATAAATATGATATTGAGTGGCGAGATGCAGACAGATTTTTTGGAGGATTAAAACTTTACAAGGAAAAAAAATCAAAACAAATCGTTTTTACAGGAGGTAAAATGCCATATAATTTAACTAAACTATCGGAGGGAGATGTTTTAAAAAAATATGCCATCGAATACGGAATAAACGCTGACGATATTCTTGTAACAAAGGATGCTCTAAATACTTTTGAAGAATCTGAAGCTGTTCAGGAATTACTCGGAGAAAATAAAAATATTATACTTGTAACATCAGCTTTTCACATGAAAAGAGCAAAGAAATTATTTGATCAAAAGGGATTTAATGTTACCGCTTATAAAGTTGATTATAAAACCGCTCCAATAGTTAAAATAAATTTCATAAATCTCATACCATCAGCAAGTTCTCTTTCTAAAACTGAAATAGGATTTAGAGAAATTTTAGGAAGATTCTATTATAATTTACTTTTCTAAGGGTAAAAAAATAAATCCTCACCCATCCTTTAGGTTTTGTTATATTAGCAGCTTATTAACCATAAATTATTTAAAATGAGAAAAAAATTTTCATCACTGTCAATTTGTTTTTTTTTAATCACACTATCCTCATATTCGCAATCTAATGCCACAATTAAATTTATAAAAGTTCATAAAAAAGATAGACAAGATTATGAAACAATTGTTAAAGAGTATATTAAACCAATATTTCTTGAAAATGTAAAAAAAGGTAATATAAGGTTTTGGAATGTAAGGAGAGTCGTACCTATAGATTTTGGTGGTACTATTGAATCTCAAAACTGGTTCCATTACGTTATGATTGTATCATATAAAACTGAAAAAGAGGGCAACTGGTTGTGGCCTAATGTCTGGGATAATTGGGTAAATCATTTAGATGGAGTGACTGACAAAGTTCATCAACTGATAATGAAAGATTTTAACAGTAAAGAAGAAGTTGTATTGGTTACCAAATTAAATTATTTAACTGGATTTAACCGGAAAGATCTTGAGT
>CACHZY010000064.1 GCA_902584445.1 uncultured Bacteroidota bacterium | reverse complement strand
TCTTAGGCTATCTTTTATAAAACTATACTTATTGTTTTGTGCAATATTTTCAATGCAGTCTGGGTCTTTTCTTATATCATATAATGTTTCCTCAGGTCTCTTCCCGAATGATAAGTTCCAATAATCTTCATTTAATCCCTCTCTTTTAAGGTTTAGGATTTCCGTTTTGGTAGGACTGCCATCAGTATTAAGGTATCCAGTTTCTGGATTTCCTGCAGGCCACCGATTGGGTTTAAAGTTTAAGCTGTAAAAATAATGACCAACTATTATTGCTCTAACAGGATAGCCTTTGTCGTTTTGTCTTCCAACATCATGCCGCTCTTTTCCAATGATCATATAATTTCTTTTTTTCTGAATCGGATCGTCGTTAAAAATATTTTTCAAACTGGTACCGGAAAATTCTTCCATGTTTTGATTTTCTAAATCAACACCGGCAAGTTCTAAAAAGGTCGGGGCAAAGTCTGAAAAACTCACATAATCATTAATTATCCTTCCTGGATTTTTTATTCCCTTTCCCCATCGGATCGCCAAAGGAAGTCTGTTATCGTATGGAAATACCTGTCCTTTTACTCTAGGAAAAGGCATGCCATTGTCTGAGGTAACGACTATTATTGTATTTTCTAATAAATTTCTTTTCTCTAGTTCACTTATAATTCTTTCTAAGTGAGAATCAAAATATTCAATTTCGAAAGCATAATCAAGCATATCGGTTTTAACATTTTCTGAATCAGGCCAATAGTTTGGAACTTTTTCAATTTGTTCAATATTTTTACCACCAAAATTTATTCCTGCTTTATACTCATAACGTCTATGGGGTTCTAAACCTCCGACCCAAAAAAAGAATGGTTGATCAATTTTTTTATTATCAAGGAAATATTTGAAGTTTCCACTATAATCATTGTCACTTATATATTTGGCAGGAGGATCGATTTTTACCATACCGTAATTTTCCCCAATCAAATTTCTTTTTTGTCCATTTTTTAACGCTACGCCAGGAGCCCATCCTTTCCCAGTTTTGCCAGTTTTGTAACCTCTATTTTTTAAAACCTCGGGAAATGTTGTGAATTTTTCAGGAAAAAAAGGAACGTGATTCGTAGCTTCTTCCAAAAGCCAACTGTCTCTACCAGTTAAAATCGTGGATCTTGAAGGTGAACATTTAGCGTTAGTCGTATAAGCATGATTAAATAATAGGCCCTCATTTGCAATACGGTCAAACCCTGGGGTGCTTAGCCATTTAGTTCCATAAATACTAGCATGGGGATAAGATTGATCGTCTGAAATAACAAATAGAATGTTTGGAGGTTTTACATCTTCATTAACATTACATCCTTCAAGAAGAGTTATCAAAAAAAATAAATAAATAAATAGTTTTTTCATTTTTTATTTGATGTGCCTAAAATAACCAGTAATCCAGACAATTTTGGGGATTTTTAACAAAAATTATTAAATTGGGCCATCAAACAAACAATTTTAATTAATAAAAATCAATTCTTATACTTTAAACATTTGATTTGTAGTAGTTTACGGCTTTTTTTTTATTAATTTAACTTAAAACAAACATTCTATGATTTTACTAAAAAAGGGTAAAAACCTTTTGGATTATTGTTCCAATAGATTTTTACTGATGATTTTGGCTACTTTTTTTATAAGTATGCAAGCCATTGGTCAAAAAACTATTTCTGGTGTAATATCAGATGCCGATGCAGTTCCACTTCCCGGTGTAAATGTAATTGTAAAAGGTACAAACAAAGGAGTAGTGACTGACTTTGATGGAAACTTTGCTTTGGAGGCAAATGATGGCGATGTGTTAACAATCTCCTTTATTGGATTCACAACTCAAGAAGTAGTTGTTGGAGCCGAGGACAATTTGAGTATTTCCCTTCAAGAAGATTACGCTAAACTTGATGAGGTGATTATAACCGGATATGGTTCTACTGCCAAAAAGGATCTTGTTTCTTCTATTTCACAAATTAAAGGAGAGGCACTTGTAAACCAACCTGTAGCAAGAGTAGATAATATGCTACAAGGTAGGGCAGCAGGAGTTAATGTGGTTTCTACAAGTGGAGAGCCAGGTGCTGCTTCAACCATAAGAATTCGTGGTATGAGTTCGATTAATGGAAATAATAAACCATTATTTGTTATCGATGGTTTTATCGTTGGAACTGATTTTAACCTTTCAAATTTAAATGTCAATGACATTGAATCTATAGAGGTTCTTAAAGATGCAAGTTCACTTGCAATATATGGAACTCGTGGAGCTGCAGGGGTTATTTTAATAAGTACTAAATCTGGTCTATCAACCCAAGAAGGAAAGGTAGATGTATCAATAAACCATTATTCTTCTTCCCAAATAGTTTACAACTATCCTGAAATGGCAAGTATTGGCGTATGGGCTGAATATTGGAATGAGGGAGTTACTTACACTGACACTGATTACGGTACCAATGACCCTTCGTTAGCTGACAATGCAGTTCATGCACCTAATTGGCAGAGTATTGTACCAACTGACTGGAGAGGACTTATTACAAGAAATGGTAGAATAGATAACACTGATGTTAATATCAGTGGTAACTCAGGAAAAGCTAATTATTTCATCTCATACAACAGATTTGCCCAAGAAGGTATTATTAAATCATCTGGCCTGGAGAGAAATTCTCTAAGAGCAAATTTTGATCTGAATGTTAGTGATAATATTAGAACTGGTATAAGAATGGCCATTACTGATAGAAAACAAGAACACAACAAAGTAGGTTTTGGTGCTGTTTATTATGATCTTCTTCCGACAATGTCTGTATACAAAGATGATGGATCTTATAATGGAGAGAATCCTGTATCTGGTAGTATTTTAAGAAATCCCGTGCATGACGTCAATCATAGAATAGATCACAGTTTTGTGACTAATATTCTTGCAAATGCATATGTAGAATTTGATATTGCTAAAGATTTTACCTTAAGAAGCTCTGTAGGGTCAAACTTAACTTTTAATAAACGTAATCGATACGTTGGTAACCTAGCCCCAGGAACAATTAATTCCGGGACAGGTGGAGACGCTGATGTTTCCTTTGGAAGGAC
>CACHZY010000063.1 GCA_902584445.1 uncultured Bacteroidota bacterium | reverse complement strand
GGGAGTTTTGGGGGGTTTTAAGTTGTCAACTCTTCGCTCTTGATCAAACTATGATTATTTCTATGGCCAATATGAAGTCAACACCTTTTTGTGTATAATCATTGAACGTTATCATCTGAGGTGTTAATTTTTATAATGGTTATTAACCAGTGATTTTCATCTCCAAATTTTAAGTTTGAATATGATTGGACTTTATACATCTCCATTATTCACATCAATACTTCCAGCAAGGGTTGGATATATAATTCAGCAAAAGAGAAAACAATTAGGGTTAACTCAAAAGGAGTTGGCTGGAAAAACTCGTTTTTCTAAATACATGATTTCTAAGATCGAAAGGGGAATGCATGATATAAAAATTACAGAAATTCAGAGGCTAGCTTTTGGGCTAGAGACTTCGGTCAAAGATATCATTGCTGCGATATAAATTTTTTTGAATCTCCTTATAAGGGGTTGAAGTTCTAGATTCGATATTAGTTCTTCAGAATACATTTCTATAAATTTAGACTTTCAAAACAACTATGTTCGAGCAAACATTTAAAAATATTGATGATATCCTATACAAGGATGCTGGTAGTGATAGTGAATTGGATTACGTAGGGCAAACCTCATGGATTTTATTCTTAAAATATCTTGACGAGCTAGAACAAGAGAAATCAATAGAAGCAACACTTTCAGGAAAAAACTATACTCCAATAATTGAAGATAAATTTAAATGGAGCAACTGGGCCGTACCAAAGGATGAGGAGGGTAATCCAGATCTTAACAACCAAATGGATGCCGAGATTCTTGTTATTTTTGTGGAGAATGAGCTGTTCCCATACTTGCGTTTATTTAAGCAAAAAGCTGAGAGTCCTGCAACAATAGAATATAAGATAGGTGAGATATTCGATGAACTTAAAAACAAGATTCAAAGTGGTTATAATCTTAGAGAGATAATCCAGCATGTAGATTCTCTTCCTTTTAAATCTCGAGAGGATAAACATGAGCTCAGTGATCTTTATGAGACTAAGATCAAGAATATGGGTAATGCTGGACGAAATGGAGGTCAGTATTACACGCCAAGAGCGCTTATTCGAACAATGGTTAAGGTAATTGATCCAAAAGTTGGAGAAACAGTATATGATCCTGCAGTCGGCTCAGCTGGATTTCTCTGCGAGGCATTTGACTACATGAAACAGCGCATGGATGAGACAACTGAAAACATGCAAATCCTTGAAGAGAAAACCTTCTTTGGTAAAGAAAAGAAGAACCTTGCCTATATCATTGGAGTAATGAATATGATCCTTCACGGTATTGAAGCTCCTAATATTCAACATACTAATACACTAGGCGAAACGATTAGGAACATACAAGAAAAAGATCGTTATGATGTGATACTTGCTAATCCACCATTCGGAGGAAAAGAGAGGGTTGAGGTTCAGCAAAACTTTGACATTAAAACTGGAGAGACAGCATTTCTCTTCATGCAGCACTTTGTAAAAAGTCTGAAAGCTGGAGGTAGGGCAGCCATTGTGATTAAAAATACTTTCCTTAGTAACACTGATAATGCGTCTGTCGCAATTCGTCAATATCTTTTAGAATCTTGTAATCTTCATACTGTTCTTGACATGCCTGGAGGAACATTTCAGGGGGCTGGAGTAAAGACAGTAGTATTGTTTTTTACTAAAGGAGAGCCTACAAAATCTGTATGGTATTATCAGCTTGATCCAGGACGAAATCTTGGTAAAACAAACCCATTAAATGACAAAGACCTTGAGGAGTTTGTAAGTATTTGTAATGAAATGCCTGAGTCTGAAAAGTCATGGAACTTGATGGTCTCCGATGTTGATGAAAAGACCTGTGATCTTAGTGTAAAGAATCCAAACCTTCCAGAAGAAGCACCTCTGCGTTCACCCTCTGAGATCTTATCAGAGATGGAAAGTTTAGATGCTGAGACTAATTCTATTTTAAGATCATTAAAGGATTTAATATGAATTGGCAAATCAAAAAGCTTTTTGAAGTAACACAAATAATTGCAGGAGGAACTCCTAAATCAAACGTTAATGATTACTGGAACGGAAGTATTTTTTGGATAACACCAGCTGACATGGGGAAATTAAAAACAATTTATGTCAACAACACCTCAAGAAAAATTACAGAACTTGGTTTACAAAAATCATCCGCTAAAATCTTCCCTCACAACTCAGTTATATTATCTACAAGAGCACCTATAGGGCACATTGCTATAAATGAGGTTCCAATGTCTACAAATCAAGGGTGTAAATCGTTAGTTCCTCACAAAGATCTTGAAACAAAGTACTTATTTTACTATTTAACATATATAAAAAAACATCTTCAGGAATTAGGAACAGGAACAACATTTAAAGAGCTGTCAAGCTCAAAACTTAAAGAAGTAGAAATTCCAACCCCCCCTATCTCAGAACAAAAACAAATCGTTGAAACCCTTGATAAAGCTTTCGAAAAGATTGATAAAGCCATAGCTAATATTGAGAGGAATATTGATAATGCTGAGGAGATTTTTCAATCTAAGTTAGAACAAATATTTTCTGAAACCGATGGTAGTTATGATATTAGTTGGAAGTATTTAACATTTGATAATTTAGTTTCCTCAACTCAAATTGGTATCGTCAGAAACACAAAGGAGCAGTCTGTTGACTTTCCAGTTAGATATTTTAAAATGAATAACATTAAAAACAATAATGGTATAGATGATTCCAAATACACATCAATAAATGCAACTGAAGATGATATACGAAAATATTCTCTAAAGAATGGTGATTTTTTATTCAATACAAGAAATAGCTATGAGTTAGTTGGAAAGACATGTGTTTTCAGATCAAGGGATAATGAACCGATAGTATTCAATAATAACATTCTCAGAGCAAGATTTAAAGACCTCGTTAGCTCAGATTTTGTCGCATATGCATTTTGCACTGAGAAAGTAAAAATCAAATTAAATAACATAAAGAATGGAACTACAAGTGTTGTAGGTATTTATTACAAGTCGCTTAAAGATTTAAAAATTCCAGTCCCACCTTTGTCAGAACAAAAAAAAATAGTTGAAAACTTAGAT
>CACHZY010000062.1 GCA_902584445.1 uncultured Bacteroidota bacterium | reverse complement strand
TTAAAAACAATTTTACCCTTTTAAACTAGCATGTAAATACTCACTATTCATTCTAGCAATATTCTCTAAAGATATTCCTTTTGGACATTCAACCTCACATGCTCCAGTATTAGTACAATTTCCAAACCCCTCTTCATCCATTTGCTTAACCATGTTCAAAACTCGATCTGTAGCCTCAACTTTTCCTTGGGGTAAAAGAGCATATTGTGATACTTTAGCGGATACAAAAAGCATAGCTGAAGCATTTTTACAACTTGCTACACAAGCACCACAACCAATACAAGTAGCAGCATCAAATGCCTTATCTGCATTATGCTTATCAATTGGAATTGCATTCGCATCTTGAGTATTTCCAGAGGTGTTAACACTAACAAATCCGCCCGCATGTTGAATTCGATCAAAAGCAGAACGATCTACTGCTAAATCTTTAATTACAGGAAATGCATTTGCTCTAAATGGCTCAATTACGATAGTATCACCATCCTTAAATTTTCGCATATGAAGCTGACAAGTCGTTACAAGTCGGTCCGGTCCGTGTGCTTCACCGTTAATAAACATTGAGCACATTCCACAAATTCCCTCTCGACAGTCATGATCAAAAGCTACAGGGTCTTCTCCCTTGTTAATTAGCTGCTCATTATGCATGTCCATCATCTCCAAGAAAGACATATCTGGTGAAACGTCTGAAATGGAGTAATCTACCATTTTCCCCTTCTCATCAACACTGGCTTGACGCCATATTTTAAGTGTAAGATCCATATTAATTTTATTTATAAGACCGTGTTTTAACCTCTATTGCTTCAAATTTAAGTTGCTCTTTATGTAGCTTTGCTTTTGAGGGCTCGCCATTAAATTCCCAAGCGGAGGTGAAACTAAAATTCTTGTCATCTCTAAGAGCCTCTCCTTCAGGTGTTTGAGATTCTTCTCTGAAGTGTCCTCCACAAGACTCAGTTCTCTCTAAAGCATCTTTAGCGAATAATTCCCCTAATTCTAAAAAATCAGCAACACGGCCAGCTTTGGCAAGTTGCTCATTAAACTCACTCGAAGATCCAGGAACGCTAACGTTCTTGTAAAAATCTTCTCTTAATTCTTTAATTTCAATCATTGCCTCTTTTAATCCTTTCGTATTTCTAGACATCCCGCATTTATCCCACATGATTTTACCTAATTTTTTGTGATAGAAATCAACTGAATTTGTTCCTTTATTGTTGATAAAAGAATCTATACGATTTTTAACCTCTTTTTCGGCAGATTCAAATTCAGGCGTATCAGTTGAAATAGGTCCAGTTCTAATATCATCGGAGAGATAATCGCCAATTGTGTATGGAAGAACAAAATATCCATCTGCCAGTCCCTGCATTAATGCTGATGCACCTAATCTGTTAGCACCGTGGTCGGAAAAGTTTGCCTCTCCAATAGCATAGCATCCAGGAATACTTGTCATTAAATTATAATCAACCCAAACACCCCCCATGGTATAATGAACTGCTGGATATATCATCATAGGGGTTTCATAGGGGTTTTGATCAACAATTTTTTCGTACATCTGAAAAAGATTCCCATACTTTGCACGAACAACTTCCTGGCCAAGTTTTTTCACTAATAAAGAATCATTTTCATCGTGTCCTTTAACAAGAGCTTGTTCTTTTCCATAACGGTTAATTGCAGCAGCAAAATCTAGGTATACAGCCTCTCCAGTCTTATTTACACCAAATCCAGCATCACAGCGTTCTTTTGCAGCTCTTGAAGCAACATCTCGAGGAACTAAATTTCCAAAAGCAGGGTATCGGCGCTCTAAATAATAGTCTCTATCGTTCTCATTTAAATCTGTTGGTTTTAGTTCTCCAGACCTAATTGCCTTTACATCATCAAGCCTCTTAGGAACCCAAATTCTACCATCATTTCTTAATGACTCAGACATTAAAGTTAATTTAGACTGATGCTCCCCTGAGACAGGAATACAAGTTGGATGGATCTGAGTATAACAGGGGTTGCAAAAGTGAGCACCACGTTTGTGAATTTTCCATGAAGCAGAAACATTACTCCCCATGGCATTGGTCGAAAGAAAGAAAACATTTCCATAACCTCCAGAGGCAATAACAACAGCATGAGCACTATGCCTTTCTATTTCACCGTTAACTAGATTTCTTGCGATAATTCCTCTTGCCTTGCCATTAACAACGACTAAGTCCATCATTTCATGACGGTTATACATTTTTATTTTCCCACGGGCTATTTGCCTATTCATTGCCGAATAAGCACCCAATAAAAGTTGCTGACCAGTCTGCCCTTTCGCGTAAAAAGTTCTAGAAACCAAAACCCCTCCAAAAGATCGATTATCAAGTAGGCCTCCATAATCTCTAGCAAAAGGAACTCCCTGGGCAACACATTGATCAATTATATTTGTAGAAACTTCAGCCAGTCTGTAAACATTGGCCTCTCTAGAGCGATAGTCTCCTCCTTTAATGGTATCATAAAAAAGACGATAGGTTGAATCACCGTCTCCCTGATAGTTTTTGGCAGCATTGATTCCTCCCTGCGCAGCAATCGAGTGTGCACGACGGGGTGAGTCCTGAAAACAAAATGTTTTTACATTATATCCTAATTCAGCTAAAGTCGCAGAAGCAGATGCTCCTGCAAGTCCTGTTCCAACCACAATTATATCAATTGAACGTTTATTCGCGGGGCTAACTAAATTGATCCTACTCTTATGGTTAGTCCACTTCTCTGCCAATGGTCCCTCTGGTACTTTAGATTCTAATTTTGACATAAGCTATCCGTTTAAATGATGAAAAATTGCTATAAAAATAAAACCAATCGGAATTACAATTGAAAAAGATACGGTCAACCACCTAATACCTTTAGTATACTTATTATTAAATCCCACGGATTGAAATGAAGAAGAAAACCCGTGAAATAGGTGTAATCCTAAAAAAATAAATGACAAACAATATATTAATACTCTAATTGGACTGTGAAATTTGTGTACCAATTCTGAGAAATATCGGTCGGGGTTTTGAGGCAAAAATTCAACGTATTTATAGTTCATCTCTGGCACCCAAAAATCATAAAAGTGCAATCCTAAAAAAGAGAGCACTACTATCCCGGAAAAAATCATATTTCTCGATACCCAACTTGCATTAGCACTTCCTTTAAAACTTATATATTTTTCACTTCGAGACTTTCGGTTTTTGATATCTAAGACAAATCCCATAATAAAATGGAAAACGACGCCA
>CACHZY010000061.1 GCA_902584445.1 uncultured Bacteroidota bacterium | reverse complement strand
CTTTAATACGGTAAGTCGCATTATAGGTTGCAACTTCGTTGACCTTTAAAATGCCAAGCGCAGAATCCATTGAAGATTTGTTATGAGTTGGTCCAGTTGTAAGCATCAATGATCTTCCATTTCCATCTACCATTGTGTCTAGAAGTTTAATGCCAGAAAGAGATATATTACCTGTATTTTCAATTGTAATAGTATAAGTAATTATATCACCTGGACCTGTTTTTCCATCGTCGTTTTCATCACTTACAAGTGCAATTTTAGTCGCATTAATTTTTGGAGCTGGTGATATAGAAACAACTGTAGGGTCGTCAATTAAATTTCCATCAGTATCATCACCATCATCACTTATGTCACTAACTTCACCATCAAAGCCATGACTTGAAGCAAATACTCGGACTGAATTAATTATTTCTGATGTAACTGCAGCTGACTGCTCAATTATGTAGAAAGCAATATAAGTTGCTTGCTCCCCAACTTGTAATATTCCTTCATTTGACCCCATAGTCGATCCTGAAAAATATGGGCCGTTACTTAATAATAAGGGTGTTCCATTTCCATCAGTTAATGTATCCTCTATTCTAATATTACTCAAGGTTATATTTCCTGTGTTGCTTATTGTAATTGTATAAGTAATTATGTCTCCAAAATCAATTTTACCATCCCCGTTATCTGTAATTTGAGCAGTTTTTTCAACTTCAACCCCTGGTCTAGGAGCAATAAATACCTCTGTTGGGTCATCTTTAACGTTTCCATCATTATCATCACCATCATCACTTGTGTCAGTTATGGTAGTGTCTGATGCAGTTGATGCAGTTGCAATTACGGAATTAACTATTTTTCCTGTATCTGCTGCTTGCTGTTCAATTATATAAAATGCTATATAGTTAGCAGTCTCACCAGGTAAAATTGTTCCCGAATTAGAGTTCATTGTTGACCCAGCATAAAATGGTCCATTACTTAAGACGAGATTAGACCCATTTCCGTCTGTTAGAATGTCCTCAATTGTAAGATCTTTAAGAGTTACCTCACCAGTATTTTCAACCGTAATATCGTATGTTACAATATCTCCAGCCTCTACCTCATTATCGCCGTTGTCTGTTATTTGAGCAACTTTTGTAACCTCAATAATTGCTTTACCAACCTCGAAGGATACCTCAACTATCGTAGGGTCATCAGCAGTATTTCCATCCGTATCATCTCCATCGTCACTAATATCAACTATATTATTCACTTGCCCTCCAAAGCTTCCCTTTGCCTCCACGGTATTACTTAAAATACCGGTTAGAGCAGCTGAATTAGAAATTAAATATGTTGCAATATATGTTTCGATCTCCCCTGGGTCAAGAGTCCCTTGAATATTATTAATATTTGATGATAAGAAGCTTGGCTGAGTTGTAAGTGTTAGCGAATTACCATCTCCATCAGTTAAATTTTCATTAATAATTAAATTCGTGACTGCCGCATTACCTTTGTTTTCGATTTTAATAGTGTAGGTAACTAAATCACCAACATCAACTTGGTTATTATTATTGTTATCATCTACATTAGCTGTTTTAGTTACCTCAATTTCTGGTTGTGATTGGGATACATTGACTATGTTAACATCCACATCTGAAACATCGTTAGTATTCCCTGGACTACTTGCATTAGCCGTTACAGTATTTCTAATAGTTCCAGAGTTTCCAGCGTCATTTTCAATTATGTATGTTGCTTGATAGGTGATGATTTCACCAGGTTTAATAGTTCCCTGGAGTGAGTTCATTGAAGATGAAGCATAATCAGGTCCTGTGGTAAGGTTCAATTGATTATTCTGCCCATCAGAGAGAATATCTGAAAGAGTTAATCCAGTTAAAGTAACATTACTATTATTTTCTATTGTAATTGTGTAGTTAATCTTATCGCCAATATCTATTACATTATTATTATTAATATCAGTAACCGTTGAAGACTTTTTAACTTCAATCTGTGTAAATGATCCAAAGGATACAATTGTTGGATCATTGTATATGTTACCATCTGTATCATTTCCATTATCACTTTGATCTGAAACATTATTTGTTTTGCCAGGGCTGCTGGTAATTACTATTACAGAATTTGAAACAGAGCCTGAATTAATAGATAATTGATCCAAAGTATAAGTTGCTGTGTATGTAATTGAGCCTCCGATTAAAATTGTGTTACTAGATGATCCAGAGGAAACGCTAGAAATTAATGGTGACAAATCAAGATTAATATCCCTCCCGTTTCCATCCGTCATTATATCAATTAATGATGGGCTTGTTAAAGAAACAGAGCCAGTATTTTCAACTTTTATGGTATAGACTATTTTATCACCAGTATCAATTACACCAGTACTATTAAAGTCAATTAAAGATGAAGTTTTTGTTACCTCTAATTGAGCAATAGGTGTAATGGTAGGATCATTAATCGAATTCCCGTCATTATCAATTCCATTGTCACTGGTATCAGAAACAATTCCTGATGTACTTGATGCAGTGGCTGTTAAAACATTAATTATTTTACCAGAATCAAATGCCGATTGGGAGATTGTATAGGATGCTACAAGTGTGATGGAACCGCCAGGCAAGATAGTATTGGAGGTAGATCCAATTGTAACATTTGAAACTATCATTGGACTATCGTATGATAATATATTATTTTCCGCATCTTTAAACACATCGTTATAACTTACCTGCGTTAAAGTTCCTGTTCCAGTATTTTCAATTATTATATTATAAACAATCACATCTCCCACGTTATTCAAATTATTTCCATCATTTTGAACTACTTGAGCCGATTTTGTAACGTTAATTGAGTCTGCAGATGATACATCAACGACTGTGGGGTCATCTAAAATATTTCCATCAGTATCATCTCCATTATCACTAGTATCAGAAACATTGTTTGATTGCCCAGGACTAGATGCAGTAACAATTACAGAATTTATAATACTGCCTGTAGGTATAACTGAGTCTCTAACTAGATAGAATGCTTTAAATATACTTGTCTCACCTACTTGAATAGTGGTTGAATTCGATCCACTTGATGCAGACACAAAATAGGGCTGTTGAGTAAGACTTATATTATTGCCATCACCATCTGTCAGTGTATCTAAAAGGTTAATATCTGTGAGGGTTAACTGACCATTATTTAGTATTTCAATTGTATAATAAAGAACATCTCCAGAATCTATAATTCCATTATTGTTGTTATCGGTAGTTGATACCGTTTTTGTTACCTCCAATGATGGAGTAGATGTTATTGTGGTTAATGTGGCGTCATCAATTTGAATAGTTGAAGGATCATCACTAGTATCTGTTACATTGCCTGTTTGACCTGGGCTGCTAGCTGAAATAAATGCACTATTCTTAACTCCACCTACATCTACAGCACCTTGTTTTATTACATACAATGCAGTATAAGTTGCTGTTTCACTAACCTGCAGTAATC
>CACHZY010000060.1 GCA_902584445.1 uncultured Bacteroidota bacterium | reverse complement strand
TTACTACATATTAATGCTCCATTGAACAAAGTATTTAATGCCATAACTAACATTGAAGAGTTAAAGCTATGGTACACTACTGAAGTTCAAGGGGGATCTAAGTTAAATGAGATTATCGAATTTAAATTTGGTGGCGTTGACTTTCATACTAAGGTGATTGAATTGGTTCCCAATGAAAAAATTGTGATGGAATGTGTTGCTACATCATTACCGCTTGTTGGGCAAAAGGTGACTTATAAATTAGACCAAAATGATGATAAAACTCGCGTTCGATTTTCTCAAGATGGGTTTGAAGCCTTGGACGATTTTTATGCTAATATGAATTTTAGCGCATCAAAGTATCTTGAGAGTTTGAGACAATATTGTCAGAAGGGAACTTCAGAGGCATTTGGAAGCGCGGGATATCGATCATGATAATAAATAATAATTTATCATTTGCGTTTTGTAAGATAAATAAAGCGGGTGTTTTGGTGTCCCATTTTTGTTAATTCCTAAACACATTATTTCGCTTATATTATCTAATAGCCAATTCGGATAGGTTCCAAGATTGCCCCAACCAATAATAATTCTCTTGCATTTTTTTTTCATTATTTGAATATGCTTAATGTTTCTAGTTTCATCTTTAATAAATTTATCAGGAGAAGGGGTAGTGGATACCATTGAGTAAAGGTTCCCTAGGTAGAATCCACCGAATTCAAATATTTTTGTGAATCCAATAAGTTTTTTTACAGTTTTATCATCATTTTTATGATCTGCATTTGAAGGGTTTAATAAAATGAAAAGTATTAAGGGTTTTTCTTGGTTCCATATTCTCCACAATTGATACCTGTTTTCCTTGTCCTTGATCGCACCTTTGATCATGATGAACTAGTTTTATGAATCGCTTTAACTTTTTCAATTATAGCTTGTCCTATAAAGCATAAGCCAGAATTCACTGTTATCAAGGAGATAGTACCCCATAAAAACCAATTTCCCTTATTTTCATATTTTATGATAATTGACTCACCAAATATTGATAGCCCAAAACCAACTAATAAAAGTCCAAGAATTGAAAATAATAGCCATTTGTAATTCAAAATATATAATTTTTATATGCAAGTTTAAAAAATCATTTTAAAATTGGTAAGTAAAAATTAATACAATTTTTCATATTTTGGTATATGATTAATTGGCACCGTAAAATATTGCAAAAATTTATGGAGAAGTTAAATCTAGATGCATATCAAGTTGCTTGGATTGCTTTTCTTAAGGGTGTTTTAATCTCTCTAGTTATATATTTAATATTTATTAAGTAACTCTTTAGATGCATCGAAGAAAATTCAATAAAACCATCCTTACTTCTCTTGGTGTAATAGGAATACCGGATTCATTATTAGGGGTTAAACCCCTATCTCCTAAAAATAAAAAACTAGGTATAGCTTTAGTTGGTCTAGGTAATTATGCCACTAAACAGCTTGGTCCTGCCTTATTGGAAACATCTTTGTGCGAACTTAAAGCAATTGTGACCGGTACAACCTCAAAAATTCCACAATGGAAAAAAAAATATGGCTTAAGTGATAAACAAGTCTACAATTATGAAAATTTTGATACCATTATAAATAATCCAGAAGTAGATATTGTATATGTAGTACTTCCCAATAATATGCATAAAGAATACACGCTAAGAGCTTTTAGAGCGAACAAGCATGTAATTTGTGAAAAACCCTTAGCTTTAAATGCAATTGAGGCTAACGAAATGATTGAAGCTTCCAGATTAGCAGACAGAAAGCTTTATGTTGGTTATAGACTTCACTATGAACCGCATCATCAAGAGGTTATAAGATTGTGTCGTAAGAAAACCTTTGGAAAGATAAAACACTTTGAAGGTGGATTTGGTTTTCATATCCGTAATTCTAACCAGTGGCGTTTAAAGAAACAATATGGAGGAGGGGCCCTGATGGATGTAGGTATTTATGTAATTCAAGGGGCAAGATATACTATAGGGGAAGAGCCTATTTCTGTGACAGCTAGAGAATACAAAACGGATAATATTAAGTTTAAAGAAGTTGATGAATTAATTGTTTGGCAAATGGAATTTCCAAGTGGTGCTATTGCTAGTTGTACTACATCATTTGCTGCATCAACAAATCATCTCTATGTTGCCGCTGAAAAGGGATTTATCCGTTTGAGTCCATCTTACACTTATGGAAAGATTTCTGGCTACACACGAAAATATACTTTTGATTTCCAACAAGTAAATCAGCAGGCACTTCACATGGATGGAATATCAAATCATCTTGTTAATGGGGTACCACATTTAAACACTGGTGGAGATGAAGGATTAAAAGACATGAAAGTAATCGATGCGATTTTTAAATCTGCCTCAGCTGATGGTAAAAAAGTTGTGATTTAAATATGCGATTCCTTTGTTTTTTCTTTTTAATTTCTTTTTCACTTTCTGGACAATATGACTTTAATAAGTTAGATAATAGAATGCGACAATTCGTTGATGATGGTGAATTGGTAGGTATACAAACATGCGTAATTAAAGATGGTAAGACTATTCACTACAAAAAATATGGTTATTCAAATATAGATGATAGAATTCCCCTTCAAGAGAACAGTATTTTCAGGATCGCCTCGATAACTAAATGTATGGTTGCAGTTGGAATAATGAAACTTTATGATAAAGGGCTTTTTAAATTGAATGATCCAATTGGAAAATACATTTCTGAATTTAATAATCCGATGGTATACCAAGCTGATGGTTCACTAAAACCAGCTTTAAATCCAATTAGAATTATCGATGTTTTAAGACATACCTCGGGTATCGGAAAGACTTACCCATACCTTAGGAATCGACATGATTATTTAAAAGAAAACCGATCTCTAGATCTAAAAACGGAAGTAGAGCGTCTAGCTAGAATTCCTTTAGCAACACAACCTGGTACTTCATGGATTTATGGACCATCTGTTAGTCTAGGGGCATATATGGTTGAAAAGTTAACAGGTAAAAAAATTGAAGACTATTTAAAAACTGAGCTTTTCGATCCTTTAGAAATGGAGGATACCTTTTTTGAAATACCCAAAGAAAAACTTGATAGATTTACCCCATTATATTTTTCAGATAAAAGAGGAGGTTATAAACTCCTAGAAACGGTGAGGGATTCACCTTACACCAAGAAAGTAACGTTTTGTAATCCCGCTGGTGGTTTGGCCTCCACATTAAGAGATGTATCTAACTTCTGCATTATGCTTCTTAATAACGGAACTTTTAAGGGGAAAAAGATATTGAAAAAGGAAACCGTTGCTCTTATGAGTCAGGATCATTTGAATGACATTAAAAATGAAAAACCAAGTGATGATAATCACAAGCCTAACGAGGCCATGGGATTTGGGCTAACTTTTAATGTTTTAAAAAACATAAATGCTTATCCCTTTCCTGGAAGTCAAGGTAGCTATGGGTGGCATGGGTCTGCTGGCCCTTATTTTAAAATTGATCCTAAGGAAAATATGATTTTAATTTTATTAACCAACATGAAAG
>CACHZY010000059.1 GCA_902584445.1 uncultured Bacteroidota bacterium | reverse complement strand
TGAGAGCAACATAAAACAAGCGCCTTTCTTCCTCTAGCTCACTTCGTGTATTAAGACTCAAAGCTGAAGGGAAGAGATCTTCTTCTAAACCTACTATATAAACAATGGGAAATTCAAGTCCTTTGGATAAATGGACCGTCATTAGATATACGCGATCAACATCATCGTTTTTATCATTATCAAAATCAGTAGCTAGAGCAATATCCTCCATAAACTCCGAGAGACTTCCCGTAGCATCTGAAATTTCTTTTTGTCCCTCGACAAAATCGTGAATCCCATTGAGCAATTCCTCAATATTTTCAACCTTTGATACCCCCTCTGGAGTACCGTCTTTTTTTAATTCTAAAACAAGTCCAGTCTTCTTAATAACCAAATCGGCAATTTCAAATGCATCGGATTTCTGATTTTCAATCTGAAGGCTCAAGATGAAGTTTGAAAATTCTAATAGTTTGCCTAATACACCTTTATTGAGAGATAAATTCAGGTTAGAAGAGTTTTTAATAGTATCAAACAACGAAATATCATTATTTTTAGCTCCGATTATTAATTTATCTAGTGTAGATTGACCAATTCCTCGTGCAGGATAATTGATTATCCTTTTAAGGCTTTCTTCATCATTTGGATTGACTATTAACCTTAAATAAGCAAGTAAATCCTTAATCTCCTTTCTTTGGTAAAAAGACAGTCCGCCATAAATGCGATAGGGAATATCTCGCTTTCTCAATGCATCCTCAATTGCTCTAGACTGCGCATTAGTTCTGTAAAGAACTGCAAATTCATTATTTAGCCTTTGTTCGTGCATTTTGATTTCAAAGATACTCGATGCAACTTCCCTACCCTCATCTGCATCAGTTGAACAGCGCTGCACTTTTATTTTACTCCCATCAGTATTTGAGGTCCAAACTAACTTATCAATCTTATTCTTATTGTGATTTATGATTGAATTAGCCGCATTGACTATATTTTTTGTGGAACGATAATTTTGCTCCAGGCGATAGAGCTTTACATCATCGTAATCTTTTTGAAAATTAAGTATGTTATTTATGTTTGCTCCCCTAAAACCATAAATACTTTGGGCATCATCACCTACCACACAAATATTTTGGAACTTATCTGAAAGCGCTCTCACAATTAGATACTGGGAGTGGTTGGTATCTTGATACTCATCGACTAATATGTATTTGAATCGGTCCTGATATTTAGCTAAAACCTGAGGATGCATATTAAGCAGCTCATTTGTTCTAAGCAGTAAATCGTCAAAATCCATTGCACCTGCCTTAAAACAACGATCAACATATTGCTTGTAAATTTCTCCCATTTTTGGACGGCGAGAGATGGCATCTGTCTCTTGCAAATCAGGTTGATTAAAATACGCCTTAACGGTAATTAAACTATTTTTAAAAGCCGATATACGGTTGCGAATCTGTTTAAACTTATAAATATCCTTGTCTAAACCCATTTCCTTGATAATAGAAGCAATTAAACGTCCACTATCTTGAGTATCATAAATTGTGAAATCTCGTGGAAAACCAAGTTTATCAGACTCCTCTCTAAGTATTCTTGCAAAAACAGAGTGAAATGTTCCCATCCAAAGATTTTTAGCTTCTCCCTCACCTACAATCTCAGCAATTCTTGCTTTCATTTCGCGTGCTGCTTTATTGGTGAAAGTAAGAGCTAAAATAGAGAAGCTATCTACGCCATGTTTCATGAGATTTGCAATCCTGTAAGTCAATACTCTGGTCTTGCCTGAGCCTGCCCCTGCAATAACAATTAGGGGACCATTACGATGAAGAACTGGCTCTTGTTGAGCATCATTTAAATTTGATAATAAAGAAGATTCTTGAGGTGATGACATTTTAAAAATAAATTTAATGCAATAATTAAATAAAAACTTTGAAAATTCAGTCTAATTATAAACATTAAAGCACTTTAAAAATTATTATCTGCATTCTAAAAATAATATCAACTCATATATTTAAAGAAGTTTTAAATAATCGTGTTGATTGTTTTCTAAATCAATTATTTTAGTTTTTAAGATGGATATATTACAAACCGCTATAGAGTTTCTTAAAGGCATTGGTCCTAACCGCGCAAATCTTCTAAAGGAAGAACTTAATATATTTAGCTATCAGGATTTGCTGTATTTTTTTCCTCACCGCTATATAGACAGATCAAAATTTTACAAAATCAATGAATTGCCACAAAATAATTCAGAGGTTCAACTTAAGGGATCAATCATCAGAGTAAAAATGATTAATCAAAAGAGAGGTAAACGCCTTATAGCAGATTTCTCTGATGGCACTCATCAAATGGAACTAATTTGGTTCCGTGGACACAGGTGGATTAAAGATAACCTTAAACCTAATTTAGAGTATGTTATTTTTGGTCGATTAAATTGGTATGGTGGAAAACCTAGTATTCCTCACCCCGAAATGGAAACACAGGAAAACTTTAAAAAAGGTTTTTCTAAATCACTTCAGGCTGTTTACCCTAGTACAGAAAAACTTCTTGCCAAAGGGATTTCACAAAGATTAATTTCAAAAATGGTTGAAGAGTTATTAAAATCTATAAAAAACCCTTTTTTTGAAACCCTTCCGTTAGGAATAATAGACAAATATGGATTTATCAATAAAGACGAAGCATTAATAAATATTCATTTCCCTCAGAATCAAGAAAAATTAACTGCAGCCCTGAATCGATTGAAGTACGAAGAGCTATTCTTTATTCAGTTACAATTGTTGATTAAAAACATTCAACATAAACTAAAAATTAAAGGGTATGTTTTTGAAAAAGTAGGGGTACGATTCAATACTTTTTTCAACAAAAATTTACCTTTTAATTTGACTAATGCACAAAAAAAAGTCATTAAAGAAATTAGAAAGGACTTGGGCAGTGGTCAACAGATGAATAGACTTCTCCAAGGAGACGTGGGTTCTGGAAAAACGATTGTAGCTTTAATGATTATGCTTATTGCCTCGGATAATGGTTTTCAGTCTTGTTTTATGGCGCCTACAGAAATATTGGCTAAACAACACTTTCAATCCATTACTGACATCCTAGGCAAACTCAAAGTTTCTATTGCCCTTTTGACTGGCAGCACTAAAAAAGCTGAGCGCAAAATAATTACTAATAAATTAGAATCTGGCACATTGGATATTCTAATTGGCACTCACGCTGTAATTGAAGACACAGTTAAATTTAAAAATATTGGATTGGCAATAATTGATGAACAACATCGCTTTGGTGTAGCTCAAAGAGCAAAACTATGGAGAAAAAACACCTTACCACCACATGTGTTGGTAATGACTGCAACACCCATTCCTAGAACGCTTGCCATGAGTGTATATGGCGACCTTGACATTTCCGTTATTGATGAACTGCCTCCTGGAAGAAAAAGAATTAAAACCTTACATAACTATGACAGTAATAGATTAAAGGTTTTTAAGTTTATGAGTGATGAGATCAAAAAGGGAAGACAAATCTATGTTGTTTACCCGCTAATAGAAGAGTCTGAAAAATTGGATTACAAAGATTTAATGGATGGTTATG
>CACHZY010000058.1 GCA_902584445.1 uncultured Bacteroidota bacterium | reverse complement strand
TAGATATTTTGTTAGACATTAAAAATTTGGGTTATTGAGAGTTTAAATTTGTTTAATAAATTTATTTAAATGCTAAAATATTTAAAAAAACCATTAAATTTGCTCGTTTTTAAATAATGATATTTATGAAAACCGGTATTCATCCCGATAATTACAGACTAGTTGCTTTTAAAGATATGTCTAATGATGATATATTTATCACTAAATCAACTGCTGATACCAAAGAGACTATTAACCACGAGGGTGTAGAATACCCTTTAATAAAGTTAGAAATTTCTCGTACTTCTCATCCATATTATACAGGAAAGTCAAAACTAGTTGATACTGCTGGTAGAATTGACAAATTCAAAAATAAATATTCAAAATTTAAGAAGTAAATTAAATTCTTATTTACCCTCTTAGATATTGATTTTGCCCTATCTATATCTAATTATTGTATAATTCTTTTTTGACTTTTTTGAGTTTTAATACATTAACTGGATTAATAGTTAACCCTGAAATCCCCTTTTGGACAAAGCGGATTACTTGATCATAATAAAGAGGTACAATAGGATATTCTTTCATAGCAATACTGTCCATTTTTTTATAATTCTTTTCAATTAGTTGAGGATCACTAATCTCAAAACTTTTATTGTAAAGTTTATCAAATTCTTCATTTTGATAGTGAGTATAGTTTGGTCCGTTAGGGCTAAAATTTTTGGAGTAAAATAAAGAAAGGTAATTTTCTGCATCTGGATAGTCGGCAATCCAGCTTGCTCTGAACATTTCTAGTTTACCAGCTGAGCGAGCCTGTTTTAATACAGCTGGCGTCATCACATCAACCTTAATTTTTAAGCCAATTTTTTCAAGTGCTCTTTGTAAATATTCACAGATATCTAAATAATTAGCATCTGTAGCTAGCGTGATTTGCGGAATAAATCCATGCTTTTTTATAAACTCATCAATCAAATTAGTTGCTTTGATAGGATCGTACTTAATTGAAGTATTTGCTCCATGTCCAGGCAGCCCCACAGGAATTAATCCATGATTTCCTATAAAACCAATATTATTTCTTAAATAGGTTATCATTTTTTTACGATCAAAACCCAAATTTATTGCCTCCCTTATTAATGTTGAACGTATAGCTTCAGATTTTGTATCAAGGTAAAAACCAATGTATTCAGTATTTAAATAAGGTCCTTTTTGTAGATTAATTTTTGTCTTGTAGTTTTCCCTTAACTCCCCATATGATGTGAGTAATTCATCTTTATATGAGCTGTCTAGTGAGTTTAGCATGTCTAATTTGCCCTGAAGGAAAAGCATAAATTCACTTTGAATTTCTGGGATAAATGATATTGCTACAGACTCTAAATAAGGAAGAGAAATACCCATATTATCTTTTTCAAAATAAATAGGATTTTTTCTTAAAACTAGCTTGACATCTTCTTCCCATTTTTTAAAATAAAATGGACCAGTGCCTATGGGTTGGTTTCTGAAGTTTTCATTTGTTTTTTTAATTACTTCCCATGGGACTACAGAGCAATAACGCATGGTTAGTAAACCTAAAAAAGCAGGGAATCGTTTTTTTAATTTTATATTAAGCTCATGTTCCTTAATAGCTTCTATTTTGTCTACATTTTGTAAAACCCATCCACCAGGAGAGGCTACTTTGGGATCTCTAAGTCTATTAAGACTATAGACAAAATCAGTTGCAACAACTTTTCGAGTTTGATCATCCCCAAAAGCAGTGCATTTGTGAAAATAAACATCTTCTCTAAGATTAAACTTATAATTCAACCCATCAGCTGAAACCGACCATTGCTTTGCAATGTCAGGAGCAATATTCAAAGAGTCGTCTAACTGAACTAGACCATTAAAAATCTGAGTTGTAGCCCAGACATTTGGAAGGTTTCTGGCAAAGGCAGGATCTAATGAGTTAATGTTTCCAAATTCGTTATATCTGAAAACTTGGCCAATTTTTTTCTTTTTAGTGCTATTGCATCGAAAAAGAGAAAAAAGTATTAACACAAAAGTAAAAATTACGAATATAAAATGCTTTTTTTGGTGATTGAAATACATTAGTAAAGGTTGTATCTTTGACACAAAATACAACATTTTTAATCAAAAATATTAATGATCAAAATCAGCAATAAAGGTGAAATAGATTTAAAACCAAGAGTTGCTTTTTACACATTGGGGTGTAAGCTAAATTTTTCTGAGACAGCAACAATTGCAAGGGATTTTCATTCAGATAAGTTTAACCGAGTTAGTTTCGATTCCCCTGCTGAAGTTTATATAATTAATACATGTTCGGTAACTGAGAATGCAGACACGAAGTTTAAAGGTGTTGTTAAAAAAGCACTCCATCTTAATCCTGATGCTTTTATTGCAGCAATAGGGTGCTACGCTCAATTGCAACCAGAATCCCTTCTATCAATTGATGGAGTTGATATTGTACTTGGTGCCTCAGAGAAATTTAAGCTTATCGATTATCTTGGAGATTTAACAAAAAAAACACAAGGTGTAATACATTCATGTGAAATTTCAGATGCTAACAACTATGAGAGTTCTTTTTCATTAGACGATAGAACACGTGCATTTTTAAAAGTTCAAGATGGGTGTGACTACAAATGTACCTATTGCACAATTCCAAAAGCTCGCGGTATTTCTAGAAGTGATAGTTTACAAAACATTATTAAACAGGCAATTAAAATTACTTCTAAAGGGATAAAAGAAATTGTCCTCACAGGTGTCAATATTGGGGACTTTGGAAAAGGAGAGTTTGGAAATAAAAAGCATCAACATACTTTTTTAGATTTAATAAATTCTTTAGATGAAATTGAGGCGCTTAAACGAATAAGAATTTCATCAATTGAACCTAATTTATTATCCGATAAAATTATAGATTTTGTTGCTAAAAGCCGAGCTTTTGTTCCTCATTTTCATATTCCATTACAAAGTGGTAATAATGAAATATTAAAAAAAATGAAAAGGAGATATTTAAGTGATCTCTATAAAGATCGTATTATTAAAATAAAGACTCTTATGCCTGATGCTTGTATTGGTGCAGATGTAATTGTTGGATTTCCAGGAGAATCAGATGATGATTTCCTAGAGACGTATAAATTTATAGCGGATTTGGATATTTCATACCTTCATGTTTTTTCTTATTCTGAAAGGCCTAATACTGAGGCAGAAAAAATGGTAGACATCATTCCAAAAGAATTAAGGTTAAAAAGAAGTAAAATGTTAAGAGGTCTATCTGTTAAAAAGCGTCGATCTTTTTATGAGAAACAATTGGGTAAAAAAGTCAAAGTGCTATTTGAACAGAATAATAAAAAAGGGTATGCTACTGGTTTCAGTGAAAACTATCTTAAGGTAAGGGCACCTTGGAACCCTAAATTAGCAAATACTATTCATGAAATAGAACTAGTGAAAATTGACGAAGAGGGATTTTTAAGATTTTAATTTTAAATGTATAATTTTATAGTTTAATTCCCACTGGCAATAAAGATTTATAAGACTTATTTTTTCTAACAAATCCTGCAATTTTTGGCGAAGTTGGAACTACTCTTAATTTCTTTTCTGAAATAAACTCTAATACACTTTTTATAAAATTTTCCTCAAATTCAGTATCATTCACCTCAACTGGAATTACCAATTTTGTTAGGAAGATTTTTCTTTCTTGCTCAGC
>CACHZY010000057.1 GCA_902584445.1 uncultured Bacteroidota bacterium | reverse complement strand
CCTACAAATGCTCCCAAAAAAGCACCAAGTATGATTCCAATTGGACCTAATAAAACAACTCCAATAATTGTTCCCAGAGTTGAGCCAATAACTCCTGATTTAGAACCGCCAAACTTCTTAGCTCCAATTGAAGGGACAATATAATCCAAAATAAAAACGGAAACAGCAACGACCAATGTTATCCCAAGAAAGAAATAGTCTAAATTTAGAAATGAGCTTTGATAAACAACGAATAGCCCAAACCAACCTGCTATGGGCCCAGGTATTATTGGTATAAAACTTCCTACAATTCCTGTTAAAATAAGTAAAAAGCCAATAGTAATTAGCACTAGATTCATGTTATCTTATTTTTATATAATTAATAATATTTAAAATTCTAAATTAACTTTTAAATTAAAAGTTTGTAATTTTAAGAAATACTTCAAACATTAAATCAATGTGGCCTAAAAATATTTTATTATTCCTGATAGTAATTTTGATCATTTCATCAAGCTCATGTGAGCTATTATCATCTACTAAAGTATCCAGTTCTGAAATTAAGAAAGCCTCGAGCTGGTCCTCAAAAGATCAACCACCGAGTTTTCCAGAATGTGAGGGAGTTGAGAAAAAAGAGCAACTAAAATGTCTTCAAAGTATCATTTCAGATCAACTGAAATTAGCCATTTCAGATTTCGATATAATTGCTGTAGAGCCATTGAATCAAGAAATTATTGTTCAAATTAAGATAGATAAGGAGGGTGTATTTAGCCTATTAGATGCTAAAATCCCAAATACTGTTAGAGATGCTTTGCCAGAACTTGAACAGACTCTTAAGCAAGCTATTGCTAATTTGCCTTTAGCTCTTCCTGCAACAAAAACAAATGTAGGAGTCTATGTTGATTCCCAGCTCACCATGCCTGTACATATTAGTGCTCAACCGCTTTAATGAGTTTGAAAGATAAGATCATTTTGGGAATTGATCCTGGAACTACTATTATGGGATTTGGTTTGATTCGAGTAAATAACCAAGCTATGGAATTAATCCAATTGCATGAGCTACAGCTTAAAAAATACAATGATCACTATCTTAAACTTCAAAAAATTTTCAATTCTACTTTATCAATAATTGATCAATTTCACCCTGATCAAATTTCTATTGAAGCTCCATTTTTTGGAAAAAATGTTCAGTCAATGTTGAAGTTAGGAAGAGCACAGGGAGTTGCTATGGCTGCTGGATTGTCGAGACAGATTCCAATAACTGAGTATTCCCCAAAAAAAATTAAAATGTCCATCACTGGTAATGGAAATGCTACAAAAGAACAAGTTGCTAAAATGTTACAAAGCCTATCTTTAATTAAAGAAATACCAAAGAATCTTGATGCAACTGATGGCTTGGCTGCTGCAGTTTGCCATTTTTATAATCAAGGTAAACCTGATAATTCTAAAACCTATACCGGTTGGAAGGCATTTATTAGTCAGAATCCAAAAAAAGTAAAGTCGGGCTAATGGCAGGTATATACTTTCATTATCCTTTCTGTAGCCAGGCCTGTAATTATTGTAATTTCCATTTTTCTACCCAAACAAAATATAGACAAGAAATGCAGCAGGCTATGATCACTGAGTTGTATTTGAGAAAGAGTGAATTAGTAAACCCAATTGAAAGTATATATTTTGGAGGGGGGTCACCTTCTCTTTTGCCTCCTTCTTTTTTTTATAAAACAATTAAATCAGTTAAAAATTATTTTGAATTAAGTAACAATATTGAAGTTACATTGGAGGCTAATCCAAACGACTTATCTCTTAAAAATTTGAAAGATTTAAAAAAATCTGGAGTGAACCGAATTAGTATAGGAGTTCAGTCTTTCGAGGATAATGAATTGAAAATGATGAACAGAATTCACAATGCCAACCAGGGTCTTAAAGCAATTGAATGGACTTCAAAAGTATTTGATAATTTTTCTGTGGATTTAATTTATGGGCTTCCACAAAGTAATATTTCAAGTTGGGCTCATAATTTGGACGTTTTAATTTCTTTTAAACCTCCCCATATCTCTAGCTATGCACTGACAGTTGAACCTAAAACTTTACTTTCTTATCAAGTAGAGAAGGGCGAAGTTAAATTATTAGATGAAGAAACTGTTAAATTTCAATATGATCTTTTAATTTCTAGACTAGAGAAGGAGTCATATATAAATTATGAATTCTCAAATTTTGGAAAGTTTGGTTTTCATTCCGTTAATAATAGTAACTATTGGAGTGGTAAACCTTATCTCGGAATTGGTCCATCGGCCCATAGTTTTGATGGTCATCGATTAAGGAGTTGGAATATTTCTAATAATTTAAAATATTTAAAATTAATAGAAAAGGGATATTTGCCCCAAACAAAAGAGGTTTTAAAAGATAACGAAGTTTTTAATGAATACGTGATGATTGGCTTAAGAACTAATGGGGTTGAAATTAGAAGAGTAAATGATTCTTTTGGCTCCAATTATGTAGTTTTTCTGGAGAAACAAGTCAAAAAACATCTCTTGAGTCGAAGTCTTTTTTGGGATGGTGATGTTTTAAAAGTCAGTAAACATGCTAGATTTTTAACTGATGGAATTGCTTCAGACCTTTTTATGCTTAGAAGCTAAGTAATCTCTAATTTAGAGAAGTGTTTGTAAAATATAGAAATAGTTTCAATTCCCTTAAAGAAATTATCTAATCCATAATGCTCATTAGGAGAATGTATGGCATCACTATCCAAACCAAATCCCATAAGAATAGTTTTACAACCTAAAATTTTTTCAAACATGGGTACTATAGGAATACTTCCTCCATCTCTTTTAGCATGGGGAATAACCCCAAAAACTTCTTGATAAGCCATTTCAGCTGCTTTGTAAGCTTTGTTCCCATCCGGTGTTATATAAGCATCTCCTCCATGATGAGTTTTTACCTGAACATCAACACCTTCAGGAGCAATGCTATTAAAATGTTTATTAAACAATTCACTAATCTCTTCCCAGTTTTGATTTGGAACTAACCGCATTGAAATTTTTGCATGTGCTTTACTGGGTATTACTGTTTTTGCTCCCTCTCCAGTATAACCTCCCCAAATTCCATTTACGTCAAGTGTAGGCCTAATGGATTTTCGCTCTAAAGTGGTATATCCTTTTTCTCCCACTGAGGCGCTTATAGCTATAGATTTTTGGAATTCTTCCTCTGGAGTTGAGTTAATATTCATTTTTTGGCGCTCAGCTTTCGAAATTTCAACTACTTTATCATAAAACCCAGGGATATTTACTTTTTTATCTTCATCGTGAAGAGAGGCGATCATTTCACATAGAATATTTATTGGGTTACCTACTGTTCCTCCGTACAAACCAGAATGTAAGTCTCGATTAGGCCCAGTTAGGGTTACCTCCATATAACTTAGACCTCGTAATCCAGTTGTTATGGCTGGTTTATCCATACTGTGAATTCCAGTATCGGAGATGATAATAATATCAGATTTTAATTTATTCTTATGATCAGTTATAAATTGTTCAAGATGATTACTTCCAATTTCTTCCTCTCCCTCAATAACAAATTTAATATTACAGGTTAAAACGTTATTTTTTATCAAAAGTTCTACCGCTTTAATATGCATAAACATTTGTCCTTTATCATCGCAGGCTCCACGGGCAAATATTGCACCATTGGGATGAAGTGGTGTTTTTTTAATTACAGGTTCAAAAGGTGGACTTTTCCAAAGCTCTACGGGGTCAGGGGGCTGGACAT
>CACHZY010000056.1 GCA_902584445.1 uncultured Bacteroidota bacterium | reverse complement strand
TCCCATCAGTAAGAGTATCACTAACGGTCACCCCAGTTAGGGTAACATTACCGATATTTTTAACCGTTATGGTGTAATTAATTACATCTCCAGCGCCTACAAAACCATCTCCCTCGTCTGTTACTGTTGCTATCTTGGTAACCTCTAATCCTGGTACTGGATCTATACTTACCGTTGTATCGTCATTGGCCGCCGCTGTAGCTGGATCATCACTCTGGTCACTTATCTGATTATTTGTTCCCTCTACATTTGCACTTGCTACTGCTCGGTTAACGATACTGCCTGAGTAAGAAGCATCATTGGTTATGGTATACTGTGCTGTATAGGTTACTACCCCTGTTGGTATTAGCGTAGTGGATGTTGAAGAGGTTGTCGCTGACACAAAACTTAACTGACCATCTAGGGATAAGTTCTGACCATTACCATCTTTAAGGGTATCAACAAAGCTCAGTGACTCTAGGTTAACCCCTCCGGTATTGGTTACTCCAACCTGGTAAATGATTATATCACCTGCGTCTGTTAAACTGTTACCGTTAGTATCACTAACCGTTGCTGTCTTAACTGTCTGGATTGATGCCTGCGCCGTGGTGGCTACCACCGTATGGTCATTAAACTGATTACCGTCGTTATCATTACCGTTATCACTGATGTCTATAACATCTCCTGTATTGCCTGGACTACTAGAGGTGACAACTACTCTGTTTCTAACACTTCCACTGTAAGCTGCTGAGGAACCTATCGTATAGCTCGCCGTATAGGTCGCTGTCTCTCCGGCAGATAAAGTACCCTCTGGCGAGCCCGCGTTTGCAGATACAAAGGTCGGCCCACTATCAAGTGATAAAGCGTTACCATTATGATCGGTTAGGGTATCATCCAGAGTTATCGAGGTAAGGGTAACATTACCTGTATTCTCGACAGTAATGGTATAGATAATTATATCTCCCGGATCATTAAGACCACTTCCATCAGTGTCACTTACAGTAGCAGTTTTAGTTGCTTCTACTGATGGTTTTGGAGAGATAGACACATCGGTGGAGTCATCACTCGTGTTACCGTCATTGTCATCCCCATCATCAGAAGTATCGCTTACGTTGTTTGTCTGTCCTGGACTACTGGCTGTTACTATAGCGCTATTGATTACTTTATCGGTGCTTGCCGCCGCTGGGCTTATCACATAGAAGCCAGTATAGGTCTGTGTCTCACCTGGTTTTACAGTGCCTACTCCAGAGCCCATACTAGTAGCACTGTACTGAGGCTGGCCTCCTGGATTACCAAGTGTTAGACTGTTGCCTAATCCATCTGTTAGTGTATCGCTTATCGTGAGTCCACTTAAAGTAACGTTACCGTTATTGCGGATTGCAATAGTGTAATTAATAATATCTCCTGCTCCGGTTTCTCCATCTGCATTGTTATCATTTACTGTAGCTGTTTTAGTAACTTCTAAAGACGGGGAAGAAGTAATACTTATCGAGGTTGGATCGTTGGCAGCAGCCGTATTTGGATCATCTGATGTGTCACTCACCGAGCCGCTGATTCCCTTAGCTATATTGATTATTCCGCCGCTATCAATAGCTGCCTGATCGATAATATAAAATGCTATATAGGTAGCTTTCTCTGTTGGCTTGAGCACCCCTTGTGCTGAACCTTGATCCGATCCAGAGAACGATGGACCACTATCTAAGTTAAGTGTATTGCTATTGGCATCGGTAAGGGTATCACTTACCGTAACATTATTTAAAGTTATATTACCCGTGTTCTGTACTGTGATAGTATACCTGGCGATATCTCCTACTCCAGTTACCCCGTCTCCATTGTCTGTAATGATAAGGCTTTTCTCTACCTCTAAAGAAGGAGTTGAAGTGATACTGACAACCGTTGGGTCATTGGCAGCAACCGTATTTGGATCATCCGATGTGTCACTCACGTTACCACTCTGACCTGGACTTGAGGCCGTTGCTTTAGCTATATTTATTACACTTCCACTATCTACTCCCTGCTGGGTGATGACATGTGTTGCCTGATAGGTGAGTGCTGCTCCCACACCTAAATTACTTGCATCACCCGCAGTGAGAGTAGGTCCACTATTTAATGAAAGTGAACTGCTGTTCGCATCGGTAAGCGTATCTGTAATAACTACATTACTAAGGGTAAGATCCCCATTATTTGTAACCACTATAGTATAGGTAATGGTGTCGCCTAAATCTACCCCATTACTGTCTGGATCATTAAGGAAAGCAGATTTAGTAACAGACAGTGTCGGGGTAGCTGTTAGAAGAGTTATTGTAGGATCATCATCGATATCTCCATCACTGTCATCTCCATCATCAGAGGTATCACTGGTCTGTACTCCCGAGGGACTACTGGCTGTTCCTAAAGCGCTGTTCTCTACCCTACCACTATCTACCGCCTGCTGGTCTATAGTATAGTTCGCAGTAAAGGTTGCTGTTCCTCCAACTTGAAGCGTGGTGGATGTAGAACTAGTAGTCGCCGATACAAAACTAGGTGGGCCGTCTAAGGACAGGTTAGCCCCGTTACCGTCTTTAATAGTATCGCTTATAGTTAAACTATTTAAAGTAACATTACCCTTGTTCTCTATACTTATCGTATAAGTAATTACATCTCCTAGGTTCGCTCCATCACCCGCGCTATCCGATACCGTTGCCGTTTTAGTAACCAGAAGTACTGGATTAGGATCTATAAGTAGTACCGTTACATCATCAGTAGTGTTACCATCATTATCTATTCCATCATCAGAGGTGTCAGACACAGTGCCTCCTGTGCTGGTCGCAGTTACCGATACTTGATTGTGTAACCCTGCTGCATCTATCGATGTCTGATCCACCAGGAAAGTCGCATTGTAATATGCTTTCTCCCCTGGAGCTATACTTCCCTGGCTGGACCCTAAATCTGCAAAGTCAAAGGTCGGAGTCGTAGTAAGGGTCATCGTATTGGACGCTATATCTGTAAAGGTATCAGTGATCACTATCGAGGTCAGTGGAACATTACCCTGGTTCTCTATTGCAATGGTATACTTAACTGTATCGCCTATACCCAAGAAGCCATCGCCATTCTCTATAACTGCTACCGTCTTGGTAACTTCCATAGCAGGGGAAGGAGTAATACTAACTACCGTAGCGTCATTTGCTGCCCCAGTATTGGGATCATCACTCTGATCGGTCACGTCATCAGTCTGACCTGGACTTGAGGCAATGGCCGTAGCTCGGTTGATGATACTTCCAGTATTAGCCGCTGCCTGCTCGATTATATATGAGGCGCTGAAGGTTACCTGATCACCTGCCTCTATTGTCGATGAAGTTGATCCCGCGCTTGCAGAGGCAAAGGTCGGTGAAGTGCTAAGGGTAAGAGCTCCTCCATTACCGTCAGTTAAAACATCCTGGATCTTAAGACCCGTTAGATCAACATTACCTGTGTTATTTACAATGATTGTGTAGTTGATCCTATCGCCAGTATCGGTCTTACCATTACTGTTATTGTCAACATAGGCTGCAGATTTTGTAACCTCTATAGATACATCAGAGGTCGTTTGAACAACCGTTGGGTCATTAGTGGTATTACCATCACCATCATCTCCATCATCTGATACATCTGATACATCGCCATTACCACTTGGTGTGGAACCAACAACGGTAACCGTATTATTTATACTGCCGGTATTGGCAGCATTTTGAGTTATGTTAAATGTAGCTGTATAGCTCACAACCCCGCCAACAGCAACGGTGGTCGATGTGCTT
>CACHZY010000055.1 GCA_902584445.1 uncultured Bacteroidota bacterium | reverse complement strand
TTGTCATATTTTCAGCAAAAACTACAGATCCAAAAACGTCTAAATTCTTACTGTTAAAATTAAATGTTGGATTGTTAGTGACTGCGGCCCAAGTCATGTTTTTAACTGCTGCAAGGTCAGTATCAATAGTTAGAGTTTGTCCTGAGTCTGTAAATGAGTATTCGTCGAAATATGCATCATCAGTTCCGTTAGGTGCTCTAGAATGAAATTGATTTCCCCCAGAGGTTGTGGACCAGTGGTTTGAAAAATCTGACCAATTACCTGTTCCGCCCACCCAGAAATATTTAACAGCGTTATCGGCACAACCATTCATATCAACCGATGTTCCAGTTGCAGTTCCAGCGCAAAGGTCTACTGGATTTGGAACCCCATCAGCATCATCATCAGGTTTTAAATTAGATGAGCTATTAGTTTGGGTTTGGGGTAATACAACTCCTTGAATATCAAAAATGGAATTTTCAGCAAGTTTCACGCTAATCACCTCATTCCCGTCTGCTATTCCACCAAATTTAAACCCAAGGGAATATTTAAAGTTATTAGAAAAAATTGATATAGGAGTAGTAGAGGATAGTGTGGCTGTTCCACCATTCATTTCTAGAATAAAGTCCGTTGTCTCTAATGCACCACTTCCGTTGATAGTATTGAATACATTTTCACTAAATGTCAGTTCCAGGGTGCGATTATCAGATGAGACATCAGTGCTAATAAGGCTAGCACTTACAGTTCCTAATCTTACCGAATTATTACTTTGATTTTGTTCAGCCCTTCTCCCGTCTATATCAAATATTTGGTTGTATTTTGGCTTGATTGTAAGCACTTCACTTCCGGCTCTATTTGATACATTAATGCCAAGGGTATATGTGTTTCCGTTTTTGGAAATACTAGTTGGCTGATTGGAATTTAAAACTCCTGTTCCACCGGCTAATGTAAATTCAAAATCGGAAGCTAAAAGATTCCCTGATCCAGAACTTTCAGTGTAAACAGGCTCATTAAATGTTACCGCGACAGTATTGTTTGTCTGAGAATAAGTGCTTGCTGTGATTACAGGATATAGAGTAAGGCTAAGTGTTAATTCGTCTGTTTTCCCAATTGTTGTAAAATCACAACCGGTTACAGTTCCTGAATACGGAACCTCAATTGAACCAAAAACCTTATCTCCATTTTTTAAGTTTTGTGCAGAAAAAGTAGTCGAAGTTCCAGTCTGGGTTTTTTGACCATTTACAAAAAAATGAATAGTTGAAGAGGCATTTGAGGTATAAGTAGATGAAAGAACAAAGCTTATGTTTTGATTTTCATAAAATGAAACCCCTGTGGGACTAACTGAAATTGTCATTCCAGAAATAGTATTACTTGTATCTGTATTAAAATTAAACCCTGTAACATTTCCTTCATTTTGGCTATAGGGTCCTAAAGTAGCTGTTGAGCTTGTGGTTAGAGATATGTCTTTTAATCTAATATAATCTCCACAAAAATCTGGCCCATCATAAATGATTGATGCTTGATTTCCCCCACTGATGGACATCATATAGTTTCTTGATCCAGATTTTGATCCAAGCTCCAAGGAATTTGATATGGTAAAAGTTCCATTAGTCCCCATTTGGATCGTAGCATTATCTCCAGTGACTAAGAAATCTCCGATAATCGTGTTAAAATTATTTTCAAATCTTGTGTATTTACTTACAATCAGGGTATCTATGATTCCACCGTCCAAGTTACTATTGTGATGGTCTCCAAAATATGAATGGATTTTTGTATAATCATTCTGATAACTTGTCCCCTGTGTAATCTCTAATTTTCTTATTCGGTCAACTCTATAACCTATCTCTCGCCAAGTGGGCATATTCTTGGTTATTACATGTCCAAAGTTATCTACCGAATAATAGCCTCCATTCAAAGATGCTCGATCAATGTATATGGTTGAACTGGCTAAATGGGTGATTATATTTGGATAGTTACTTTCAGACTGTATACTAAGTTCACCGTTTTTAACAGTAATTTCAGATGTCCCAGTGTTTATAGTAGTGGTTGTAGAACCTGTGGGCGAACCCTTGAATCTGATCGTATTAAAATAAATATCATAATCATTAGAGTTAAATGTGGATCCTGCTCGAACTTCAAAGGTATAACCATTTGACATAAAGTTATCAAGCTGATTAAATATCCCTCCATTTTTATCAACGTATACGTTTCCTATTCTATGCCCTCCTGAGAAAAGTGATACGGTTGATGAGGTGATAAATGTTGAGGTTCCTGGGCTATTTATTGTCATGTCAGTAGTGTAGCTAACAGATCCGGAAATCTCAAAAGATTTTGAGTTCATATTAAATGTTGGATTATTTGTAACACCCGTCCAGTCCATATTGATAAATGCAGCATTAGCTGCATCGAGGGTAACTGTCTGATTTGCAGCAGAAAATGAATTTGAAGTAAAGTAAACATTATCATTTGGAGTTGGGGCACAGTTCCCTGCACTACCGCCGTTTGATAAAGACCAATGCGAACTATCCGACCAGTTACCTGTCCCTCCGACCCAGTAAAGGTCTCGAGAATTTAGCTCATTTATAATTACTCCTGAATTATTCCCGTTATCTACAGATGCTTGAGCTACTAGGGTACCACTTCCAGTAAAGGCCATATCTTTTATACTCAAATTGGTTGCAGTTACAGTATTTGTAAAGAGAAGATTAATATTAGCTTGGTTCCCAGCTGATGTTGATTTTAGCGTAGTTACTGAGCAGTTCCCTCCCTGGAAAGTAAGGCTATTTGATACAGTAAAAGTTCCACTGGATCCAAAAATTGCAGTAAGGGCGTCACCCTTAAATTCAATGTCTCCGATAATCGTGTTAAAATTATTTTCAAATCTTGTGTATTTACTTACAATCAGGGTATCTATGATTCCACCGTCCAAGTTACTATTGTGATGGTCTCCAAAATATGAATGGATTTTTGTATAATCATTCTGATAACTTGTCCCCTGTGTAATCTCTAATTTTCTTATTCGGTCAACTCTATAACCTATCTCTCGCCAAGTGGGCATATTCTTGGTTATTACATGTCCAAAGTTATCTACCGAATAATAGCCTCCATTCAAAGATGCTCGATCAATGTATATGGTTGAACTGGCTAAATGGGTGATTATATTTGGATAGTTACTTTCAGACTGTATACTAAGTTCACCGTTTTTAACAGTAATTTCAGATGTCCCAGTGTTTATAGTAGTGGTTGTAGAACCTGTAGGCGAACCCTTGAATCTGATCGTATTAAAATAAATATCATAATCATTAGAGTTATATGTAGATCCTGCTCGAACTTCAAAGGTATAACCATTTGACATAAAGTTATCAAGCTGATTAAATATCCCTCCATTTTTATCAACGTATACGTTCCCTATTCTATGCCCTCCTGAAATCAGAAATGAAGTGTTAGTAGATGTGAACGTTAGTGTGCCTGGACTATTTATTGTCATTAGGGGATCATAGGTAATGGAACCGTGGACCATCAATTGCTTTGAACTCATATTGAAAGTAGGTGTGTTTGTCACCCCTAACCAAGTCATATTTCCTACACTTTCATTATCAGCATTTAGAGTTACCGTCTGACTATTTGCAGAAAATGAGTTACTATCAAAAATGACATTGTCATTTGAGCTTGGCGTGGTAGTATGAAAAATATTTCCACCAGATGAAGTTGCCCAGTGAGATGAGTAATTTGACCAGTTCCCTGTTCCTCCAACCCAATAATAGTCTGATTGCCCAAATGCTGAAAAAGCACAAAGTATTATTGTTAATAAGGTAAATTTATTTGAAATAAAATTAATCGGTT
>CACHZY010000054.1 GCA_902584445.1 uncultured Bacteroidota bacterium | reverse complement strand
TTCCTTGCTTTGATCTTTGTTTTCCTGATTATCCTGGTCCTCTTGGTCTTTCTGATCTTTATTGTCTTGATTTTGGTCCTGATTATCTTGTTGTTGCTGTTCTTTTTCGAGTAATTCCTTTGCCACGGCATAATTATAGCGAGTTTCCTCATCTTGAGGATTCTTTCTCAATGCATTTTTGTAGGTCTCTACGGCTTTGGCATAATCTTTTTGTTTCATGAATACATTACCCATATTGTGAAATGCATGGTGCTTACTTGAATTATTGTCAGCAAATTTTTGGGTTTGAAAATACCGTTGCTTCGCCTCATCATAATCCTGCTCATTAAAATGTGTATTGCCTAGGTTGTATAACGCCTCAGTTCTTTCAGGAGATTTAGACAGTGCCTTACGGAAAGCCATTTCAGCCTCATCAAACTCCTGCGTATCCAAGAGAGTATTCCCTTCAAAAATTTGGTTTGTAACCTCCCCATCTTGTGCCTTAATTGATCCAATGACAAAGAGAAATAAAACTAGTAAAGTAGTTCTTGATACCATTATTTTTCGTTAAATAAATTAAGACGCTGTACCCATTTCGTTTTAGTTTCAAAAAGAAATAACTCTAACAAAATTAATATGAATCCAGCAAAAAGAAAAGCCTGAAACTGATCTTTATAACTCACAAATTTTTTTGCTTCAAATTCTTTTTTGTCCATATTCTTAAGTGTTTCCTCTACAAAATCCACTACCGCTTGTGTATCATTGCCATCAACGTATTCACCCTCAGCAGCATTGGCTATTTGGATTAGAATCTCCGGATTTCTTTTGGTAATTACCGTTTCCCCCTCCAGGTTTTTCTTGTAGGACTCTACGACTCCTCTCCTTTTGATCGGTATTGGAGCGCCTTCTTCTGACCCTACCCCGAAAGTAAAAATTCTTATCCCCATTTGTGAAGCCCTATTTGCAGCAGATTCTCCCTCATCGGAGTGATCCTCTCCATCAGAAACTAAAAACAATACCCGATTGGTTTGGTCTTCATCATCAAAAAAGGTTCCAGATAAGTCCAAAGCAGCATCAAGTGCCGTCCCTTGAGAAGACAACATATCAGTATTTAGTGCTTGTAAAAACATTTTAGCCGCTCCATAATCAGTAGTAATTGGCAATTGGGGAATTGCCCTAGCCGCATAGGCAATTATCCCAATACGATCACTCGTTAATTGATTGATAATAGCTGAAACTAGGCGTTTGGACTTTTCCAATCGATTGGGAGCTATATCCTCTGCCAACATACTCTTAGAGACATCTATTGCAAAAACGATATCTACACCCTCTCTTTTTACCGTTTCTAACTGAGTTCCTATTTTGGGATTTACCAATCCCAGGATTAAAAGTGAAATCCCCAGAGTCAATAAGAGTAACTTAAAAGCTGGTTTAAATTTAGACTGATTTGGACTTAGTTTTTCCATTAAAGAAGGTTGGGCAAAGCGCATTTGCGCACTTCGCTTCCATTTTACAGCCAGCAGATAACCAACCCACAATATGGGCAGTATGCCAAAGAAGTACAAATAAAAAGGTGCGTCCAATTGATACATTTCAAATAAAGCTTTTAAATAGGGTATTTCTTGCCAACCACTCAATTAAAATTAAAGCCAAAGCCAATAATATCAAGGGTCTAAATTTTTCATCGTAATTATAATATTTAAATTCCTCTACTTCCGTTTTTTCTAATTTATTGATTTCACTATAAATCTCTTCTAACTTTTTATTATCAGTCGCCCTAAAATAAAGGCCCCCTGTATTCTTAGCAATAGTTTTTAATAACGCCTCATCAATTTCAACTTTTGTCAGTCCATATTGAAATTTTCCATTAGGCAAGATTCCCACTGGAGCTCTAGCCGTACCATTGCTGCCAAGTCCAATTGTATAGGTCTTAATCTGATATTCCACTGCAAGTTCACTGGCTATCTTGGGGTCAATAAAGCCAGAGTTATTAACGCCATCCGTAAGTAAAATGATCACTTTACTCTTAGCGCGACTATCTTTCAATCTGTTCACTGCGGTAGCAAGTCCCATACCTATGGCAGTTCCATCCTCAATTATACCGTCATATCGAATATCTTGCAAAGCGTTTTTTACAATCGCTCTATCACTAGTAATCGGTGTTTTGGTATAACTTTCTCCTGCATAAATAACCAACCCAATTCTGTCGCTTATTCGGTCATCAATAAAAGACGAGGCTACCCTCTTTAATGAGGAAAGACGATTCGGTTTCAGATCTTGAGCCAGCATACTTGATGATATGTCAATCGCCATAACTATATCTATTCCTTTATTGGTTTTAGTTCTTGTTGAGACATCCATAGTTTGAGGGCGAGATAGTGCCAGAATTATCAAACTCAGTGAAAGGAGCTTCAAAACAAATAATAAGGGTTGGAGCTTAGCCAGAAAACTTGATTTTTGCTGAAAGCCCTTCAGCGAGGATATTTTTAAAACAGGTTGTACTTTTTTTGAGGTTAAAAAGTACCATACAATCAACAGCGGAAACGACAGAAAAAGCCACAAATAATTGGGATTCGCTAAGTAAACTCCTTCAAACACTTTTCTTATAATTCTTTAATTAATTCAAAGCTGTCCATGACTCTTTTTTCGATTTCAGGACCATACCGATCTTCCTTATCATATAATAAAGTCAAATTAATCCCACCCTGATCAAAATCAAATAAATGGGTCATATAATTGCATCGCACCCTTTTATCTTTTCCTTTTTTTGGATAGTCCAGAGTCCCGTAAATTTTTAAGGCTGGGATTCCTGACAAAGTGGTAAACTCCTCTTCTTTGATAAGTATGTTTACCGCGCCACGAGATTGGAAGTCGTTGATTATTTCATTAATTAATAATTGTATTGCCTCTTTGTCTTTAGCGCGTTTCTCGTCATCAGTTGGATTTTCTTCCTTATTCTCTTTTGGCGGTTTTTGGTTGAAAACCAAATCAATATAAAAAGGAGAGTCATAGTCCCCTGACGAAAAACGCAATGCACCACCCATATCTGTTTTAACTCTGCGCAAAACTTCTGGGGTTAATATTTTTACTGGAGGGGTTCCATATTGACTGCTAATCCATTCTTTATTTTTGAGCTTTATAGTAGGATAACCCAATAGAGTGTCTCTAACCGGATAAAACCCATATACTGAAACAGCTGTCCCAAAGCTTAAGACCGTTAAAATTGCCAATGAGGCCAAACCCCATTTTAACTGTTGTTTTCTTCTTTTCTTTGCCAATAATTGCCGGTATTCCTCTCGTTCTCTGATCTCTTCAGGCGTGGGTTCCGGCAAGGCTTCATTGGTCTCTACTACTACCCCCTGTACCAATGCCCAGTCTTTTGCAGTAGTTCCGAATTCAGGAGTAGATAGGGCGAATTTTACCAAATCAGCCGTATGTAAAACAGACTTAAAATTCTTAATTGTCTCTCTTTCCAGATCGAGTTTTCCAGATTTTTTTAAAGCCTCTAATTTGAGTAACAACTCATCAGTAGTACTCTCCAAAGCACTAATTTTTGCCTCTTCCTCCAAGTAGCGTCTTACCACATCGGTCAGACGAGAATAATAATTTTTATACTCCTCCTGCTCAGTAGGAGTAAAAGATTCTAGTTCTTTTAATTCCTCAATAGCGCGTTCAAAAGGCGGAAGTTTCTTTCTGCTTTCTTCCCTCCTCTTCTTTGCAAAAAAGAAACTATAAATTAACCCAATTAAAATCAAAACCACTAGTAGTCCAAATATTAGACTTTGGGTAAGAGCATCAAAATTTTGCTCAACTTGGACAATGGGTTTTATATCAAATAATTTTTGCTTCAGGGTATCTACTGGAA
>CACHZY010000053.1 GCA_902584445.1 uncultured Bacteroidota bacterium | reverse complement strand
TGGGTTAGAGGTCTTTTAGGCTTTAATTCTTTATCCAGTGCAATTGCAACAGATTGAGCCTCAAAACCTCCAATAATAATTGGAAGTCTTCGACCTCCATCTATTTCACTTAATATAAGTGCATAGGCTCCAGTTTGGGTCTCGCTGTATGAAATTCCCTTAATGTTTAATTGTATTAACTTCATAAGTTAAGGCAATACCAAATTAGTAAAATATTTAACTAAATCATCGATAAATAAACGATTTTAAGGGAAGACTCATCATAAAATATTTATATATTAATTCAAATAATCACAGAGCAATTATTTAAATTTGTATTGTCAAAATATATGTTGATGAAAACAATTCAATTTAGGGAGGCCATATGTGAAGCCATGACTGAGGAGATGAGAAGAGATGATACCATTTTTTTAATGGGAGAGGAGGTTGCAGAGTATAATGGCGCTTACAAAGCATCAAAAGGAATGCTTGATGAGTTTGGTGATAGACGTGTAATTGACACCCCAATATCAGAATTGGGATTTGCTGGAATAGGGGTTGGTTCAACAATGACTGGAAATCGTCCAATAATAGAATTTATGACTTTTAACTTTGCTTTGGTAGGTATAGATCAAATCATAAATAATGCTGCAAAAATTAGACAAATGTCAGGGGGTCAATTCCCTTGCCCTATTGTATTTAGGGGTCCTACTGCATCTGCAGGTCAGTTAGCCGCTACTCATTCTCAAGCCTTTGAGAGTTGGTATGCAAATTGTCCAGGATTAAAAGTAATTGTACCCTCTAACCCATATGATGCTAAAGGACTTTTAAAATCTGCTATTAGAGATAATGATCCTGTTATTTTCATGGAATCTGAACAAATGTATGGAGATAAAGGAGAAGTTCCTGATGGTGAATTTACACTTCCAATTGGTGTAGCTGAGATCAAACGAAAAGGTAAAGATGTTACTATTGTATCATTTGGTAAAATTATTAAAGAAGCCTATAAGGCAGCAGAAATTCTTTCAGAGGAAAGTATTGATTGCGAGGTAATTGATTTGAGAACAATTCGTCCGATGGACTACCAAACAATTTTTGAATCTGTAAAAAAAACAAATCGCCTTGTAATTTTAGAGGAATCCTGGCCTTTTGGAAATATATCTACTGAAATAACTTATCAAGTACAGAGTCAAATATTCGATTATTTAGATGCACCAGTAGAAAAAATAAATACTGCTGACACTCCCGCACCTTACTCACCTGTTCTACTTGCAGAGTGGCTGCCTTCCGCAAATGACGTAATTAAATCAGTTAAAAAGGTGATGTATTCGACCTAGAATTATTAAAGGTAATTATTTCCCTGTTGCAGAGCAATATTTGAAGAGTTTCAAACAATCATTCATTAAAAATTATCTTCTAATTTTTAACAGCCCTTTCGAAAGTAATATTGTTACCAGCTATATTTGTGTCTTTATTTACTTCAAAAGTGATATTATGTTCTTTATTTTCAAATTTTTCGCTCATTGTATCTAAATTCAACGCGATACTTGGGGCAATAACCAGTGCCACAACTGACATTAACTTAAGAAGAATATTTAAAGAAGGTCCTGAAGTATCTTTGAAAGGATCTCCAACAGTATCTCCAACTACTGCAGCCTTGTGAGCATCTGTGCCTTTTCTACCGTCAGATTCAATCATTTTTTTTGCATTGTCCCAGGCTCCTCCAGCATTAGACTGGAAAATGGCCATCAAAATACCACAGGTGGTAACACCAGCTAAAAGACCACCGAGCATTTCAGCCCCACCCAGAAAACCAACTGCAACGGGAACAAGTATTGCCAATAATCCAGGCATAACCATCTCTTTAATGGAAGCCTTGGTTGAAATTTCAACACACTTTTCGTAGTCAGCTTTACCATATGCTGCATCAAAAATGGAACGATCTTTAGTATTCGCTTTTGAAATATCAGCGTTATATTTACGCATAACCTCTAACGCTGCTTTTAATTCAGGAATATCTTTGAATTGCCTTCTAACTTCCTCTATCATGGACATTGCAGCTCGACCAACAGCATTCATAGAAAGCGCCGAGAAAACAAAAGGTAACATTCCACCAACTAGAAGTCCAGCCATAACCTTAGGCTTAGATACATCTATTTCAGTAACGTTGGCAACTTGCATGAAGGCAGAAAATAGGGCCAGAGCTGTAAGTGCTGCAGATGCAATAGCAAATCCCTTACCAATGGCAGCTGTTGTATTTCCTACTGCATCCAATGTATCAGTTCGTTCTCTTACCTCTGCAGGTAACTCGGCCATTTCAGCAATACCTCCAGCATTATCTGAAATTGGTCCATATGCATCAACAGCCAGTTGAATCCCTGTATTTGCTAACATTCCTACTGCAGCAATTGCAATACCATAAAGACCTGCGTAGTAGTGAGAGATTAAAATAGCAGCTGAAATTAATAAAATTGGAATCATTGTAGACATCATTCCTACTCCAAGCCCTGCAATAATATTGGTTGCAGATCCTGTTTCAGATTGTCTTACAATTGAAGTAACAGGTTTAGTTCCTGTTCCTGTGTAATATTCAGTTATTTTTCCAACACCCAATCCTGCAACAAGACCAGATATTGTCGCTAAAAATATTCCTATTGCACCGTGTGGTAAACCTGAAGTTGATTCTGGGATCATTGCATTAATGACAAAATATGAAACAACTACCATTAGGCCTGCTGAGCCAAATTCACCGATATTTAATGCGGTTTGTGGATTACCACCTTCTTTTACTTTAACAAAAAGTGTACCTATTATAGACATTACTATTCCAAGAGCAGCAATGACAAGTGGAAGGAAAACAGCTCCCATTCCTCCAGCTACATCTGGTGTAATGATAAAAGCACCCAAAACCATTGTGCCTATAATAGAACCGACATAAGATTCAAATAAATCAGCTCCCATTCCTGCAACGTCTCCAACATTATCGCCAACATTATCTGCTATTGTAGCTGGGTTTAGTGGATGATCTTCGGGGATTCCTGCTTCAACTTTACCTACAAGGTCAGCACCTACATCAGCGGCTTTTGTATAGATTCCTCCACCAACTCTTGCAAAAAGTGCGATGGAAGAAGCACCCATAGAAAAACCGGTCAATACATTCAGAACCAATGTTAGGTTATCCTGACCTGGCCAGATTTCCTGATAAATGGTAAATAGTCCACTTAATCCAAGAACCCCTAGCCCAACAACTCCAAGCCCCATTACAGAACCTCCAGCAAAAGCCACTTCAAGAGCTTTACCTAGAGATTTTCTAGCAGCATTGGTAGTTCTTACGTTTGCTTTAGTTGCGACTCGCATACCTATAAAGCCTGCCAAGGCAGAACAAACAGCTCCAACAATAAATGATAATGCTACCATACCATGAGATCCTTCTTCATTACTACCTTTTATGTATAGTAAAATGGCTAAACAAACCACAAATATGGATAGGATTCTATATTCTGCCTTTAAAAAAGACATTGCACCACTTGAAATATTTTTAGCAATTGTGGCCATTTTTTCATTTCCAACTTCTTGCTTATTTACCCAATTGTTTTTTACTAATACAAATAATAAACCTATAATTCCAAAAGCAGGTAAAAATTTAACTATAATTTCCATGAAGTATTATTTTTTAAGCGGGACCAAAAATAGTAAAACCATTCAGAATAAAAAAGAATTGTAATGTCTTTAAAATTTTAATTTTGGTTGAAAAAGAGTAATGTGAAATTTAGAATAAACCACTCATTTCGGCATCAATTTTCTCGATTATGAAACCTAGATCTTCTTTATTATGAACAAAATCTAAATTGTCAACATCAATAACAAGT
>CACHZY010000052.1 GCA_902584445.1 uncultured Bacteroidota bacterium | reverse complement strand
AGGATCACCAAGATCAGCCTCAAATAATATCCAACAATTAGGGCACTAATAAAACTATCTAAACTAAGTCCATCGAATGCATAGATTACTAATAGAAAAAAGATTAAAGCCCTTGGATAAAACTCCTTTAAGAAGTTTCCAAAAACAGAATATAATTGAATCCTTAGCCAATTATAAAAAATCTCAAACATGGCAGTGGAAAAAGCAACAGCAATTATCAAGAAAGCATATTTTCCAATTGCGGTATTTTTAGAAGCGATAAAAGAAATAATTTCTGTTTTAAAAAAAAGGGAAATAGTCAAAAATGAGAGAAACATTATAAGCGGTAATGTAATTGACAAACTAAGCAAACGATCCTGTTCTTCTTTAGTTTTACAAGTGGGATAAAATTTGATTAATGCATGTTGAACTCCAAAAGAGATAAAAGGCTGTATTAGGTTAGATAAGGCTAATAAAGTGACAATCAAACCCTGATATTCACTACCCATAAATTTCGGATAGAAAAAAACAGTATTAACAGCACCAATTAAAAAAGCAAGGGCGATACTGATACTATTAAAAAAAGATTGTCTAGCTATAATTCCCATTTATTCTATTTTTAATCTTATCGTAAACCATGCAAGAAACAATTAAAAGGAATACCAAAAGTGATATCAAACGTATATTAACTCCCAACTTGATGACCTTAGGTTCAAAACGAAAACTGATAGTATGGTTTCCAGAAGGTACAAGTATACCACGAAGTACGTAATTGACTGGGAAGTGATCAACCGCTTTTCCATCTATCTCAGCATACCAACCATTGGGATAGTATATTTCAGAAAAAACAACCAATTGGTCTTTAGATGCACTAAAAGAATATGACAATTTAGTTGGTGTGGCTGAAATAAGATCAATTTCTTTAATCGCATCACCATCGAAAACATAGGGGATATTTTGTGGAGCTTCATTTTTTAGAATAAGAGCTTGATTAGAGAAATCTAATTTTTTCATCTGGAGGAGCAATTTATCGGCCGAAGAAACCACCTTAAGAGAGTCAATCGTCCAAGCATTTCCAAGTGCAGTATGGTTTTTGACAACCTTCTGCTGATTATCCTCTTCAAAAAGGAGATATTTTACATTTAGCATATCTATTACTCCCTGAATTTGGTGAGTACTGAAAAAATTAAACAATTCTTCAAATCTTCTTGGTTTGGCGCCATGATAGCCACCAAGGGCATTGTGAAAATATGAAGTTCTTGATCCAGAAAGCTGGAGCGCAGGCTCAAAGACCCTAAAACGAGAATCATCCTTTAAAATAGCTAAATCTCCAGATCGAGGCTGGAATAAACTCTTTTTTTGTCTTGGGCTTACAAACATTTCTCGATTTATATATCGATTAGAGATACCTATCAAATCAATCAAAACTATAACTGTCAGAATAGTTATTGCTTTAATTTTTCCAATCTTAGCCTTATAAAAAAGAAAATATAATGTACTAATAAGCAGGCAATAAACAATTGCTCTAATTAAGTCATAATTATAAATTTGTTTTCTTGCCTCTACAATTTTTCCCATCAATACTGGCCCATAGCCTTCGCTGATATAATCATCCATTGAACCGGTGAAATCAATTAGGCCTTTGGAAAGAAGAAGTATTACCAACAAGGAAACAAATCCTCCAGAAATCTTCAAAATATATTTAAGGTTGTTTTTTTTATTTTTCACAAAAACCTGATAAATCCCCAAGCAAGCCAAAACAGGAAAACAGAATTCTAATATAACCTGAATTGAGCTTACTGCCCTAAATTTATTGTATAAGGGGAAATAATCAATGAAAAAGTTAGTAAGCCATGGTAGATTCTTTCCCCAAGAGAGCAGCAAAGAAAGTATTATCCCAACAAACAAGCTATTTCTCAATGGACCCCTAACCAAAAACAAAGCTAGTGTAGCTAAAAATATAACTGAAACTCCCACATAAGCAGGGGCTTCTAAAATGGGTTGACTCCCCCAATAAGTGGGAACATTTGAGATAAATGATTTTGATTGGGACTGGGGAACGCCGTTTTGTAAAAGAAACTTGTATAAATCTGAGTTTTCCCCTAAATTTTCAGTCGAACCACCGCCTTGAATACGTGGGATAAGTAAATTCAGGCTTTCAAAAATCCCATAACTGAACTGTGTAATATAGTCTCTAGATAAACCACCCGTCGATTCTTTTAGAGAACCATCAGGTTTTAAAGTTAATTCACTTTTTCCACGAGTGCTAAATTGAGTATACTCGGAGGTTGCTAATAAAGGCGGTGCATTAAGTCCTAATGATAATATTCCTGCAGTAATCAAAAGTATTAAACTTTTAGAAAATGATTTAAGTGATTTTTCCCTCATCGCCTTTATTCCATAAAAAACAAAAATGACCAGCATCAATAACAGCATATAGTAGGTCATTTGATAGTGATTGGCACGAATTTGCATCGAAAGGGCGAAAACGGTTAAAAGAAACCCCAATAAACGTTTATTGTTAAGTAATAAATACATCCCTCCAATAACCAATGGCATATATGCAAGAGCCTGCGATTTAGTGTTGTGACCGACTTGAATAATAATTAATAAATAAGTAGATAGACCGTAGGCAAAAGCACCCAAAATGGCAATAGGTATTGGCATTTTTATAATTAGTAGAAATATATAAGCAGTGAGTAAGTAAAGGAATAAAATTTCTGAGGGTTGAGGAATCAATTGAAATATTTTGTGAATTGGGGTAAGAAAATCATAAGGATATCTTGCGCCTAACTGATATGTAGGCATTCCACCAAAAGCATTATCAATCCAATAAATCTCCTCCCCATCTTCTCTATGTTCTTGAATTTGACGAGACATACCAGAATATTGTTGAATATCTGATTGAATGAGCTTTTTTCCAGAAAGTACAGGATAAAAAAAGGAAACTGAAAAAAGAATAAACCCAGTCAAGACAACTAAATGGATAGCATTTGTCTTGTTAAAAAACTGTTTAATCAATTTCTTCATAATCTATATATTCACCCATATCTTTTTCTTTCTTTTTTGGAGGTTTTTGTTGGTTATTAGATACATCATTTGGGTTAAGGTTGCCCATTTTTTTTACAAGTACATTCAATAGATATTTTGCGATAAAAGGGCTAAGCCATCTCAAAAGATAAATAACACCTGTTAAAATCAGAAAAAATTTAAACAGTCCTAACATGTCAAATTTTATATCAATTATGATCAAAAGTAGTTAAAAGTTGTGACTATTTTTGATGTTTTTGAAATGCTAACTAACTTGTAAAACAATAATAAATAATGATTTTATGTTCAAGTACCTTTTGGTATTATTTTTCTTCTCAAATATTTTAATTCAGGCTCAATATACAGATCAGATAAACTCAAATAGACCAGGAGCATCATTAGGGGCATTTGCTGTTGGAAAAGGAGTAGTTCAATTTGAGGGTGGTATAGAATTCAGGAATTACAAACACGATAGATACAATTTGTCAACAGTAAATGCTAAAGTTGCTTTTCTATCAGTCAGGTGGGGGTTTTTGTTCGAACAACTAGAATTAACCTATCAGGGCGCTTTCGTTTTTGATCGTTTAATAAATAAAATTTCAACCCAACATATTGAATTTAAACGAAAAGGTTTACTTCAAAATTATTTAGGAGTTAAATATTTATTTTATGACCCTTTTAAAAAAGAGAGAAAGGTTAATTTATATAGCTGGAAAGCTAATAATTCATTTCAACTTAGGGATCTAATACCAGCAGTTTCTTTGACTGCTGGAGCTAATTTTATTTTAGGAAAAAACCACTACCCATTTGGAGATATGTTCGATGCGCTATATCGTCCAATATTTTTTCAAAACCTTGGACTTCCTTCAGAAAGAGAACCTCAGTTATCGCTTAGGGGGATACTCGCTACCCAATCCCATTTTTTGGGAACTTGGGTATTTGTAACCAATTTAATCTATGATCGTTATTTAACTAATCACACTGAAAAAAGCTATATTTT
>CACHZY010000051.1 GCA_902584445.1 uncultured Bacteroidota bacterium | reverse complement strand
GTTTAAAAATAAAAAAGGAGAATCCTTTATTTTTCTAATTTACGGATTTATTAGTATCCGTCTCTCTTTAAAATTCATGAGTCCTAAATAATAATTTCATAAGTGCTTTTGAAGTAATTGTCACCTTGGTTATCTTATTTAGGATAAGGTGTCAAAGAGATATAACTTAATTTTTATATTTTTGCACAAATGAAATTTACTGCCCAACAAATCGCTACTAAACTCGAAGGCACTGTAGATGGAGATCCAGATGCGGAAGTTTTTCAGTTATCAAAAATTGAGGAAGCAAAAAAAGGATCACTAACTTTCCTGTCTAATCCTAAATACAAACCTTATATCTATAAGACTCAGGCATCTATAACTATTGTTGATCAAGATTTTGTTGCTGAAAACGACTTATCCACTACACTTGTTCGTGTTCCAAATGCTTATGACTCTTTTACAATTTTATTAGATCAGTACAATAAGGTAAAGATTAGTAAAACCGGTATTTCTAAAAGCGCTTTAATTCATCCCTCTATTAAATTACCAAATAATTGCTATGTCGGTGACATGTCGATAATAGGTGAAGGATCCGAAATAGGTGATAACGTTAAAATATTTGAACAATGTTACCTTGGATCAAACGTCACCATTGGCAACGGATCAATAGTTTTTCCTGGTGCAAGGATCTTAGATGGATCAATAGTTGGTAATAATTGCATTATTCATTCTGGAGTAATAATTGGATCAGATGGATTTGGATTTGCACCACAAGAAAATGGTTCTTACAAAAAAATTCCACAAACAGGAATTGTTGTTATTGGTAATAATGTTGATGTTGGAGCAAATTCTACAATTGATCGAGCTACTCTTGGCTTTACCTCAATTGGAAATGGAGTTAAACTTGATAATCAAATTCAAATTGCACATAATGTTGAAATAGGAGAAAATACTGTGATTGCAGCTCAAACTGGTATTGCTGGTTCTGCTAAGATTGGTAAAAATTGTGTTATAGGTGGTCAGGTAGGGGTGGCTGGGCATATAACTATTGGAGATAATGTTAAAATTCAAGGCCAATCAGGAGTAACTAGCAGCATTAAAGATGACATGAAGATTCAGGGAACACCAGCTTTTTCATACAATGATTATAATAAATCATATGTTTATTTTAAAAACCTTCCCAATTTAGGTAAAGAGATAAATTCTATACTAAAAAAACTAAAACTATGATAAATAGTTCCCTTCAAAAAACTTTAGCTAATGAAGTAAATTTAAAAGGGGTAGGTCTGCACACTGGTAAAGAAGTTAATCTTACCTTTAAACCAGCACCCGTTAATACTGGTTTTATCTTTGTTAGGAGCGATTTAGTTCCTAAAGTAGAAATCCCTGCTGATATACAGCATGTCATTAATACCGATAGAGGAACCAATCTAGAGAAAGACGGCGTAAGTATTCAAACTTCTGAGCATGTTTTAGCTGCATTAGTAGGAATGAGTGTAAATAATTGCTATATAGAGTTAGATGCCGCAGAATCGCCCATAATGGACGGATCTTCCAAATTTTTTGTTGATGCAATTGAATCAGTAGGAGTAATAGAACAAGAGGAAATCAAAGATGAATACATCGTAACCGAGCCTATATCATACAAAGATGAGAAAACAGGAAGTGAAATTACATTAATACCTTCTGATGAATTCCAAGTTACAACAATGGTTGATTTTGATACAAAAATACTAGGTACTCAAAATGCCTCCCTTGATAAAATAACAGATTTTAAAGAAACAATTGCCCCTTCAAGAACTTTCAGTTTCTTACATGAATTAGAAACATTATTAGAAAATGGCTTAATAAAAGGTGGGGATTTAAATAATGCTATTGTATATGTAGACAAACCTCTTTCTCAAAAAACAATGAAACGTTTAAAGGCTGCATTTGGTAAAGAAAACATCTCTGTTAAACCTAATGGAATTTTAGATAACCTAAGTCTTCATTTCTCTAATGAAGCTGCTCGTCATAAGCTTCTAGATGTCATTGGTGACTTAGCCTTAGTTGGAGTCCCGATTAGAGGAAAAGTTTTCGCCCATAAACCTGGACATGAAGTTAACGCTGCTTTTTCTAGAAAATTATCTCAGATTATTAAAAAAGATAGACGACAAAACGCTCCAAAGATTGACATTAATTCAGAGCCTATTATGGACGTCAATGCTATTATTAAAATGCTACCGCATCGCCCACCATTTCTATTAGTTGACAAGATATTTGAATTATCAGAGAAACATGTTGTTGGATTAAAAAACGTTACAATGAATGAGCCTTTTTTTGCAGGTCACTTTCCTGGGGCCCCAGTAATGCCTGGTGTACTTCAGATTGAGGCGATGGCGCAAGCAGGAGGCGTGCTGCTTTTAAATACAGTTTCAGACCCTGAGAATTATCTAACTTTTTTTATGAAAATGGATAATGTCAAATTTAAAAGACCAGTAAAGCCTGGTGATACCCTGATATTTAAATTAGAACTAATTTCTCCAATAAGAAGAGGGATATGTCACATGAAAGGTCAGATCTACGCCAATAACTTGTTAATGACTGAAGGAGAACTTATGGCCCAAATTATTAAACGAAAATGAAATGAAACAACCTCTTTCATATATTCATCCTGATGCAAAAGTAGCTAAAAATGTAGTTATAGAGCCATTTACATCTATTGACAATAATGTTGAAATTGGAGAAGGAAGCTGGATAGGATCTAACGTAACTATAATGGAGGGTACAAGAATTGGAAAGAATTGTAATATTTTTCCCGGATCAGTTATTGCTGCAGTACCTCAAGATTTAAAATTTGAAGGAGAAGACACCCTTGCTGTTATTGGAAATAATACTACGATTAGAGAGTGTGTAACTATTAACCGTGGAACTTCAGATAGACAGTTAACAAAAATTGGGGATAATTGTCTAATAATGGCTTATTGCCATATAGCCCACGACTGCTTTGTGGGAAATAATTGTATTTTTTCCAACAACAGCACACTTGCTGGTCATATTACAATTGGTGATTATGTTATTCTGGCTGGTTTGGTTGCGGTTCATCAATTCTCCACTATTGGTGATCATGCATTTGTTGCAGGAGGATCTTTGGTTAGAAAAGATGTACCTCCATATGTTAAAGCCGCAAGAGAGCCTTTATCATACGTAGGAATAAATTCAGTCGGTTTAAGAAGGAGAGGTTTTAGTTCAGAGAAAATAACTGAAATCCAGAATATTTATAGGATTCTTTATCAAAAAAAATTTAATAACTCTCAAGCGGCTGATATCATTGAAGCTGAAATGATAGCATCACCTGAGAGAGATGAAATTCTTCAATTTATTCGAAACTCTAAAAGAGGAATAATGAAGGGATACTTCCAAAAAAACTAAATCATCAAAATGGCAACAACCTCAGATATCAGAAAGGGCCTTTGTATAAAATATAATAACGATATATACAAAATTATAGAGTTTCTTCACGTCAAGCCAGGAAAAGGTCCTGCATTTGTAAGAACTAAATTAAAAAGTGTTACCAATGGAAAAGTAATTGATAATACTTTCTCATCCGGTCACAAAATTGATGATATTAGGGTGGAGACAAATAAATTTCAATACCTATATAAAGAAGAAGATGAGTTTAACTTTATGAACGTTGATGATTTTAATCAAATAATGGTTAGCAAAAACTCTATTGAAAACTCAGATTTACTCAAAGAAGGTGAAATTGTGAGTATCTCGATCAATTCGGAAGACGGTTTACCTCTTTCTGTAGATATGCCTGCCAGCGTGATTTTGGAAATAAAACATACAGAGCCCGGAATAAAAGGAAATACAGCTACTAATGCTAGTAAACCAGCAACAGTTGAAACTGGCGCCAAAATTAATGTTCCTTTGTTTATAAATGAAGGAGATAAAATAAAGGTTGATACTGAAAAAGCATCTTATATTGAACGTATTAAAGAATAACTTCATTTTAAAAGGATTACCTAATATAATTAGGTAATTTTATATTAATTCTATAAAGTAATGAGTGTACTTATAAATAAAGATTCAAAAGTAATTGTTCAAGGCTTT
>CACHZY010000050.1 GCA_902584445.1 uncultured Bacteroidota bacterium | reverse complement strand
AAATAATTCCAAATGTTCGACGTTTTTGAATCTCCTCAAGGAATTCCATAAATTAAATTTGGGTAAAAATATTATAATTAAATAACTCTGCTAAAATTTGTCGATAGGTTTTATGGTATTTATTAGGTAATTTTGAACTAATAATGGATAAAGAATTAGTTGTGTTAGTGGATCAAGATGATCGTAAGATTGGTACTATGGAAAAAATAGAGGCCCATTCCACAGCTGTTCTTCACCGGGCTTTTTCAGTTTTCGTCATTAATAAAAATCAAGAATTACTTCTTCAGCAGCGGGCATTTGATAAATATCATTCACCTGGTCTATGGACTAATACCTGTTGTAGTCACCAGCGAGATGGGGAGGCAACATTGGATGCAGGTGCTAGACGTTTGATGGAAGAAATGGGTATTAAAGTTCCTTTAACCGAATTATTCACCTTCATTTACAAGGCTTCTTTTGATAATGGACTTACAGAACATGAATTGGACCATGTTTTAATTGGCTTCAGTGGTGATAATCCAAAAATAAATTTAGATGAGGTAGCAGCTTTTAATTGGATGCCTTTGAATGAAATAGAAAAAGATCTGAAACAAAATCCAAAAAATTACACTGTATGGTTTGCCATAATTTTTGATCGATTTTATAAACATATTCTAAACCAAAAAATCTTATGAGAGTAACTGTTTGTAGAAAAGCACACTTTAATGCTGCACATAGACTTTATGTTAAGTCTTGGAACGAAAAAAAGAATGAGTCCGTATTTGGAAAGTGTTCTAATGAATATTATCATGGACATAATTATGAGTTGATTGTCAATGTTACAGGTAATGTTGACCCTGTAACTGGAATGGTAATGGACCTCAAGGATTTAAAGGATTTAATTAAGTCTGAGGTGGAGGACGCATTCGATCATAAAAACCTTAATATTCAAGTACCTGAGTTTGCAGATTTAATTCCCTCGGCTGAGAATATTGCAGTTGTAATATACAATAAATTAGTCCCACACCTAGATAAGGAAAAAACTTTAGAAATAATACTTTATGAAACCCCCAGAAATTTTGTTAAATACAGTGGCTAATTTTGGCCCAATCATAAAACTCATACAATGCCAAGTATAAAATTTTTAAAAAAAGAAATTAATAATAGTATTGGAGAAATAATTGAAGATGTTTATACCTGGCAACTTTCCAATCCAAATTCTGACCTTAAGAAAAGTGACCTAATTATAGATAAAGCTATTTCAGTTTTTGACGATTTGATTTTAAAAATACATAAAAACAGAAAAGAGGGTAAAAACAATGGATTTAAAATAATTAAAGAAGATTTAAACTCTGCTATTGTTGAGTTAAATAATAGTTTGTCTAAACTTAGTTGATTATTCTTGAAACTCTATTTCCTTTCGCTCGGATATTAAATTAATAAATAATTTACCATATTTAGATACTTTAACTTCTTCAGTTAGTTTTGATGCTACAGTATCAAGAAACTTAATGTTAGCGTCTGAAACTTCTGTTAATGCAATATATGGAGCTATCACGTTGTCACCATTAGAACTTGCAAAGTTTAAGGCATAGAGGTAGCGCCTTTTTAGAAGGTTGTCCATTGCTTTTTGAATTGAGTCCACCGAATTAGAATCATTACTTGAATTAGCAGCACTTATATAAGCTTTTATATATTCAAGATTTTTTGCATTAAATTGTCGAGATATTTTTCGGTATTCTTGCAATAATTCTTGATTTTCAGAGCCGCTAACCTTTGCACTACTCTCAAAGGTTTTTAGAAGTGTATTAATAGTAATTTTACCTTTTTCAGCAAAGAACATTATACGGTCATTAAGAGTATCTCCGTCATCCTTAGTTAAGTAGAGGTAATATATCTCTGGACTTTCTATTTCGGTTCTAAATTCAAATTCAGGTTCACCATTGATTACTAGTGAGTCAACATTAACAAGGGTTGAGTCCAATATTTTTTGTAAAAACAATGTACCCTTTCTCAATCCATCAACTTTTCCACTTACATGCATCATCAAGTCGCTTGGTTTGGAATTTGATTGACAACCCATCAAAAAAATAAGGGAAATAATTAGACAAAAAAATAAGATTTCTTTCAACATTTTTAAAAGACTTAGTTTAATTCTTATTTATAGATCGCATTAAAGGTACTTCAATTTGGCTTTTTATAAAAATCGACATTTGGTAATGAGTTGAATTCAAATTTACTTCTGCTCTAGTTATTAGTGATATACTTTTTTACCATAAATTTTGTTAGAACTTCCATTAAAATTATTTTATTAATAAGCTTAATATATTCAGTATTTTTTTCCAATGATTGAGGGAAAACTGTTTATCAGGTGGTTGGAGATGTAATAGGACCAAACTCAAGGTATTTAAAAAAATACTCCTCACAGAAAACTAGGAAATTCCTATCAGCTAAGAATATTTTGATTTGGTCAAAAAGCAATTTTATCTATGGATTACACTTAGCAAGAATACTAAATGAGCTATTTAAGTAATTTTTCTAAAAGTCAAATTAATACGCGGAGAAAGGGGTTTTTTGGTTTTTGGAATTTGATGCAGCCAGTATTCTTGCATTGGTCCTTCCATAAGTAACAAACTGCCATGATGGAGTTCTATTTTATAATTTTCACTTTTAATACTGCGGTGTTTAAAATGAAAAAAACGATTCGAACCAAAACTAATTGAAGCAATCTGTGGGTGGACACCCAGCTCTTTTTCGTTGTCAGCATGCCAACCGTTGCTGTCTGAACCATCACGGTAGAGGTTAAGTAAAACGCAGTTAAACTCATGATTGCAAATGCTCTCAACCCTCTCCAAAATAGATAATAATTCAGTAGTCATAGGTTGGGGCTGGAGTGTTAAACCAGCATACTTATAACTAGTCATAGTTTTACTGTGCAAGGACGTCAAACGCGGTTGGGCATAGATCTTACCAAAAACCTTAACCTCGTCTTGTTGCCAGGGAATTTTGGACGAAAAGGTATCGAAATAATAATTAGATTCTTGATTAGATAAAAAATTTTGGTGATAACGTATTTTAGCATCTGGGAGATCGAGCTGCAAATCAGTAGTAAGAGTTATAATTTTGTTCATACTTAAAATTAGCTTTTTTCTTTACTGTAAAATATTATTTATTTATTATTAAAAATGAAAAAATCCTCTATTATGCAATAATAGAGGATTGAATTTAGAATCAATTTAATCTATTTAATTAGCTCCACCGATCGCTTTATAAAGCTAGTTAGGGCTTCACCTTTTAATAAATTTTGCGATAGGCGAGCTAAATCTAGAGATTGCTGAATCAATCGTTCTCGTTTTTTTGTGGTTTTGGTATTTAATATTCGTCCAACTAATTCATGGTTCGTATTGACTAATAATGTAAACATTTCAGGGAAACCACCCATCATTCCCCCACCAGTTTGTTGCATTTCCTTCATTCGTCTCATAAATTCAGGTTGAGTAATTACAAATGGTAAATTACCACTATCCATCGCTTCCATCTGGATTGTATATTTATCACCGGGGACAACCGCTTCAATTAATGGTTTTAGAGTATCTTTTTCATCGTCAGACAATTTAGATACGGTAGCCTCTTCTTTTTTGATAAGATTTTCTACTGCATCACCGTCTACTCTTGAGAAAGCAATCTTTTCTTTATCCCCCTCTAGCTTTTGAATTAAATGAGCGATTATAGGAGAATCTAATAAAAGTACCTTGTATCCTTTATCTTTAGCAGTTTCGATATAGCTGTGTTGTTCCTCAATATTAGATGCATAAAGAAAAATTAGCTTCCCATCTTTGTCAGTCTGATTATCTTTGACTGCGGCATTAAGTTCATCGTAAGTAAGATATTCCCCCTCAGTAGTCGGGTAGAGCATAAAACTGTTTGCTTTTTCGTAGAACTTTTCTTCTGTAAGTAAACCATATTCAATAACGACTTTTATATCATTCCATTTTTCTTCGAAAATCTTTCGGTCTTTTTTGAATAGTGAATTGAGCTTATCTGCTACCTTCCTAGTTATATAATTACTTATTTTTTTTACAGCTCCATCAGCTTGAAGGTAACTTCTGGAAACATTTAGAGGTATATCTGGTGAGTCAATTACTCCTCGAAGCATAGTTAAAAATTCGGGAACTATACCTTCAACATTATCAGTTACAAAAACTTGATTCTGGTAAAGTTGAA
>CACHZY010000049.1 GCA_902584445.1 uncultured Bacteroidota bacterium | reverse complement strand
GAGTTTTATCAAAACCGTGAGGAATTGAATAAAAACTTAAGAGAAACCCGTTTGGAAATTACACAAAGTATAGAAAGGTTAAATGAAGTTCTATCTAAAAAAGCTAAAGAGGATCGAGATGAATTAAGAAATACACTTAAAGACTTTCAAGAATCTTTTTCCAAAAATGTTACTGCTTTTAACGAATTACAAAAACAAAACTTTGAACGCCTTAATAAAAAGCAGGATGAGTTGATAAAATCAACGGAGATCAAGTTAGAAAAGATGCGAGAGACGGTTGACGAAAAGTTACATAAGACACTTGAAGATCGATTAGGTAAATCATTTGAAGTCGTAACTCAGCAATTATTAAAGGTACAAAAAGGATTAGTGGAGATGCAAACACTTGCATCTGGGGTAGGTGATTTAAAAAAGGTATTAAGTAATGTTAAAACCAGTGGTGTATTAGGTGAGATACAATTAGGAAATATTTTAGAGCAAATCCTTGCTCCTGAACAATATGACGCCAACGTTAAAACAAAAAAAGAATCTGATGCTTTAGTAGAATTTGCAATTAAACTTCCTGGTAAAAGTCATAGCAGTGGGCCCGTTTATCTTCCAGTTGATGCAAAGTTTCCACAAGAAGACTATGCTCGCCTTCAATCAGCATATGAATCAGGAGATAGTGCTAATATTGAAAACTCATTACGAGCACTATTGAACTCTATTAAAAAGTTTGCCCGAGATATTTCTGAGCGTTACTTAGATCCACCTCATACAACTGATTTTGGTATAATGTTTCTGCCATTTGAAGGTCTTTATGCAGAAGTCACTCGTCATCCAGAAATTATTTCTTTATTACAGCGTGAATATAAAATTATTATTACAGGTCCAACTACCCTAGCAGCTATGCTCAACAGCTTACAAATGGGATTTAAAACATTGGCGATTCAAAAACGTAGTAGTGAGGTTTGGGAAATATTAGCCAACGTAAAAAAAGAATTTTCTGCCTTTGGAAATGTATTGGAGAAGGCTCAGAGAAAGATCAAGGAGGCTGACAATGAAATTGAAAAAATGGTTACTACCCGAACTAGAATGATGCTTTCTAAACTCAAAAAAGTTGAACAGATAGATATCTCGAAACCAAAAAAAGATTTGGAAGAAGAAGATACTTTTAAATTACAATAAACTTAAAGTCCACTAATTATTTCAATTGCTGGATTTTGAGTTTTAAATTTCTGAATTCCTAACGGAGTCACTTTACTATTCCAAAGGAATATTTTCTCTAATTTTTTCATTTTTGAAAAAATATTGAAAGAGGCATCAGTGACTTGTGTGCCATATATATTTAATTCTCTTAAATTTTTAATATCCATTGTATAGATTATACATTTATCTGTAAGATTATTGTTTTGAATCCTTAATCTAGCTAAGTTGGGGAACTGAGAAAGAAAAGACAATAATTCATCCTTTAATTGGCAGTTGGATAAATTAAGCCATATTACATTATCTTTAAGTTTTGTCAATAATTCAATGTCATTTCTTGTTATTTTTTTACCTATAAATTTTACATCCAAAAGACTTTTTTCGCTATCTAAAAAACGCCAATGATATTTTTCTTCTTTAAAAACTTCCAATTTATTTTCATCAACGGGAGCAAGATTTAAAGTTTCAATGTAAGATTTTTCTCTCAGGTCTAATTTATAGTTTTCTTCAACCAGACTTCGGATGTTTTCATCATTTCTAAGTTTGGTCAAGGGAGTTTTTAATTTTGCGCCATTATCAATCCACCATTTTAAAATCGCAACTTGATCAAAACTCAAAGGGGTTCCTGCAGGAGGCATGAAATTAGCCTCATTTTGAGACATACTAACCCTTTTATAAATTAAACTCTTATAAGGATTCCCTTTTTGAATTCCTAAACCACTGTTTCCTCCTTTTATGATATTTTCGAATTTGCTCATATTAAGCCCTCCATGTGCATCTTTTTTATTATGACAAGCAATACACTTTTCCTCAAATACAGGATAAATCAGATTCTCGTAAACATAAATTGAATCAAGAGAATTCTCCTTTTCGGTTAACAATACAGTTGGAATTTTGTTTTGTTTTAAAAAGGGTATACTTTTCACTAAATATCCTTTTCCATGAGTCATTTCACCACCAAAGTGTCCAGTAATTGATATTAAAGCGAAAACAACTATATTAGAAATTCTGTTAAAGGATTTAGATAAATTGAAGTTTAAAGCCCTTAGCATCCAGATTAAAAAAGTTATTATCACAAATGCAAAACCAGTCCATTTATGAATGTTGATTTGAGATTCTAAATAATAATTATTATCCCCAAGAAACCATCCAAAAATGGAAGCTATAAATCCACTTATAAAAGAAAAAAACCAACCGATTGTTATTATGCGTTTAACAGAATTATTTTTTGTCTTAATTAAAATATTTACCAAAAGTGTTAGTATTATAAATCCGATTGGCAGGTGTACTACAAGAGGATGAAGACTTCCTAAAAATTCAAAGATTTCTAAAACCATTTTTTATGATAATATCTCTTTAACTACATTTCCATGAACATCAGTTAACCTATATCTTCTGCCTTGAAATTTAAAGGTTAGTTTTTCATGGTCAACTCCAAGTAAGTGCATTAAAGTAGCCTGAAAGTCATGAATATGCACTGGCCTTTCAGTAATGTTATAACCAAAATCATCTGTTGCGCCCAAAGTAATGCCTTTTTTTACACCTGCTCCTGCCATAAAAATAGTAAAGCAGCGAGGGTGATGATCACGACCATAATTGTCCAACTTTAGCATTCCTTGAGAATAATTAGTTCTTCCAAACTCACCTCCCCATATCACTAGCGTGTCTTCAAGTAAACCTCTTTGCTTTAAATCTTTTATTAGAGCTGCTGTAGCTTGATCTGTTTCTTTTGCTTGCTTTTTGATATCTCTTGGTAAATTACTATGTTGATCCCATCCTCTGTGGTACAGTTGAATGAATTTAACATCCTTTTCAGCCAATTTTCTTGCAAGTATGCAGTTTGCAGCAAAAGTTCCAGGATTCTTACTGTCCTCTCCATAAAGGTCAAAAATATAATCTGGCTCGTCAGAAATATTCATTACTTCTGGAACAGAGGTTTGCATTCGGTACGCCATCTCATAATTTGAAATTTTAGTCAATATTTCGGGATCACCTATATCTGCATGATTAATTTTTTGTAGCTTTTTTAAGGAACTCAACTGTTCCTGACGGATAGTACTGGTTACCCCAGGGGGATTATCTAAATAGAGGACCGGGTCTTTACCGGAACGAAATTGAACCCCTTGGTGTTTTGATGGTAAAAAGCCATTACCCCATAAACGTGAGTAAATAGGTTGACCTGATTTTCCTTTTGTAATTAGAACCACAAACTCAGGAAGATTTTTATTATCTGTTCCTAACCCATAGCTTAACCAGGAGCCAATAGAGGGTCTTCCAGGTAGTTCTGATCCAGTTTGTATCATAGTCATTGCTGGATCATGATTAATAGCCTCAGTATACATTGATTTAATAAAGCACAATTCATCCACAATTTTTGATGTATAAGGCATTAAATCACTTATCCATGCCCCACTATTTCCATGTTGCTTAAAGTTAAATAGACTCCCAGCAATGGGAAAAGTATTTTGGCCAGATGACATTCCTGTTAATCTTTGTTCTCCAATAATACTGCCAGGGACTTCTTGTCCAAACATTTCATTTAGTTTTGGCTTATAATCAAACAAATCTAATTGAGAAGGTGCTCCACTTTGAAAAAGGTAAATCACCCTTTTAGCTTTCGGAATAAAATGTGGTAATCGCTTTTTTTCACTTTCCAGTAGGTTTAAAAAGTTACTGTTCCCGTATGCATCTACGGGGCTGATTAGACCACCAAGTGAAAGTGCACCGATGCCTAAAGAGGTCCTTGTTAGAAAATCTCTTCTGCTATAATTTTTATTATCATGGTCGTGATTGCAATTCATCTATCTTCTTGTAAACGTTTCGTGATGGTTTATTAGGGTGTTTGCGACCATAGTCATCGCAGCAGCTTTTACACTAAAAATATTTTGATCACGTGGCTTTTCCCCAACACTTAAAATTTGATAAGCTTTATTTCTATTTTGTAAAAAATATTGATATTGATTTTCAAATAGTTCAACTAAAACATTAATTTCCTCATCTTTTGGGAATCTCCCAGTTGATAATCTAAAACCA
>CACHZY010000048.1 GCA_902584445.1 uncultured Bacteroidota bacterium | reverse complement strand
GGGTCTTGAGGATGAGAAAGTGGTTGAAATCTGCGACCAAATAGAAGGATTAGTGGTAGCAGCAAACTTCAATTGCCCAGGACAACTAGTTATTTCAGGTGGTACCGATGCGATAGCATCAGCCTGTGAAATTATGAAATCATCTGGTGCCAGGAGGGCACTGCTACTCCCAGTTGGTGGAGCTTTTCACTCCCCTCTGATGGAACCAGCTCGAGTCGAGTTAGCCAATGCAATTGAAAATACTGATTTTGCTTCGCCCATTTGTCCAGTATTTCAAAATGTTGTAGCTAATGCTGTCACTGATCCTTTGGCAATTCAAAAAAATCTAGTCGATCAACTTACTGCTCCTGTGAGATGGACCCAGAGTGTAGAAAAAATGGTAGAAATGGGAGTCAGTCATTTTATTGAAGTAGGTCCAGGAAAAGTACTTCAGGGGTTGGTTAGAAAAATTAATCCTCAGACCAAGGTTTCGTCAGCAGAGTACTAAGCTAAAAAGGTCAAAATTTCATTAGTGATTAAGTCGATTTGATCATCGGTAAGCTCTGTATGCATCGGTAAAGAAATTACCTCATTTACAACCTGATTTGTTACCACAAAATCAGTTTCCTTATATCGATCACTCATGTAGGCTTTTTGTAAGTGTAACGGAATTGGATAATATACTCCACAAGGAATGCCCTTTTTATTTAAATACTGAACCAATGCATCCCTATCAGCATTAATAATCCTAAGCGTATATTGATGAAAGACATGAGAGTCACATTCACCACTGGTAATAGGGGTGATAATTTTGGAGTTGTTGGCTAATCTTTGAGTATATTTAATTGCAGCAGCTTTTCGGCACTCATTATAGTAATCTAGATAGCTTAGTTTTATATCCAGAATAGCAGCTTGAATAGAATCCAGACGAGAATTTACTCCCACCACATCGTGATGATACCTAACGTACATTCCATGATTTACCATTCCCCTCAGAGTATTTGCTAGTCGGTCATCGTCTGTAAAAATAGCGCCTCCGTCCCCATATGCACCTAGGTTTTTTGAAGGGAAAAAAGAGGTCGTACCTAAGTGACCTAAGCATCCTGTTTTCTTTTTACTACCATCTGGGAAAGTATAGTTTGCGCCTATTGACTGAGCATTATCCTCTATGATATAAAGATCATTTTTCTCAGCAATCGCAATAATTTCTGACATCATTGCAGCTTGACCAAACAAGTGTACTGGAATGATAGCCTTAGTCTTATCAGTAATTGCCTTTTTGACGGCTGAAACATCAATGTTATAGGTTTCTATATCAATGTCGACCAAAACAGGAGTTAATCCCAATAAGGAAATCACTTCGACTGTAGCAGCAAATGTGAAATCCGCGGTAATAATCTCATCTCCTTTCTTTAGCCCCAATCCCATCAATGCAATCTGAAGGGCATCGGTTCCATTTGCACAAGGGATGACGTGTTTTACCCCAAGATAGTTTTCTAAATGCCCCTGAAATTCCTTAACCTGAGGACCATTAATAAATTTAGTAGATTCAATAGTGCTAATAACCGAGGCATTGACTAGGGATTGAATACCCTGGTATTGACCCTTAAGATCAACCATTTCAATCTTTTTCATATCAAAAATTAAATTATAAAATTAAAAAAAAGGATTTTGGCAATAGATTATAAAAACTATTTTTGAACCATTATGTTGTTTAGACTGATTTACAATGTTATCATTGAAATCTCTTTTCCAATTCTTTGGATTGTTGGACTGTTTTCCAAAAAGATAAATCTTTTTACAAGAGGACGATCAATAGCTTTTAAAATACTAAAATCTAAATTATTGGATCAGGGACAATGGGCTTGGTTTCATGTTGCCTCGTTAGGAGAATTCGAACAAGCAAAACCATTAATAATCGCTTACAAGAAGCATTTTCCTAAAGATAAAATATTACTTACTTTTTTCTCTCCATCAGGTTATGAGATAAAAAAAAACTTTTCATATGCTGATTGCATATGCTATCTACCTTGGGATACTACTAAAAATGTAAATCGTTTCCTAGATTTTTGTAATGTAAAATTGGCGATTTTTGTAAAATATGAATTTTGGCCAAATTTTTTTAATGGCCTTCATAAAAGAAAAATTCCTGTTTATTCTGTTTCTAGCATCTTTAGACCTCAACAACTTTTTTTTCGTTGGTATGGAGTTGGATACAGAAAACTACTTTATGGCGTAAAACACTATTTTGTCCAGAATGATCTCTCTAAAAAGCTTTTGAATAATCTAGGAATTAACGCAGTTTCAGTTAATGGAGATACGAGAATTGATAGAGTTTATCAAATGGTAAAACAAGAAAATAAACTAGAAATAATGGATGATTTTACATCGGGAATAAAATGTTTTGTTGCTGGAAGTACCTGGCCAGAAGACCATAATTTAATTGAGGATTTACTTAAAAAAAAAACACCCCTAAAAATAGTTATTGTTCCACACGAAGTTTCTAGAAAAGTAATCGGAAATTTAGAAAAAAAAATAAAATTACCTTATGCTAAATGGAGTACATATGATATTATGAAAGATTCAAAAAAGAGAATTCTTATTGTTGATAAAATAGGAGAATTGAGTAAAATATATAGTTATGCTGCATTTGCTTATGTAGGAGGGGGTTTTAAGAATAAAAAGTTACACAATACATTGGAACCTGCTGCTTTCAGCATACCGGTAATAATTGGTCCATATTTTAAAACTTTTCAAGAAGCAGCTGCTCTTGTTGGCCTTGGAGGTATCTTTTCTATTAAAAATAAGTCTGAACTAAAAAATATTTTTGATTATATTTTATTGAATGACCAAATAAGAAAAAAGGCAGGAATGATAAACGGTAAATATATTTCAAAAAGTATTGGAGCAAGCTCAAGATTTATAAATAAATTAAAAGAACTCCATTCGTAATCCTCAATTAATTATTTGGTTCTCATCATTTGAATAACTTCTTTTTTAAAAGATTTATCATCCTCCATAATGTCGAAAAAACTTGTAAGGAATTTATTAGTGCTTTCAAATTCAGTAGTTATTTCAAATTTAGATTTTTGATTATCAACAATTTGATAAAATTCATTTTTCTTACTAAGAATTTGATCTCTAACTTTCTCAAGAAGAGATTCATCTCTCTTAAATCCTCTATATTTTCTATCCCTCACTGAGTTAATCCCTAATGTGTTATTAACTATAGCATAACTGGCGTCTACCAAACCACAAAGATCAAAGTCATAAGGCAATGGATAAATCTTTTTGTCAATATAAAGTAGTTTACCATTATGTTGATATGCAACAGAAAAATCGGTGTTTCCAATCATAAATTGAAAAATAGAGTTTTGAACAGATGTCATATCGTCCATAGCCTTTGGATGGATATACCTTTCAAAGGATTTTCCTTCGAATCGATCTGCAACTCTCTTATCGTCCTCTATCAAAAACCCTATGAGCTTATGAACTTCCGTTTTCTTTTTTTTGATTTCAGTGAATTCAATATCAACTAATCTAGTTTTGAAGTAATATGGAGAAATCTTTTCGTAAAACTTATATGCAATAAACTCTTGAATGATATTGTCATTTTTTTCTTTTCTAAGAAGGCAGGGCATTACCAGTTTCAAGTTCTTATTGCCTTCAAATAAAGTACCCTTAGCTGCTGATTTTTTTATACGTATTTTGATAGGTGGAAAATAACATTTCGATCTTCTAAAATTCCCTCTTGCTCTAAGGTTTACATTTAAACTTTCCCATTTATTATCATTGTTGTATTCAAGATTTACTTTAACAAATGTTGTATCATCAGTCTCAAGGCGCATTTCGTCATTTGAATAGCTTAGTTTAATCTTAAGAATATCTTGATTATTAAAAAGAGAATCAGATTTTTGAATAATTTGTGCAGAAGCTACACCATAAAATAGTATACATGCAGAAAAAAACATTTGTATATTCATAATAATAATAATAGATTTAAACATCTAATTTAAAAAATTTAATGAAAAGGTACTTATCAATATTAAATCAGCGAACATTATTTACTTTAATTCTATCGATAGTAATTCCTTTTCTTGCCTTTGAATTTGAGATTTTTTATCACATTGATCTAACCCTAATAAGTTTAGCAATAATTTTTCCATTGGTTTTTGCTATAAGAGGCGCTTTTAAAAGAAGAGAAAAATCATTACAATTTTTAAGTCAATTTAGGAGCTCATTAAAAACCATTTACTATTTTTTCAATAGTAATTCAAAGTTATCTATTTCAAAAAAAGAAGAGATCAACAATATACTTCATGAAATATCTGAATCATTTATTAATCATCTTTCTCAATCCAGTCATAATACTACTGACGTTGATAAAAAAACTGAAAATATTTTTAAATTCATACTTGATAATGAAGAGGATATTCCTAACAGCTTAAAGCAGAAGATTTTGAGGTTTGTAAGAGATCTTCATTTATCGATTGAAAATTTAATTGCGGTTCATACTCATAGGACCCCAATAAGCTTAAAAGCTTACTGTCTTATTTTTATATATATTTTTCCAACCGTTTATACACCTACAATAATTAATAAAATTGGGTATGATAATCCTCACAATATAACTTACTTCATTATTATTCTAAGTGAATTTATTTTGATTTCACTATACAATATT
>CACHZY010000047.1 GCA_902584445.1 uncultured Bacteroidota bacterium | reverse complement strand
TTCTCAATTTAAAAAAAAAATAGGTAATCTTTCTAAAGGCTTCAAACAAAGAGTAGGGCTTGCTGCAGCACTATTACATGATCCTAAGTACCTGATATTAGACGAGCCTACTACTGGACTTGATCCTAATCAAATAATCGAAATTCGAAAAATAATTCAAGACTTGGGAAAGAAAAAAATGGTTTTTATATCCACTCATATTCTCCAAGAAGTAGAGGCAGTGTGTAATGACGTCGTAATCATACACAAAGGAGAAATAGTCTTAAACCAATCCCTTAAAGAACTTCAATCTAATAAAGAACAAATAATTGAAGTGAGTTTTGACTACAGAGTGGAAAATTTAGCACTAACAAAAATACCTAAACTGAAAACGGTAGTGAATACTTTCGACTTTAACTACGAATTGACCTTTGAAAATAGTGAAGATATGAGACCAGCAATATTTGACTTTGCACACGAAAATGGTCTAAAAATCTTGGAGCTAAAACAAAAAAATCAAAATTTGGAAAAAAGATTTAATACTTTGACCAAAGAAGTTTAAAAAATTTGATAGCTATCATACTGATCCCATTGATTTACCAATCAATAAATTTTAATTTCATTTGTCATTTTTAAATTTGTAGAGAAAATATTTATTTATTAAATCTAGATATATTTCTAATGAAGTATGCTGATTTAAGTTTATTAAGTCTTAAATATCTTTCTAAGTATTTTAGATATTGCCTTATTTTCAATTAAAAATGCATCGTGTCCGTGAATGGAATTAAGTTCATGATAATAAATTTTCTTTTTGAAATTTCTACCAATTTTAAAAGTCTTCTGATCTTCTTCGGGAGTAAAAAAAATATCGCTATCAATTGCAATTAAATGAATGTCAGATTCAATACTTTTAATCACCTTTTCAATAGATTTTCCATTTCTTGTAATATCTACAGAGGCTAATAAATGATTCATAGTCTTATAGGCTTTTAACAAAAAACGTTTAAAAAGTTTATCACCATGATGAATTAACCAGCTCTCTACATTGTAAATATTCTTCTCAAGGTTTTTAGTTCTCCTGAAACGCTCTGAAAAGGAAGCTGGAGTTCGATAAGTCAACATCGCATGAATACGAGCATCTCTTAAGGGATCATTTGAATTTTCCAATAAACGTTTTTGGAGAAAAGTATTTGCAATAATCCAATCTGAAGCTTTCCAATCTGCAGCAACAGGTATCAAATTTTTGCTTAATGAAGGATATAGAGCTGCCATCTCCCATGCAATTCCACCCCCTATTGAACCTCCAATTAAAGCAAATAATTTTTCAACTCCTAAGACTTGAAGTCCTTTGTAAAATATCTCTGCAATATCACCTGTATGAAAATCTTGATAGTTTTCTATAGTATAGTTATTTACACCATTTCCAGGTATATTAAATGCCAAAATTGCATAAGTTTTTGTATCTATGGTTAGGTTCGGACCTACAATCTCATTCCACCACCCCGAAGAACCAGCGACATTTGCATCACCAGTTAGGGAGTGGTTTATGAGAACTACTGGGGCGTTAATATAATTTCTGCCAAAATGCTGATAGTGCAATTTAACTTTATCGTAATAGCTACCACTAGCAGTTGTAAAATTAGGAATCGATATGGTTTTAACCTTAGACATTTATTCCATATTAAACTGCTTTAAGTGCTTGGTCCAAATCTTGTTTTAAGTCTTCAATATTTTCAATTCCAACTGAGATTCTAACCAAATCGGACGAAACTCCTGTACTACTTTGCTCTTCTTCATTTAACTGAGAATGAGTAGTGCTGGATGGATGAATAATCAAAGATTTAGTGTCACCAATATTTGCTAATAAAGCAAAAATCTTTGTGGACTCAGCAACTTTCTTAGCAGCCTCAAAGCCTTTTTTAAGTCCAAAAGTAACTATGCCGCTTTTTCCGTTTGGTAAGTATTTATCGGCTAAATTATGGTATTTAGACGAATTTAAACCTGGATAATTAACCCAACTTACTTCTTCTCTTGACGATAACCACTCGGCTAGTTCTAAAGCATTCTGAGAATGTTTTTGCATACGCACCTCAAGAGTTTCAAGGCCTTGAATGACTTGAAAACTATTTAGCGGACTAGGTGCACTACCTAGGTCTCTTAAGCCCTCTACTCTAACTCTCGCAATAAAAGCAATTGGACCTAGAGCTTCATGATACTTAAGGCCGTGATAAGATGGCGAAGGCTCAGTAAATTCAGGGAAATTTCCATTTGAGTAATCAAAAGTTCCAGCATCAATAATAATTCCACCTAGAGTAGTTCCATTACCAGTAATGTACTTGGTTAATGAATGGATAACAATATTGGCTCCATATTTAATTGGATTAAGTAGGGCAGGAGTTGCAATAGTGTTGTCGACAATAAAAGGTACTTTAGCCACTTTTGCATGATCACTGATTCCTTTTAAATCAATCACATCCAATTTTGGATTGCCCAAAGATTCAGCAAAAAATGCTCTTGTGTTAGGCTGAACTGCTTTAGCAAAATTCTCTGTATCATCAGGGTCAACAAAAGTTGTAGTAATTCCAAAACGGGGTAGGGTATTACTTAACATGTTATAAGTTCCTCCATAAAGGCTATTAGATGCTACAATATGATCTCCAGACTTTAATAAGGTCATAAAAGTGGTAGCAATAGCTGCTGTTCCAGAGGCAGTTGCCACTGCAGCGACGCCTCCTTCTAAGGCAGCCAAACGTTGTTCAAGAACATCATTAGTGGGGTTATTTAATCTGGTATAAATATACCCTGCCTCTGTAAGTGCAAATAAATTGGCAGCTTGATCTGAATCCTCAAATACATAGGATGTGGATTGATAAATCGGAACAGCTCTTGTTCCTTGTGTTTTTTTCACATCATGCCCAGCATGAAGTGCGTTAGTTGCTAATTTTAAACTCATAATTCAAAAGTGTTTTTAATTTTATTTAAATAATCTAATTTTTCCCAAGTAAAAAGCTCTACTTTTTTTTCTACTCTCCCACTATAGGGAGATTCAAAAACCTTGGTGATTTTTTGAGGTGATCTCCCCATATGACCATAAGCAGCTGTTTCAAGATAGATTGGGTTTCTAAGTTTAAGTCTTTGTTCAATTGCATAAGGGCGGAGATCAAAAATCTGACCTACCTTTTCCGCAATTGCTACATCACTTAATGGTACTTTCGCAGTATTGAAAGTGTTTACATTTATTGATGTTGGTGCTACCACCCCTATTGCATAACTTAGTTGGACTAATATTTCTTTTGCAACACCAGCAGCTACAATATTTTTAGCGATATGACGAGCCGCATAAGCCGCTGATCGATCAACTTTACTTGGGTCTTTTCCACTAAAAGCTCCTCCACCGTGGGCTCCTTTACCTCCATAAGTATCCACGATAATTTTCCTGCCTGTTAGACCGGTATCCCCGTGTGGACCTCCAATGACAAATTTCCCTGTAGGATTTATATGGTAGATGATATCATCATTAAAAAGCTTTTGTATATGCAATGGCTCCTTAATCATAACATTTTTAACAGCTATATTAATAATATCACTTTTAATTTTTTTCAAGACCTTCTCATTACTCTTATTAAATGGGTCGTGTTGAGTAGAAACAACAATTGTATCAATTCTGATAGGCTGGTGGTTGTCATCATATTCTATGGTAACTTGGGACTTAGCATCGGGACGTAAATAGGAAATTTGCCTACCATCCCTTCGTAAATCAGCAAGCTCAATCAAAATTTTATGAGATAGATCTAATGAAAGAGGAATATGGTTATCAGTTTCATCTGTAGCATAACCAAACATTATACCCTGATCACCTGCCCCTTGTTCTTCTTTATTATTTCGATCGACCCCTCTATTAATGTCTTTAGATTGTTCGTGTATTAGAGAAATAATCCCACATGAATTTCCACTAAACTGGTACTCATCTTTAGTATAGCCTATGTTATTGATTGTATCCCTAGCTATTTGTTGAACATCAATATATGTACTACTTTTAACCTCTCCTGCAAGTACTACTTGACCAGTAGTTACAAGTGTTTCACAAGCAACTTTGCTTTCGGGATCAAAAGCAATAAAATTATCCAGTAATGCGTCACTGATTTGATCAGAAACTTTGTCAGGATGGCCTTCGCTTACAGATTCAGAAGTAAATAAATATGACATTAAAAATTGCTTTGGAAAGGATTTGACAAAATAAAGTCTTAAAGCAATACTGCTTTAGCATTTTTTTAAGAGGTTGCAATCAGTCAAATCCTTCCTCGTTTGAAGCGCAAAGTTATTATTTATTTTTAAATTTTAAAAAAAATGTAATTAAAAATTTTTGCTCAAGAGCTTGAGATTGATAATTGACAATTTTTAATTAAAATTTGAACGAAAATTAAATGCATCAAAAAGAAAAAGTATTTATCTTGGCATCAAACAAAATATTTTAAAATGCAATTTGCAATTGCTGGAAATATTGGCGCAGGTAAAACAAGCTTGGCTGAACTACTTTCGAAACACTATAAATGGGAGCCTCATTTTGAGGACGTTATCGATAATCCTTATTTAGATGACTTTTATGTTCACATGGAGCGATGGTCGTTTAACCTTCAGGTTTATTTTTTGAATAGTCGTTTTAGACAGCTAATGAGTTTTAATGGATCTGAAAAAAGTGTTGTGCAAGACAGAACAGTTTATGAAGACGCGTATATTTTTGCTCCAAACCTTCACGCTATGGGGTTAATGAATCAAAGAGACTTTAATAAT
>CACHZY010000046.1 GCA_902584445.1 uncultured Bacteroidota bacterium | reverse complement strand
TTGGCAACCTCAATTTTGTTTTTCTGCTCTTTAGTTTGGAAATCAAAATCACTAACCTCCTTTTGGAAACTTTCTAAACGACTTTCCACTCCAGCAATTTCATTTTCAAGGTCTTCTACTTCAAGTGGTAATTCACCTCTCACGTTCCTTATTTCATCAACTCTGGAATCAATAAGTTGTAAGTCATAAAGTGCTCTTAGTTTGTCCTCTAGGGTTACTTCAGTTTTTTTTGCCATTTCAATGAATAATTTACTGGGTTGGTTACAGACTTAGATAAAGCGATCGCAAAATTAGGTAATTTTTTGATAAGATTATCATAGATCAATTTTTTTGTGAATTGCTCAGTTTCATAATGCCCCGCATCAATTAGTAAAATTTTATTTTCAGCTTGAAAAAAATCGTGATATTTAAGATCAGCAGTAATGAATGCGTCAGCACTAGTCCCAATAGCTGCACTGATTGCAAAGCTTCCAGATCCCCCGAGAACAGCAACTTTTTTAATTTTTTTCCCTATTTTTTTTGAATGCCTAACCATGTCAATATTCAATTTATCTTGGACCCATTTTATAAATTCTTCCTCATTCATTTCATTTTTTAACTGGCCGACACTACCCATTCCTATGGTTTGGTTTATATTTTCGAGGCTAAAAACTTCATATGCAACTTCCTCATATGAATGTGCTTCGAAAAGGGTATGAAGGATTTTTTGTTGAGAATGGAATTCAAAGATTAAATTTATTTGAACCTCGTCAACTTCCGTTTTTTCCCCTTTTATTCCTACATTCGGATTACTGTCCTCATTCCCTTTAAATGTACCCTTACCAGTTGTGATAAAACTACATTCCTTGTAATTACCTATTTTGCCAGCACCAGCCTCATATAGCTTTTCTAATAACGCAGGTGCTTCATTTTTTGGAGCATAAGTAGTTAACTTTCTAATTGTTTTCTCTTTTGGTGAGAGAACTTGTATCTGGTGTAGATCCAGATTTTCAGCTAAAGCATGACTTACACCAAATCTATGGTTGTCAAGAGCCGTATGTATTGCATAAACGCAAATATCATTTTTGATGGCCTTGCTTACCGTTTTTTCAACATAAGTTGATTGGGTTAATTTTTTTAATCCTGAAAATATTATTGGGTGAAAGCTTACTATAAGATTGAAGTCTTTTTTAATACATTCCTCAACGACATTTTCCAGGGTGTCGTGGGTCACTAATACTCCTTTACATTCTAAATGAGGATCACCAATGATAAGCCCTACATTATCAAAATCTTCAGCATGGGAAGGGGGCGCCCATTCCTCAATGACATCAATGATTTTTTGAATCCTCATTGTTGCAAATATAATATTATCTTTCATGCGAAGAAACTTCAACTCATTAAGCAAAAAGGAGTTTTTGTTTTTCCTAATTTTGGTTGTCAATTAAAAAATAGTTTTGTTAAAATATTTTAGGTTACTTCTTTTTCCTTTTGCACTATTATATGGTGTTTCTGTCCAGCTGAGAAATTTATTTTTCGATATAGGCTTTTTTAGCTCTAAAAAATTTAATACTCCAAGTTTGGGAGTAGGAAATCTCTCAATGGGAGGTACAGGAAAATCAGTAGTAGTGACCTATTTAATAGATCTTCTTCAAAAGACTAAAACTCTTGCAACGCTTAGCCGTGGGTATGGCCGAAAAACGAAAGGTCTTCGAATTGCAAATAATAATGATAATGCCTCTACTTTGGGTGATGAACCTTTTCAGTTTTTAAATCGTTATTCCAACCTAAGTGTAATTGTTTCAGAAAATAGGGTACTAGGAATGGAGTCGCTTAAGACATTAAATCCAGTTCCTGAAGTTGTAATAATGGATGATATTATGCAACACCGTTGGGTTAAACCAGGTCTATTAATAATGACAACTGATTATAATAACCCCTATTTTAGAGATCATATCTTGCCTGTTGGAAGGTTGAGGGAGTTTAAGTCAGGTGTAAATCGAGCTGATTTAATTTTAATTACACGATCACCAAGTGGGTTGTCGAGGGTCAAAAAAGATAAATTTTTAGAAGGCATAAAATCAAATATCCCCGTTTTTTTTACCACAATTAAATATGACAAGCTTCTTTATAAAAAAGATCACAATAAATCTGATCTCGAGTTAAATAGGGGTAACTTTATTTTGGTTACTGGTATTGCAGATTCTTCTCAAATGATTGCCTATTTGGAAAATAAGTTCAGCAGCTTCACACATCTCAAATTTCCAGATCATCATCATTTCTCTAATGATGATGTTCAAAAAATATTAAAGGCTTCAAAAAATAAAATTATCGTGACTACTGAGAAAGATTATGGAAGACTTTCACCCCTGATAAATAATGATAAACTATACTATATAAAAATCTCACTTGATTTCATTTTCAATAAAGAAAAAATTCAATTTGACAAAATTATACTAGATGCAATCTAGTGGATATGCTTGTGGGCTTTATATGACGATCGAACTAATGGTCCACTTTCAACATGTCTAAATCCGAGATCTTTTCCAACTGCTTCATACTTTTGAAAAGTATCTGGTGTAATGAAAGATTTCACGGGTAAGTGAGTTTTAGTTGGCTGTAAGTATTGTCCAATTGTTACAATATCTACTCCTGATTTGCGAAGATCATGAAGAGTTTCGAAAACTTCTTCCTCTGTTTCTCCTAAGCCCAACATTATTCCAGATTTTGTTCTATTAACTCCCATTTCTTTCAAGTAACGTAAAACTTCTAAACTTTGGTCATACTTGGCCTGAATTCTCACTTCTCTTGTAAGTCGTCTTACAGTTTCTACATTATGAGAAACTACCTCGGGAGCAGCTTCTACTATTCGGTTAATATTCCTTTGATTACCTTGGAAATCAGGAATTAAAGTTTCTAAAGTTGTTCCAGGATTTAATCTTCTAATTGCTTGGATTGTTTCACTCCAAATAATAGAGCCCATATCTTTTAAATCGTCACGATCAACAGAAGTAATAACAGCATGTTTAATTTTCATGATTTTAATTGACCTAGCAACCTTTTCAGGCTCCTCCCAATCTACATTTCCAGGTCTACCTGTTTTTACTCCACAAAAGCCACAGGAGCGAGTACAGATATTACCTAGTATCATAAAAGTTGCTGTACCCTCTGCCCAACATTCTCCCATATTGGGACAGCTGCCAGATGTACAAATGGTATTTAATTTATATTGATCAACTAATCCTCGAAGTTCCGTGTATTTTTTACCCGTAGGGAGTTTGACCCTAATCCATTTTGGTTTACCTACACCATTATTTTTCTTTTCTATCGTTTCCAAAACATAACAAAGATACTAACTAAATTTACAGACTCAAAAGGTAAATTATTGAAAATCCAAAAAGAAATAGGATTCCGGATATACTAAGTATTTTAGTTTTCAACCCTGGGCGCTCATTTACAGGCATGTGACTACTGTATATTAAACGATAATTAAGAAAAGCATAGAAAGGAGCTGTTATAAATGATAAAACGGTTGCGATTTGAACTAAAAGACCCATTTCTGAGAGCAGTAGTAAAAAAACTAATGAAGTTCCAACCGCCAGAATACAAATCCATAATAAGTAAAAATCTTTATTTTTTTTGTTTAAAATTAATTGTGATGCCTTAGACATTGCCCGAGGTGACGCATCTAAGGTTGTTATAGTGGTACTAAACATTGTTGTAAAAGCAGCTATTGAAATAATTAAATATGAACTTTCGCCTAAGTTTTTAGTGTAAAGATCAATTAGTTGCCCTGCAAATTCCCCTCCTTTATTCGAGAAATCCAGACCTGAACCGTGCATTACAAGTGCTCCCAGACCTAAAAAACAAATTCCTAAAAATACGGTTGCAGAATATCCTACATTAAAATCGAATAATCCGTCTTTTACAGAAAGTTTATTATTTAGTGTTTGTCTTTTTTCTAATACCCAAATTGAGTGCCAAATTGATATGTCCATTGGTGCTGGCATCCATCCCATAAATGCAATTAAAAAGAATAATTCACTACTATTAGGAAAAACTTGAGTAAAACCAATCGAACCATCCTGTTTAGAAAATGCAATAATTAGGGCCAGAATTGTACTAATGGTCAAAATTAAAATTATACCCTTAATAACTTTATCTAGAAATTGATACTTGCCTAATAAAAGAATCACAAGACAAATAATAGTAATAGCAATACTCCAGTAAACCATATCTGTTGAAATTCCAAATAGATTTGATGCCAAGCCAGCAGTAACAATTGTTACTGCTGTTTGAATAGTAAACATGGTAGCAAGGTTTAAGAAAAAATACATCCATAGATAACTTTTCCCCAATTTTTTATATCCATCTAATAAACTTTCACCAGTTGCAAGGGCATATCTAGGTCCGAATTGAAAAAAAGGATACTTGAATAGATTCACTAAAATCAGTGCCCAAATTAGACCCCAGCCAAAGTCAGCTCCAGCTCTTGTAGATTGAACCAAATGTGAAACGCCTATTGCCGCTCCTGCAAACAACAAACCCGGGCCAAGCTTTTTTAAATTATTCAAGATCTTTTTGGATTTTTTCTAGCAAAAGATTTTTTGCCCTAAGTAATTTAACTTTAATGGTATTTATAGGTTGATCTAATTTTTTACTAATTTCCTTGTAGCTAAGATCTTCGAAAAAACGTAATTTTAAAATCTTTCGATAGTCTTGTTTTAAGGTTTTAATATTACTTAGAAGAGCCTCAACATTTTGGTTGGTAATTAAAATTTCTTCTGGAGACGGGTTAGAATTTATACTTGATGATTCGTAGTCATCATCAATCGATATTGTTTTAATTGCTGATTTTTTATTTTTTTTTCGAATAAGATCGATTTGAATATTTTTTGATATTGTTGAAAGCCAAGTTTTGAAATCATAGCTACTGTCAAAAGTTTCAATTCTATCAAATGCTCTGGCAAATGTCATTATTGAAATTTCCTCGGCTAGTTCACGATTGGCAGTTCTCTTTAACTGAAAGTTGTAAAGGTATTCCCAATGTGAATTAAATATCTCATTAAATGCTTTTTGGTCTTGATTTTTAGCCCTTTTGATAGCAAATTGCACGTCTTTCATTACTTATTTTAAAAAGATTAATTGTGCTGTGGGTTGGGCTTAGGACAGTCTTGCTCAGAGGGGAGCTTACCGCAAAAACCACAGGGCTCATCTTTTTTGTTTAGGAATGGGCTCTGACTTGCACACGTACCCGAAAATTCTCCACCTTTTTTTGCCCAAATTTTAATAGCGATTCCAGCTATTGCTATACCTAGTAGAATAAATGTGATTAAAAA
>CACHZY010000045.1 GCA_902584445.1 uncultured Bacteroidota bacterium | reverse complement strand
CATCACAAACCGTAGCAAAATAATCGTAAAAAATACTCGGGTGATCAGACTTTGAGCCTGCTTTAATTTTTTTTGGCCACGAGGCAATCGTTGGCACTCTTATTCCTCCTTCATTAACATTTCCTTTAACTGTATTTTTTGAATTAACAAAAATTCCAGCGCTATTAAAAAAGTGTATATCTACTTGTTCGTCTTTGTGTGTGGGGCCATTATCACTTGAAAATACAATTAGTGTATTTTCGTATTGACCATTTTCTCTAAGTTTCGCTACTAATTCTCCGACCTGTTCATCTAAATATGATATCATTGCTGCATATGTAGCTCTAGGAGAAAAGTTTGGAAAGTAACCTTTATTTCCAAGATAAGGCTCCTCTTTTCCAAATTTTCCTCTGTAATAATTTACCCATTTTTTTGGAGCCTGTAAAGGTAAATGAGGAAGTGGACTAGCATAATAAAGAAAGAATTTTTGATTAATATTTCGATCTAAAAATGCCATTGCCTCATTATGCATGAGTGTTGGAGCATAATCATTTTGGTGATATAATGCATAGCTTTCTTCATCTTTAGGATTAAGGTGATCAGGAAGTTTTCCTTTATCAACAACTGTGTTATTTAAAATATGTCGTTCGCTGTTTCGCCATAAATGGGTGGGAAATAGGTTATGAGCTTGTCGCTGACAATTATAGCCATAAAAAAAATCAAACCCTTTTTTATTTGGAATACTATTTGTATTAGGAGCCCCAAGACCCCATTTACCTACCATGCCTGTTTTATATCCATGAGATTTTAAAATATTTGCAATTGTCCGAATAGAATCTGGCATTGGGCGTTGACCCTCAAGATTTGAATTTTCAAACATTGACTTAAAGCTCCAAACGTCTCCACGTTCTCCCCACTCACTGTTTCCTCTAACTGGGTTATGCCCGGCGTGAAGTCCAGTCATTAAAATTGCTCGAGCTGGAGCACAAACCGGAGCTCCACTGTAATGATCTGTCAAAATCATACCAGATTTTGCTAATGCATCAAGGTTTGGGGTTTCAATTAATTGTTGTCCTAAAACTCCCAATTCACCATATCCAAGATCATCTGCAAGAATAAAAATAAAATTGGGCAGATCTTCAACTGATTTTTTATTTAGAGAACAGGAGACTATAAATAGCGTTATGCAAGTTATTAAAAACTTCATAAGATGAAATTAAAAAGGACCTTTGTCATTAATTATTGTGGCATCGTTTGCAAATCCTGGCATTTCACCACGTATTGTATAATTTTTAGCCTTATTACTAGTTTTTGTTTTCATTCCATTAGTATTTTTGACAGGTTCACGTAAATACCAATCTTTAGTCAAATTCTCTGGAAGATTATCACCAGTTGCAATAGACCACTCCTCCAATTTTTGCTTCAAGGTGAAGTAGATTTTAGGTATTTCACTACCTAGCATCAAATTATTAAATTGATAAGGGTCATTAATCAGATCATAAAGCTCTTCATTAGGTCGTGGAGCTAGAAATATATCTGCTTGACGCTCCGTAATTAAGTCATCTTTCAAGGCTTTTTTAAGCTCAGTGTATGTTGGACTATTTACTGCATCCAATGGACCTCGCTGAGCAAATTGTGGTCTTTCGTTTTTAATGTACATGTAATTCTTGTTACTAACCATTCGTTCATAAGCTTCATAATCATGCCAATTGTGCTCTGCAAAAACGTAATTTCTAAACCTATCAGTTGCTCCCAAAAGTAGTTTTTTAAAGCTTACACCTTGGAATCGATCTATTGGATCAATTCCAGCCAAATCAGTTAATGTCGGAGCAATATCAACAGCACTAACCAAGCTTTCATTAACAGTATTTCGAGTAGCTATTGCTTTGGGGTAATGGACTATGAATGGTGTTTTGACACCCTGGTGATTAACCCTAGTTTTACTATGAGGAAATGGTCTACCATTATCTGCCATTATAACTATAACAGTATTTTCATATACTCCTTTTTCTTTGAGTTTTTTAACAACCTCACCAATGTAATAATCAAAACGAGTAATCTCATCATAGTAGTTTACCAAGTCTAATCTTGTTTCTGGTCCATCAATTAGATATTCAGGTACTTTGATCTCATTAACATTGTGTGTTCCAGTGAATTGGTTTTCACCCCAAGTCCTGTGTGCATCATAGGAGGCAAACCACATAAAAAAGGGTTGATCGTTTGGAGTATTTTCTATAGCTTCCTCCCAATATTCTTCTCCGCCTTTACCATTGATTATTTTATCATCATGAACTTCATCAAAGCCTCTTATAGCATAATCTCCCATATGAAACTTCCCTGCTTGAAGCGTAAAATAACCTTTGGATTTTAATATTTCAGGTAGTGAAATCATATCAATAGGTGGCATTGAATGTAATTCAGCTGCACCAGTATTGTGAGGATATCGACCAGTTATAATAGAGTTTCGACTTGGGCTACAGGAGCTAGTAGTTAGATATGCATTTTTAAAAACAATACCGTCTTTTGCTAACAAATCGATATTGGGACTTTGAACATATTCATTTCCATAGCACCCCAAATCATCCCAACTAACATCATCGGCGATAAATACTATTAAATTTGGAGGAGATTTTTTGTTTTTATCTGTGGAACAAGAATAAGATTGTATAATTAGCAACGCAGTAAAAAAATAACTAAAAATATATGGGGATCTGGTTTTCGTCATTGATTTAGTTTTATAATCTATTTTGGCAATTTAATCTTATTTTTTTATTCATCACCATTTACAGTTATAACTATTCGCCTTGATCCTGCTTTATTTCTATGTTCGCATAAATAGATACCTTGCCATGTTCCTAACAATAGACTTCCATTTTTGATGGGGATATCCACACTGCTTCCAAGCAAGCTACTTTTAATATGTGAGGTCATATCATCTGAGCCCTCTAATGTGTGAAGAAAATGGTTAGCCGTTTCGGGTACCATAAAATTAAAATGGGTTTCAAAATCAATCCTGACCGTAGGATCGGCATTTTCATTAATTGTCAAACTAGCCGATGTGTGTTTTATAAAAACGTTTACCATACCTGTCATTGGAGGTAATTCTTTTTTAATGTAATTAGTTATAAGGTGAAAACCACGCGGAAATGAAGGAAGTATAATTTCTTTCTGAAAAACCATATTATTAAATTTAAATAAATTTAGAAAAATAAAAGATTTATGCTTAAGCCTATATCAATGAAAATTATCTTGTTGTCAATTGTTATAGCGTTCACTCTAATTAATTGTAATAATCCAACTATTCCCTTAATCATTGGACATCGAGGTGCCAAAGGGCACATAGTAGAAAATACTTTAGAATCAATAGAAAAAGCATTGGAACTAAGTGTAGATGGTATTGAAATAGATATATTCAAATGTAAATCAGGAGAACTAGTAGTTTTTCATGACAAAACTTTAAACCGTTTAACAGATGCTGAGGGATTAATTGAATCACTGGATATAGATTCAATTAGAAAAATCAAGATACTTAAAAAGTATAAAATTCCTACTCTAAATGAGGTACTGGATTTAATAGACGGCAAAGTTTTTTTGAATATTGAGCTTAAAGGAAGTGAAACAGCACTTCTCACAAATCAAATAATCAAAAATTATCTTGATAAGGGAAATTGGACAATAGAAAAGTTTATAATTTCAAGTTTTAACTGGAAAGAGTTGGAGAACTTTTATAAAATAAATAAAAAAGTTCCCATTGCAATATTGACAGATGCCGATCCCCTTGATGCACTTCCTGTTGCTAGAAAGTTAAAAGCCAAGGCGATCAATCCAAGTTATAAATCATTAAACTCTAAAAATGTAAAAAAAATCCATGAAGCTGGATATAAGATTTATCCATATACGGTAAACAAAAAAGAGAATATTTCAAAAGTAATTTCGCTGAATGTAGATGGGATTATAACTGATTTCCCAGAACGGGTTCAGGAACTTATAATTAATCTTTAGGCTGCTAAAATCAAATAGAAAATTCCAGCAATCGCTCCACCAGCAAAAGGGCCAAAAACAGGTATCCAAGCATAAGACCAATCTGCAACTTTATTTTTTCTTGGGATCAATTGATAAACTAATCTTGGTCCAAAATCTCTAGCAGGGTTAATTGCATAACCAGTAGTTCCTCCTAAAGATAGTCCAATTACCCAAACTAGAATTCCCACTGGAAGTGCTTCTAACGCGCCTAAACCGAAATTGGAAACTTCAACACCCTCGATCTGAATATTTGGAATGGCAATAAACAATATACCAAATACCAAAACAAATGTTCCTATAAGTTCACTGAAAAAATTATTTTTGAAATTTCTAATAGCAGGGCCAGTACAGAAAGTACTTCTAACGGCAGCCTCATCAGTAGTTTTTCTGTGATGGTCAATGTAGGTAAGATAACATATCCAACTTCCAAACATAGCACCGAGTAATTGAGCAATTAAATATCCCGGAACAAGAGTCCAAGAAAACTTTTCGGCTACTGCAAGACCAATAGTAACAGCAGGGTTTAGATGTGCACCACTAAACTGAGCGGTAATAAAAACGGCAACAAAAACTGAAAAACCCCATGCGCTAGTAATTAAGATCCATGGTGTTTGACCCTGAGCAATTGTTTTTTTTAAGTTTACATTTGCAACAACTCCCTCTCCCAAGAGGAGAAGTATGAAGGTTCCAATAAATTCTGCTAAGTAAGGATCAATATTCATAAGATATAATTTTTGATTATTTTATTAGTGTTGGATAATTCTTTATTTATCCAAGATTCATTTTTATTTAAATATTCTGCCATTATTTTAGCAACTATAGGGGCAATTTTTTTTGTTTCCTCCGCATCCAAAAATAAACATCTTATCCTGCGAGCCAAAATATCATCTAAATGAATAGCCATTTCATTTTGAATAGACCAAAGAATTAAATTTTTAGTAATATAGAATTTACTTGATAGAGACTCATTATCCTTTGCTTCTCCATTTGCGGTAATTGTGCTTGCATCTGAACCATAAGCATGTAATGGATGATCAAAATCAATATTTTCATGATATCCAGAGAGTTTTAGCTTATGGGTACGGCATTTAACATCTTTCAATCCGCCTACTATTGAAGCGGTGTTAATTGCATCTTCTGCCATTTTTCGATAAGTGGTCCATTTACCTCCCAGAAGACTAATTAAACCAGAAGTGGAGACATTAATCTTATGGTGACGAGAAATCTCCTTTGTCTGAGAGTCACTTCCTTGATTAGCAGCTAAGGGTCTTAAACCAGCAAAAACACTCTTTACATCTTTTCTTTTGGGTTTTTTTGTCATGTACTTACCTGCATTTGCTAGGATAAAATCTATTTCTTCGTCCTGGGGTCTTGGTTCATCCAATGTCTCATCGATTGGAGTATCAGTTGTGCCAAGCACTACATGATTGTGCCAAGGAACAGCAAACAAAACCCTACCGTCAGTTGTATGAGGAATCATAATAGCATGTGGACCATCTAGAAACTCTTTTTCTAAAACTACGTGAACGCCTTGACTGGGACGAATCATTGGATTGGCCTCTGG
>CACHZY010000044.1 GCA_902584445.1 uncultured Bacteroidota bacterium | reverse complement strand
CTCGCGGAAGAGGGGTTTCGGTTATATTTGGCGATGGGGCAGGTGCAGTTGTACTAAGTAGATCTGAAGATGCTGACAAAGGGATTCTATCCACTCATTTGCATTCCGAAGGAAAATTTGCTGAGGAATTGGCCTTGATCGGACCCAGCACAAACCGATGGGTCCCAGAGATATTAGAGGCCGATGATCCAAATGATATTTCATATTACCCCAACATGAATGGTCAACTGGTTTTTAAAAATGCAGTGGTCCGATTTTCTGAGGTCATTATGGAAGGTTTACAACAAAACAAGATGACTCCGGATCAAATTGACATGTTGATCCCTCACCAGGCGAACCTTCGTATTTCTCAATTCATTCAAAGGAAATTTGGTCTCAATGATGACCAAGTCTATAACAACATCATGCGATATGGCAACACAACTGCTGGATCCATTCCCATAGCTCTGACAGAAGCTTGGGAAGAAGGTAAAATAAAATCCGGAGATTTGCTGGTCTTAGCTGCCTTTGGTAGTGGGTTTACCTGGGGAAGTGCTTTTATCAGGTGGTAGTTTTTTTTTGACGTATAAACAATAAGCCCAAAAATGTCAACAGTCCGTTAAGGGGGAGTAACTCATATCCTATTTGATAACCGCCTAAAGATTCAGGAGATAAGTTACCCACCAATAGGATCAACAATATGGACAGAATTACTACAATCCCCACCCTGCGGTCCTGAATTTGAAATGGGGTGAAAATACCGAATGCAAATAACCCCAAGAGTGGGCCATAAGTATAGGAGGCAAAAGTCAACAGTCCGTCTATAACATTCCGATCCAAGATGTATTTAAACATTATAACCACTAGGACAAGAACGATGCTCATACCTATATGGGTTTTCTTGCGCATCTTTTTTTGTTGATTTTCAGAATATTGATCCAGTTTTAAGAAATCGACACAAAAGGAGGTGGTCAAAGAGGTCAGAGCACTGTCGGCACTGCTGTAGGCGGCAGCGATCAAGCCAAGAATAAAAATAACACCTACCTCTAATCCCAAGCCACCATTGATGGCAATTTCGGGGAATAAAAGATCGGTTTTCGGGCTGCCCTCTATGAGTGGTATGATGATTTGGTTTTGATCGACATAAAGAAAGATCATCGCACCCAGCAGTAAAAACAAAAAAGTAACGACAATCAAGACTAGACTGAATACAAGCATATTGATCTGAGCTGCTTTAAGACTGTGGCAGGTGAGATTTTTTTGCATCATATCTTGGTCCAATCCTGTCATGCAAATGGTGATGAACACCCCTCCAATAAATGATTTCAAAAAGTGATTTCGGACCATTAAATCCCCAGTTACCCAGGTGCGGGTATAGTTTTGAAATCGGTTTTCTGTAAGGATTTCTGACAGATTTAAATTGAGTTCGTTTCCAAGGTGATAGAGGGTAAAGCCCACAGCAGTTAACATCAGAAGTGTTTGCAGGGTGTCGGTCCATACAATGGTTTTGATGCCTCCTTTATGGGTATAAACCCAAATCAGAATAACAGATAAAATAACTGTTACCTCAAATGGGATTTGCCATGCATTAAAAATGAATTTCTGGAGAACAATAGACACGAGAAAAAGTCTGAAGCTAGCACCTAAAACTCTAGAAATTAAAAAAAAAATCGCCCCTATTTTATGACTATTGGGCCCAAACCTGAGGTTAAGATATTCATAGATTGAGGTTAGGTTGTATTGATAATAAATGGGTAGTAGAATTAAAGCAACAAAAAGATAGCCTACCCAATAACCTATAACAACCTGAAAATAAGTAAAACCAGAGTCTCCAACCCAACCAGGTACTGAGATGAATGTAACTCCTGAAAGTGAGGCACCTACCATACCAAATGCAACTAAATACCAGGGTGAACTTCGGTTTGCTACAAAAAAAGTTTGATTATTAGCTCCTTTTCCAGTGATCAAAGCAATTCCCATCAAAAGTAGAAAATACCCCAAAATAATTGATAAAATAAATGTGGGTGTCATCATAAGATTTAATAAATATACAAATTCAGAGCTTGGGAATTATTCCTAAATTTACCGTATGGAATTTTCCTCAAAATTATTAGAAAACGCCGTTAATGAAATCGCTCAGTTACCAGGTATTGGAAAAAGGACTGCCTTAAGATTGGCATTACACCTTTTAAAACTTCCAAAAGAGAATACTACTAGTTTAACTCAATCTTTAAATGATTTCAGGGATCATATTAACTTCTGTTCTTCATGTCATAACTTATCAGATATACCTGTTTGTGAAATTTGTTCCAATCCCAACAGAGATGAAAATCTCTTGTGTGTGGTTGAGGATATTAGAGATGTAATAGCAATTGAAAATACTGGTCAGTTTAGAGGATATTATCATGTTTTGGGTGGTATAATATCACCTATTGACGGTATAGGTCCTCAAGATCTGACTCTAGACTCCTTGGAAGAAAAAGTTAAAAAGGGACATATAAAGGAGATTATTTTTGCACTTAGCGCAACTATGGAAGCTGATACTACCAACTTTTATATTTACAAGATGCTGTATCCATACAAAATAAGTACATCTGCAATCGCTAGGGGAATTCCAGTCGGAGATGAGTTGGAATATACGGATGAAGTTACCTTAGGAAGGAGTATTCTAAAACGCGTCCCTTACGAAAACTCTATTGCAGATAGATAGTATCAGTATTTATTAATTATTGGTTAGATGTAAAAATCGTATTCATTTATAAATTTGGTAGTTTTGTAGTTCTTAAAAAAATGGGAAAACATTTATTAAAACTCCCCAAAATGGGAGAAAGCGTTGCCGAAGCTACCTTAATCAAATGGCTAAAAGAGGAGGGAGATAATATTGAAATTGATGATGTGATTGTCGAAATCGCTACTGATAAAGTTGATACAGATGTACCTAGCGAGTTTAGTGGAGTATTAATTGAAAAGTGTTTTGCTGAAAATGACGTTATACAGGTAGGAGAGGTAATAGCAGTAATACAAACTAACATAGAAGATCAGAAAACTGAAGAAGATTTTATAGAAAAAAAGAATAAACCAAAGAAAACGGTTAAGGATTCGATAACATCTAATGACGAAACTATTGCTGAAACGCCTCCAACATATAGTTTGCCCGAACCTCAAACTAAATTTGAAAGTTTTGATTCTCTAATTGAGGATAAAACAATTAATGAGATAACCCCTTCTAATTCAAATAATACTTCTATACTTCCTAATAACAACGATTTTTATTCACCATTGGTCAAGAGTATAGCTAAAGCTGAAAAGCTAACTGATGAGGAATTAAAAAATATTAGGGGTACTGGAAAAGATAACCGTTTGACTAAAAAAGATTTATTAGTTTATTTAAATAATCGAAACCATTCGCCCTCAGATATTTCAGATGAAGTTAATCAAATAGATTTTATTAAATCTAGTTTGACAAATGAAAATGGTGACCAAATTATAGAGATGTCTCGTATGGCTAAGTTGACTGCTGATCACATGATTATGAGCAAACAAACTTCGGCTCACGTGCAATCATTTATTGAAGCAGATTTAACTAATATTTGGGAATGGCGAGAAAAACATAAGCATACTTTCCAGAGGCGAGAAGGAGAAAAGCTAACGTTTACTCCACTATTTATTACTGCAGTAATTAAAGCTCTAAAAGACTTTCCATTACTTAATAGCTCCGTCGAGGGAGATAAGATTATTCAAAAAAGAGAAATTAACATTGGGATGGCTACTGCTATGGCAGATGGAAATTTAATTGTCCCTGTAATTAGAAATGCCAACCACTTAAATTTAGTTGGTTTGGCAAAATCTGTCAATGACCTTGCCCAGCGTGCTCGCAGTCAAAATTTAAAGCCAGATGAGATTCAAGGAGGAACCTATACTTTTACAAATATTGGTAATTTCGGTTCACTCACTGGTATACCAATTATAAATCAACCCCAAGTAGGTATTGTTGCTGTTGGAGTAATTCGAAAAATACCTGCTGTTATAGAGTCTAAAGAAGGAGATTCAATTGCAATTCGTAAAAAAGTTATTATTTCTCATAGCTATGATCACCGAATTATTAATGGTGCCCTTGGAGGACAATTTATTAAAAGTATGACTGATTTCCTTGAAAACTGGGATATGCAGCAAACCATTTAATTTTTTATTATGAATTTAAATCTTACACGACCGTTATGTTTTTTTGACTTAGAAACCACTGGGGTTAGTGTATCCAATGATCGTATAGTAGAAATTGCTGTTCTAAAGCTTTATCCGGATGAAAGTAAAGACAATAAGATATGGCGTGTGAATCCGGAGTGTCCTATTCCTCCTCAAGCTTCAGCAGTTCATGGAATTTATGATTCAGATGTAGCTGATGAACCAAACTTCAAAACACTTTCCAAATCAATTTTTAATTTTATCAAAGATGCTGATTTGGCTGGATACAACTCCAATCGTTTTGATATTCCATTATTAGCAGAGGAAATGCTTAGAGCTGAAATAAATTTTGATTTTAAAAATATTAAAACAATAGATGTTCAAACGATTTTCCATAAAATGGAACAACGCACCCTATCCGCTGCACTTAAATTTTACTGTAATCAAGAATTGATAAATGCTCATTCAGCTATGGCCGACACACAAGCTACTCACGATGTATTAATGGCTCAGCTAGATAGGTATAATGATTTAGAGGGTAATATCAATTTTTTAAGTGAGTTCACTAGTCGAAATAAATCTGCCGATTTGGCAGGCTTTATTGTTTTTAATAAACAGGGCGAGGAGTGTTTTTCGTTTGGAAAGCATAAGGGAAAAACTGTTGAAAGTATTTTAGAGAATGAGCCTGGATATTTCGGATGGCTCCTCAATGCTGATTTTCCTATGTATACAAAAAAGGTGCTTACAGCTATTCGCCTAAGAAAATTAAATACAGAATAATTTTAAGTGAAAATCATTTGTGTGGGGAGAAACTACCCCGAGCATATTAAAGAGTTAGGTAGTCCAAGACCTGAGTCACCAGTTTTATTTATTAAGCCTGATACTGCATCTGTTCAAAAAACTCATCCCTTTTTTAGACCAGATTTTTCTCAGCTTATCCACCATGAGGTCGAGGTTTTAGTTAAAATTGATCGAATTGGAAAACATATTCAGGCCAAATTCGCCTACAAATATTATAAGCAAATCGGTTTAGGGATAGATTTTACTGCACGTGACCTGCAGCAAATCTTAAAAAAAAGTGGTTTGCCCTGGGAAAAAGCAAAGGGATTTGACGGTTCGGCAGTCATCGGCGACTGGTTTAATAAGTCAATTTTTGAAGACATCAATCAATTGGATTTTCAATTGAAAAAAAATGGTGTAATTGTTCAAAGGGGTAACACCGCTCAAATGATTTGGAAAATAGATGAATTAATTGCCGAAATATCGAAGTTTTTTACTCTAAAAATTGGAGATATAATTTTTACGGGAACCCCAGCTGGAATTGGAAGTATTAGTGAGGACGATTTACTTGAAGGCTACTTGATGGGAAAGAAGGCCTTTTCAGTTAAAATAAAATGATTTGAAAGCAGAACTGATAAGTATTGGAGATGAAATTTTAATTGGACAAATAGTCAATACCAATTCTGTTTTTTTAGCAAAAGAATTCAATAGAATTGGGGTAGAGATTGTTCAAATTACTGCCATATCAGACCAAAAAAATATTATAATTGATGCTCTTGATCAGGCGAGAAATAGAGCAGATATCATTATTATTACAGGAGGCTTGGGACCGACTAAGGATGATTTAACCAAGCATACACTTTGTGAATATTTTAACGATCAATTAGTTAAAAATGAAGCTGTTTT
>CACHZY010000043.1 GCA_902584445.1 uncultured Bacteroidota bacterium | reverse complement strand
GATACCATCATTATCTGGATCTTTTTGACTCTCAGCACAACCATCACTGTCCACAGATGCTCCATTGGGGGTATTTGGACATTGATCAAATTGATCAAAAACACCATCTCCATCAGATTCGATTAATATTAATTCGTTATTTGTCTGTGATGTAGTAGCTGAAATCCCACTGGAATCATATATTGAATTTGTCAAAGGATTAATAATTAATTTATAGTAGGTCCATGGCATTTGCATGGCATTTTTTCCACCATTTCCTAGCTCTAAAATATAGGTATTACCTTGTTTGACAACGCTAGACGGACTCTCTGAAAAATAATTATAACTAACTCCATCAAGTCCGCTTCCCCATTTCATATTCAGATCACTGGCTTCAATGTCTCCTGAGGCACCATTTGTATTAAATACTGGTTCATTAAAAGTTACTGATACCTTTGAATTCGAATTATCATCAATAAATTCAACAGATGAAATTTTTGGGGGTTCATTTACATCATTAACATCTATAGTCAAAGCCCTAGCTGAAGCGTTAACTCCATCGGATACCTGCACATATATACTTAAAGATGAGTTAGTTTCATAATCAATATTTCCAGCAACTAAAAGCTGATTACCTGAAACAGAAAATAATGAATTATGCATATCATTAGTGCCATTACCACCTACCAAAGAATAAGTTAGATTAGGAGAGTCTGGATCATTAGCTACCAGGTTTCCGACTAATGTTCCTATTGGCGACTCCTCATCTACATTACCTGAATTTGATCCAGAAGTTGGGAATAAAATTGTCCCCGATACAGTTGTTGGTGAATTGTGTAATGTTCCATTTGTACCATTGACTCCGGTTTTATTTGTTGCAGTTCCACTTTCAAACTGATAATAAGAGACTAAACCTGATTCTTGTCCAGATAGGTTAAAACTTTTGTTGTAGTTAATTTGTGTCTGGGTACGGGCATAATTCCAAATTCTAACTTCATCAACAGCTCCATTAAAAAAATATGTTGCGCTACCCTCAGTTCTTCCCGCTCCAATTCTAAGTGGTCTAGCTGGAATTGAGTTAAATCCAACGCGACTGTATCCAGCTGTTTTGGTACCAACTAAAATGCCATTTACGTAAAAGCGATAGGTTGTTCCATCATAAGTTGATGCTAAGTGCGTCCAAATACCGAATTTTAAAGTATTGCCATCATAAATTTCTCCATTCGTAGAAGTTGAGGTATTAATACTCTCCCATGCACCACTTCCGCCTGTAAATGACCATTTTTCCAATCCATTTACAGCGTAAAAATTATATCCTGATAAATTATTCCATGGAGCTGAGCCATATCTAGAGCTTAAGGGAGACTGAAAGTTATTTGTGGTTTGGTCAAGACGAGCCCATAGTTCTATTGTAAACTCTGCTGGGTGATTTACTGCTGCATATGGGACTTCAATATAACTATTAGTTCCATTAAATTTAAATGCATCTGAATTAATGGCAGTTGATGAAATGCCAATATCTGTAGGCGCCTCATTAATATTAGTAACACTAACTGTAAATGCCTTAGCATAATTATTGGCTCCATCATTTACATTGATGTAAATATTATAACTAGCCTTTGTCTCATAATCAGGAGAGGAGTTTAATATCAAACTTGTTCCACTTATTGTAAAACTTCCATTATCATCATCTTGGGCATCTCCACTTGTTGCAAGAGTAAAACTAGTGGTGTCGGTAGTATCTAAATCAACCGATGATAGTGTTCCAATAACTGTGGATGGAGAAGCATTTTCAGTAATTGTATTAGAGGTAAGACCGATATCAGTTGGAGCTCGATTTAAGTCATTAACCGCAATTTGGAATGCTTTAGTAAAGGTATATTGTCCATCAGATACTTTAAGGTTAACATTTAAAGATGTTGTTGTGTCATAGGATATAGTTGAACTTGCGACAAGGAGTTGAGTGCCTGATACGGTAAATAATGAATTGTGCTGATTGGTAGTCCCATTACCTGTGGCTAGACTATAAGTTAGATTAGTGGTATCACTATCTGTAGCAGTAAGTGATGCAACCACAGTTCCAACTGCAGAGCCTTCATCAAATGAAGCTGTGGAGGATGAGCTTCCCGAGGAATTGACAGCTGTTGGATTGCCATTTGAAATCATCGCACTGAAATTACTAGACACCTCTTGTGCTGTTAATACCTTGTTGTAAAGTCTATAAATGGGTATGAACCCATCAAAAGCATTGTTTGCAGCTAATCCATTGTTGTTTGTGGGATTAAAGGTTGCGTCAGATTCATTTCCTAATATTAGTGATCCTCCTTGAGGGATAGTACTTCCATTACTTATATTACCAGTAAAGGCGAGTGCCCCATCTAAATATACTTTTTCTTGGCCAGTTGATCTGTCAGAAGTTCTAACAAAATGATGCCAATTTCCATCATTAATATTAACACCGATATGGACAGCTTGGCCGTTAGCATAAAGCTTAATATTATTTGTATGAAATAACAATGATAAGTTATCATTCCCTGATACACCATAAAACTTAAACGCCCCATAATTATTTGTGGAAGTCTTCAATATAAACTCATCAGTGTAAGTAGTAGATGGATGATTAAATGAAGTTTTATATGCGTATTTTGTCGTATTATTTGCTTCGAACCTAAACCCATTTGTAGAATTGTATGTCATCCCACCTTTTACTGTAAAATGATTTTGATTACCACTTAAGTCAGACCATGTACTACCTGATCCAGAGTAAGAATTAGGATTTCTTGAATCAAGATATATTAATAAACCATTTTCCAATAAACTAGATGTAGCTAAACCAAGATCCGTCGGAGCTTCATTAACATTTGTAACACTTACGGTAAAGGCCTTAGCATAATTATTGGCTCCATCATTTACATCGATGTAAATATTATAACTAGCTTTTGTTTCATAATCAGGTGAGGAGTTTAATATCAAAGTTGTTCCACTTATTGTAAAACTTCCATTATCATCATCTTGTGCATCTCCACTACTGGCAAGTGTATAGGTTAAAATTCCATTTTGATTCATTCCCGTTGACGAGAAATTACCAATAGTTGTACCTATGGATGTGTTTTCAGTTACTGTATTACTCGAAATAGATATGTTTCTAGGATTTTGATAGTAAGCATAGTTATTTGCAATTTCTTGATCAGTAAGGGCTCTATTGTATACTCTTACTGAATACAACCTCCCTTTATAATAATGCCCATGGCCGCTTAGAAATCCAATGCTAGCCACACCATTTGTAAACCCTGGATTAGATGTACTATTCCCTCCAGATCCAAGTATTGAATTACCATTTAGAAATACCTGGCGCCTGTTACTTCCCGAAGGTTTTGACCTTAATATTACATGTGCTTTTTGATTTAAAATATTAACCGCACCATTTATTCTATTTGTACCACCACAACAACCACCTACATCATAATAAATATTGTTATTACCCCAAGGCATGTGAGAATTAATTCCATAAGCATAAGCATCACCACCGTTCCCTTTAAAGTTAATTATAGTCTGGTTTGTAATTGTAGTATTCATTAATACTATTTCAATAGTGTGGTCAGTCTGGGATAATCCAAATGAGTTAGAGGGAGGACCGGTCATTCCGTCATTACCGTCAAAAACAAAATATCCATCATTATTGTATGTAGCTGTATTAATATTAAAGTCCTTATTATTTCCACTTGTGTCATTCCATGTACTTCCACTCCCACTGTAGGAGGAAGGGTCAGACGCATCAAGATTTAAAACCAATCCGTTTGTGGTGATTTGTGCATTAAGTTGTGTTAACGCAAGTGAGAAAAAAATTAGTATACTTTTTCTTAACATTCCTTTTTAATTAAAAATATACATCCAACCTTCTTCAACTGTGGTCTCATCACCTCTGTCGATTATATAGTAATAAGGTCCTGAGGGTAATAAATTTCCATTTTTATCCTTCCCATCCCAATTGTTTTTATAACTCCACGACTCATACACTACATTCCAATTAGTGGAATAAACCTTGACATTAGCCGATGGATACTTTTCTATATTTACTATTCTCCATTTGGATTCTACTCCAGGCTGATTGGGGGTAAGTAACTCTGATACAAACAGCGGGATTACTTCTTCTCCTTTCTGGTTTTTGACCGGATCCTCTGGGAAGCCGTCATTATTATCGTCCGAATCGGCATTGTCTCCTATACCATCTCCATCGGTATCTATTGACTCGCTAGGATCATAAGGGAAAGCATCACGATCATCTGGTACTCCGTCGTTATCTGAATCATAATCATAATAATCTGCTATACCGTCTCCATCAGCGTCAGCACAAGCATTTTCATTATATGGCCATAGATCCTCTTCATCCAAACAACCATCGTTATCATCATCAGCATCTATACAATCAGCAATTAAGTCATTATCATAATCAGATGGGATAAAGAATTTTCTAATCGGATTTGACCCGCACTCAATCTCGACCAGGTCACTATACCCATCGCCATCATCATCCTCATCGGTATTATTACCAACACCGTCACTATCGGTATCAAGCCACTCAGAGGAGTCTAACGGGAAAGCATCTTTTCTATCAATAACATTATCGTTATCATCATCCTTATCTAGATTATTACCAATACCATCACCATCGGTATCCAACCACTCTTTAGAATTAAGCGGGAATGCATCTTCAGTATCAAGATAACCATCGTTGTCATCATCAGTATCTGCGTTATTACCTATACCATCAAGATCAGTATCGAACCACTCAGATGAATCTAATGGGAAATAGTCATCTCCATTTCGATAACCATCATTATCATTATCAGAATCACAAACATCCCCAATTCCATCCCCATCAACATCAGATTGTTTTGGGTTTGGAATACGTGGACAATTATCTTTTGAATTGATAATCCCATCATTGTCATAGTCAGTCGGATTTTCAGTTGGCGTTTGATTTTGATTATTATTATTTTGATTCTCCGCAGGGTCTTCCTGATTTGTTTGAGTTTCTGCACAACCATTTGATCCAACTTCTGTTCCAACTGGAGTATTTAAACAATAATCTAAGTAATCTGCAACACCATCGTAATCTGAATCAATTTGATCTCTACTACAGCCATTTTGATCCACCGTTGTTCCTGAAACAGTATTTGGACATAAATCTCTGGCGTCAATAACTCCATCATTATCTCCATCACAATTAGTACAAGTTGTATTATATGGCTGAAGATGACTTGCAGGGAATCCTTGCAGGTCGAAAATTGAATTATAAACTGGTGTCACCTCGAATAATTCATTTCCATTGGGAGCGCCAGAGAGGGTAAAATTAATTTTATATGTATCCAGAGTTCCAGAGACAGAATCAGGTAGGGGAGTACTTAATGTTGCAGCTCCTCCTGAAACTGAAAGATGGAAAACGTTATATTTAAGAGGTGTATTATATGGCGGCTGATCTGACCCATTAACTGGCTCAGAGAATCTAACTGTTATCTCATTCAGTGCAGAATTAATCGATACACCATCAATGATTGGTGGATTATAATTAAGTTTTACAGTATTATTTGATTGATTCTCTTGCTCTGCACCTTGACCCTGATCATCATAAATATTACTGTTTCCATTCGGTTTTACAGTTATTTCTTCCTCTCCGTTGAATTTACCATTGAGTCCAAAGGTTAGTTTATAAAAATCTCCATCCTTTTCGACTGAATTTGGATAACTACCTGATAATGTTGCATTTCCTCCATTTAAGTATAGCCTGAAATCATTAGTAGTAAGTTCACCAGTTCCATTACTGTTTGTAAATACCGGTTTACTAAACCTCACTTTAATATATTGGTTGTCTTGAGTAATTTTTGTCTCTTTAATAATTGGTTTACTTGAGACACTCATATTAATTGAGTTGCTCTTTGCTTTAACAACAAAGGAGCAACTAGAGTTTCCTTGACCTCCATTGTATGGAATTTCTGTGGCACATTCTACGGTATAATTTTCTGTTATTATTCCTGGAGAAAAAGATGTTGAAGTGCCAGACTGTTTTAAAACATTGTCCACGTACCAATTAAAAATCATATTTTGATCAAATCCTGACGTAGATGTAGCAGTAAAAGAAGACTCTTCAAAATCAGCTATTGAAGTACCCATACTGGAATTAATAGTAAAAGCTTGAATTGTAATATTATTGTCTGTAAAAAATTCTACACCAAGATTGTTACCATTATCAACAGAATTGGGTCCTCCTGTTACAGTTGTGGTATTACTGAAATTAATGTCTTTAATTGATATGTAATCAACACATAGTGGATTGTTATAATTAATGATAGACTGATTACCATTGGAATTTGATGAAAACGAGTTAACAACTCCAAGATTACTGGTAATATCTAAAGTA
>CACHZY010000042.1 GCA_902584445.1 uncultured Bacteroidota bacterium | reverse complement strand
ATCAAAATCCCAAACGTTACTCTATAGCTATGAAAAGAGCAAGCAGTAATGTATCTGGAATTATTTTTCAATTTCCTTTTTATGCTGGAATAATGGGCATCATGATACATACAGGTTTAGGCAGTAATTTTGCAAAATGGATAGCTAATCATGCTTCCATTGAATTCTTTCCCTACATTAGTTTTATTATTGGTGGTGTAGTTAATTTTGCTATTCCCTCTGGAGGTGGAGAGTTCGCAGTAATAGGACCAAGTTTGTTAGAGGCTGCAAAAGAAATTGCTGTTGGACTACCATTGGACCAAGTCACTGAATTAATTTCCAAAACTTCTCTTGCCATAGCTTACGGGGAAAGTCTAACCAATCTATTACAACCATTTTACCTTTTGATAGTATTGCCAGTGATGGGGGCGGGAACTTATATTGAAGCTAGAGATGTAATGGGTTATTTAGTAATCCCCTTTATATTTTTCTTCATCGCCGAATCATTATTAATTCTTTTGTTAAATTGAATTATCGAATCAATAAATATCAACCCATTTAAAAATGTTAAAAAAGCTTAAAATAATATTTTGTTTTTTTCTTTTGAGTTTTTTTTCATTTGCTCAAACGACGTATTATGTTGCCAAATCTGGTTCTAACTCAAATTCAGGTACCTCAACATCAAGCCCTTTTTTGACAATTACTCATGCAGTTTCTCAAATTAATCCCGGAGATCAAATATTTATCAGAAGAGGTACTTATCATGAAGAAATTATTATAAATAATATCGATTCATCCAGTGGAAATGAGACGCTTATAACAAATTACAATAATGAACAGGTAATAATTGACGGTACAATAAATGTAACAGGTCAATGGATAGATGATACCATAGGTGGGGTAGGTGTAAAAAAAGTAGAGAGTTTTACGGAGTCGATCACTCAGCTTTTTGTAGGAAATGACCAAATGGTTATGGCAAGGTGGCCTAATGCTCAATTTAGTGACTTATCAATTTATGATCATGACAACTGGGCTCAAGGTGAGGAGAGTGGAAGTACTGATGGGTCTTTTCTAATTGATGAAACTTATGAAAACCCTGGATCACTTAGTCTAGCAAACTCAATTGGAATACTAAATGTAGGATCATTCAGAACATTTAACCGCAATATTGCAACTCATACTCAGCAGGGAGGTGACGATGTTATAACGTACACAAATCCAATTGGGGATAATGGAATAGGTGCCGGATTGTCAAATAATGGAGAATTAAAAGATAAACATCACTATTTCTTTTTCGAAGGGAAAAAAGAATTTTTAGACAACCAAAATGAATGGTTTTTAGACCACGTAAATGATTTTTTATATCTAAAACCACCAAATGGCATTGACTTAAATAATACTCCCATAAGAGGAAAAACAAGAGATTATTCAATATCTATTTCGGGTAGTGAACACCTGAAAATAAATGGATTAACATTTTTTGCAACCACAATTCATACAAGTGGCAGTAAGAATATCGAAATATCAGAGTGTAATTTCTATTTCCCGTCACACTCAAGAAGAATGCTTGGCGATTTATCTGGTGCTAATGTAACTACTTTTGGAACAGGTTCTGGAAATACTGCAAGAGTTGACTCCTCAATAGTTAGTGGTTGTTTATTCATTAATACTGAGGGTGAAGCTTTTGTGATTAAGGGCAATAATAACACCATTAAAAATTCTTATTTCCGAAATATAGATTGGTCAGCGACCGAGCTCAACGGCTTGATGGTTTCAGTATTTGTTGATGGGACTTCAAATACATTTACTGGGAATGAGATATACCATACGGGAGCCTCAGCTACGGTCTGGCCAGGAGAGCAGTCAATTTTTTCATATAATATAGTATCAAGCACAGGCCACGCTCAGTCTGATGGTTCAGTTTTTCAGGGAACAAAAAACTATGTTTTTGGGTCAGAGGTCCATCATAACTTTGTATACGATACGGAAAAATATGCCTTTAGGTATGATGCTCCAGGAGGAGATGCTGCTCAAGCTGGAAGCTTTGGGGTTATGCACCACAATATTGCAGACAATACCCTGGGTCTAATGATAAAAGGAAATAATCAGATCATTGCTAATAATACTGTTATAAACACGATAAATAACAGAAATGACATAATTATTCTAGCAGAGGACTGCTCCAATACAAATACATGGATGTATAATAATCTTGCAGAGAGAATTGGTTCGCACAGAAGTGATGTATTATTTTCAGCTCCATCTAATGGACCAATGCCAATTGGTACAGAGGGTTATATTAAAAACGGGAATAATTGGGAGGTTTGTGATTCTAATGATGGTGCTCTATATTCTGGCACTGGAACTGGAAGCTCTACCGCAAATATGGATGCAATTAATCAATCTAGACCAGGGATTTCTTATAATGCAAATGTTGAAAGCCTTATAAATTATAATCCAGGTAATGGTAAAACCATTTCAGATTATCAGCCAACTAGTAACCAAATTATTGACCAGGGGGTCGCTCTAACCAATACCGTTTCTATATCATTAGGCCAAACCAATCAATTAAACTTAATAGTACCTCACACTCCAGTTGGTGCAGGAACAGATATTGGTGCTATAGATGGCAACTCACTTTGGACTCCTGGAGTTCAGGGATGGACACCCCAGCAAAATATAAACCTAGAAGATATTTTCTACGATCCAGGTATAGTAAGTTCAAATTTATTATTGCATTTAGATTTTGCCAACTCTACTTCTTATTCCGGATCTGGAAATGATGTTTACGATTTGTCGGACAACTATAACCACGGTGTTTTAAATGGGAATCCAAATATATTGAATAATACTGGAGGAGAGATTGACCTTGACGGTACTAACGATTACATTCAATTAAATGATCCTTTTTCACATCAAGATCATACAATTGAGATCTGGCTTAAAATGAAGGAGACATCAAGTGGTTGGATATGGGATGCAAGGGATGCAGATAATGACGGATATATATTGTTTAATCGACACGGTGTAGGTAATAGTTTTAACTATTTCATTAATACGAATGACCTTGACTCCTACAGCCAACAACATACTAATGAGTGGGTGCAGGTTATAGCTACACATAATAGTAATAAATCAAAAATATTTGTAAATGGTCAAAAGGTTGCAGACAAGAATGTAAATAAAAATATTAACACCACTAGGAATGTAAGAATTGGTACCCGAAGTTGGGGGAATCCTGATCATCATCTAAAAGCTGAAATTGGGATTGTAAGATATTACAATAAAGCATTTTATAGTGATGACGTTCTTCAAAACTATAATGCTAACGCTGCTAGATTTGGACTAACATCCAACCCAGCCTCCCCAACATCAATTGATATTACCCAACCAATCCCAACAAGAGGACTTAAATTATATTTAGATTCAGCTAATTCTAATTCATATCCTGGAAATGGAAATACATGGTCTGACTTAAGTGGAAACGATTATGATTTTTCAGTCTCAGGAAACCCCTCGTTTGATTCATCTATTAAAGGAGGAGTTATCGATTTTCAAGCAGGTGGTGATTATGCCACAAATAATTCTGATCCAATTTTAGATGTAAATTCATACACAAAATTTGCTGTATTTAAACCCACTGCCAATACTACAAATAATATTATATCAGGTGGTGTCGATTCAAAACATGCTTTTTTTATGGCCGGCGCAACAAATAAATTCCAAGCTGGTCACAATAATGATTGGGACAAAGTCATTGATCAACCAAATGGAGGTGCATCGATTTTGAATATTTGGAATCTTGGAACTGTTACTTTTGATACTGATTCAGGATTTGATCTATACTATGGTGGAAATCTTGTCGATTCTAACTCTTCAGATAAAGTTGCTGTACAGCAAACATCACCACTTGTAAATATTGCAAGATATGACAATGGCAATTACTTCACAGGATATATCCCTGTCGCAATAATTTATGATCGAAAACTTTCTCAAAATGAGATTAACAGTTTAAGTAATCATTTTGCTCCCAGATATAGCTTCTCCCCGACAAATACATCGTCTCTCACAATTGATGAGGGAGTTGCAGTGGGGACAGTTTTGGCCAATCTCAGTGCAACTGACTCTGACTCTACAGAATTCACATACAGCCTTGTAAGTGGAAATGGAACTAATGATCAGCATAATTCCTCATTTACTATCTCAGGCACTCAGGTTGTGACTAATAATATTATTTCGTTTGACAACACGCCAGTAATGAATATTAATCTAAAAGTTGAGGATGAATCAAACAATAGTTTTACAAGTTCATTTGTTGTCTATGTAAATGATTTAAACAGAACTCCAACTGATATTGGAGTTTCGTCTTTAACTTTTCCTGAGAGTGTTACTGCTAGTTCAACTATTGCTACTTTGTCTGCTGTTGACTCTGACACAAGTGACACTCATGTTTTTTCTTTAATTAATGGAAATGGATCCAATGACGCTGACAATTCAAGCTTTACAATTAGTGGAACTAGTTTAATTATAAACTCTACTGCTGATTACGAGACTAAAGCTAGTTATAATATATATTTAAATGTTTATGATGGAGCAAATAACTTTGCTAAAGCCTTTACAGTAAGTGTTACCAATGTTAATGAAGCACCTAGCGATATATTCCTTTTAGAAGTCGATACAAATAATTTAGTTCTTTATTTAAATGCTAAAAATACAGATTCCTACCCAGGCTCGGGTAATCAGTGGTTTGATTTAAGTGGTAATTATAATAATGGTTTAATTAATGGTGCAACATACAATTCCTCAGCTGATGGAGGGTTTTCATTTGATGGAAATGATGATAAAGTAGTAATTCAATATGATAGCTCACTAAACTTTGAAAATGATTTAACCTTAATCTATACCCTAAAACCTGATTGGAGTAATTCCTCATATAGTCCTGGAATTTCAAAAGGAGAAAACAAAAACAGTAATTTTTCTTCTTGGATAGGCAGTGACAAGCAAATCGATATCTCAACACAAGTAGGGAATAATCAAACAGAAAATGTCAACTCCTTAAGACCAGCATATGATGCCACTAATGACATCAGTGCGGGTAATTGGTATACTATTGCTATAACTATTGACTCATCAAACAATCAGAAAACATATATAAACGGATCTCAAGTGGGTGTGACCAAGTCCATAACTCTTGGAGCAACAAACACTCTTAATTTGACTATCGGACAGCTCCCTGGTTTTGGTCATTCTACATATGGAGATGGAGAACTTGGAAAAATCATACTTTATAACGCTGCTTTGACATCTGCTCAGGTAAGTTCTAATTTTAACTTGATGTCAAATAGTTCAACTCCAACTTCCTCATATGCATCGATCTTTGAGGGGTCACCAGTTAATACACTAGTTGGAAGCTTTACAGCTACCGATTCTGATACTTCAAATTTAACATTCTCAATCATTCAAGGTGATGGAAACAATGATCAACATAACTCATACTTTAATATATCGGGTAATCAATTAAAGGTTAACAATGGAAATATAAATTATGACATAACTACAAAATTGTTTGTCAATATTCAAGTAAGTGATGGTGATTTAACATATACAAAGCCTTTTGAAATTGCAGTTATTGATTTAAATAGAGCACCTACAGATATTGGTATTTCATCAACAACTTTTCTAGAAACTGTATCTGCTAGTTCAACAATTGCCTCTTTGTCAGCTGTTGACTCTGATACAAGTGATACTCATGTTTTTTCTCTAATTAATGGAAATGGATCCAATGACGCCGATAATTCCAGCTTTACAATTAGTGGAACTAGTTTAATTATAAATTCCACTGCTGATTATGAGAGTAAGGCTGCCTATAATATATATTTAAATGTATTTGACGGAGCCAACAATTATGCCAAGGCATTTACTGTTAGTGTTACAAATGTTAATGAATCACCTAATAATCTAGGATTTTTGAGTAGTGACCTAGCCATTCCAACCAATGGTCTGATTTTGCATTTGGACACCTCAAATTCAGACTCATACCCTGGGAACGGAGATACTTGGTTTGATTTAAGTGGACAAAATGCTCATGCTGAAGCAACTACACTTCCCGCATTTGGTCTAAATGGGGCTCAAATTAAAAACTTTGATTTCAGTTCCAATAGTCATGGTTTTAATAGCGTAGATATAAGTCAAGAGTATAGAGATCTCATAGTAATTAAAAAATTAGAGACTGGAGGAGGCATTAAGACCGTTTTTGGTCATTACAATTTTCAAGATGATTCTTTTAGAATTAACGGAGACCAGATTAGGGTGCAAAACCAATTTGATAACAATGATTGGCAAAAAGGCTCGACCTCTGATGTTTTTGTAAATGGATCATTTATAACACAAAATACCACTGTACTGAATCAGTGGGTATTTGTAAGAACCTATCGTTCAAATAATGTCGGTTTCGGAAATAGTTTTAGATATGAAATTTCAAAAGGTCATGGTGGGGGAGGAAGATCTTACAGGGGAAAGATAAACCTGATTTTAGCATATAACAGAAAATTAACCAATCAAGAAGTTCAAGACATTTATCAAAGTTTGTCCCCCAGGCTAAATGGAACTGAGACATCTCTGACTGTTTCAAGTACCTCTTTTCAAACCTCTATT
>CACHZY010000041.1 GCA_902584445.1 uncultured Bacteroidota bacterium | reverse complement strand
GAGCGTAACTTCAGTTATGGTGTCTGGAAAAATAGGCAACATGTAATGATTAATATTAAAGGAGGAGGTCATATAGGTTGGGGTGAAACAAAAGTTTCCAGTAATAAGCCCAATTTTGATATTGCTGCTTGGTCTAGAGAATTTAAAAAACTCAGAGGCATGAATTTGGGTGAAGCTATTGATAAGGTAAGAAATCAATTTCTTCAAGGTAATTGGCATCCCATAATTTCAGAGGGGCTGTTAATGACCCTTTATGATTTAATGGGTAAATTGGAAAATAAACCCACTATAAAAATATGGGGTTTGAAAGGTACTAATCCTGTGCCTGCAATTTTCTGTATTTTAGAAAGAGACACTGAGTTGGTTGTTAAACAAGCAAGAATAGCATTAGATCAGAATATGCATCGTTATGTGAAAATTAAAATGTTTGGAGAACTCGATGTCGATAAAAGAAATGTTAGTGCACTTAGAAAATTTCTTGGACCTGATTCATTTATCTTAGGTGACCCTAATAGAGGGTATAGTAATATCGTTGGCAGAACTTCAAGGAGCAATCCAGCTAAATATTGTGGGGTGAAAGTCCTCAATAAATTATCTAAAATAATGATTTCTCTTAACCAGGCTGGAATGGATGGAGTTGAAGATCCGGCGAGTTTAATGAAAGAGGAATTAATCTTTTTACAGGCAAATGTTGGTAAATTATCGATTGTTCCCGATAAAATTATGCGACCGGCATCAAAAAGTATAAAATATTTTGATGAGCGTATGGGAAATTATTTTAATCTTCATCCTAATCAAATGGGAACTTTTACCGAGATTAACGAAATTTCTAAAGTTATTAAGGCTTCTAATAAGGGTATTATGATTGGAGACGGTAGTTATATTGGTGCAGCTTGTACCTTTTGGCAACAACTCGCAATTGGAAATGAAGCCTCGTGGGTAGAAGCAATGGAAAAACCACAGGAACAAGACACTTTTTTAAGGTGTATTGAAGAAAAATCAACTAAGCTTAATAATGAAGGAAAAGTCGTCGTTGATTTTAAACCTGGATTCGGATTAAAAGTCAATGAAAATAAATTGTTATCTCTATCTGATAAACACTTAAAAATTTAAAATGAAAAAAATCTTACTATACATTCTATTGATTGGACCATTGGTTTATGGTCAACGTCCTGTTGATCTTGTCAATCCTCTTGTCGATTCCGCTAATTCGAGATGGTTCTTTTTTAGCTCTGCAACACGTCCATTTGGTATGGTGAATTTAAGTCCTGATATGGGAACAGCTGGTGCTTGGGAATCAGGATATCGATACAATCAAAAAACAATAAATTTTTTCAGTCATATTCACGCTTGGCAGTTATCTGGTGTACCTGTATTACCTACTACTGGTAAAATTAAGGCACACCTAGGTCCAAAAGAGTATGGCTCTAGTTATTCTCATGATCACGAAACGGTTGAGGCTGGCTATCACTCGGTTATTTTAGATGATTATAATATTAAGGCTGAATTGACATCCACAGTTAGGGTAGGATTTCACCGTTATACTTTTCCTAAATCTGATCAAAGTGCAATTATTTTAGACTTATCAGCTCAATTAGGACCATCAGGAACAGATAGTGGGTATGTTAAAAAAGTTTCTAACCAACAACTTAATGGTTACGCAGTAATGGAAAAAACTAGAAGAAGGCCAAAAGCGACCAAGGTTTTCTTTACTATTCATTTCAACAAACCATTTGATGCGCTTCATGCTTTTAAAGACGGAGAGCTTAAGGGATTAGTTAAGAAATTTGAAGGTTCGAACGGTGGGGTATATCCAGTTTTTAAGACCCAGGAGGGGGAGCAGTTACTTATGAAAGTAGCTATTTCATATGTAAGCATTAAGCAAGCTGAGTTAAATCTAAATACTGAGCTACCCCATTGGGATTTTAATGCTGTTGTTAAGGATTCTAAAAACCAGTGGAATGACTACTTAGGCAGAATTGAGATTAAAGGAAATACTAAAGAACAACAAGTTCGTTTCTATACCGATTTGTGGCACGCTCTTCAAGGACGCAGAATTATTAGTGATGTCGATGGTAAGTACAGTGATATGACAGGAGAAAAACAAAGAATTGGACAAATCCCTTTAGATCAAAACGGAAAACCAAGATTTAATCATTATAATTCTGATTCTTTTTGGGGAGCTCAATGGACTTTAAATACCCTATGGCATTTGGTTTACCCAAGAATTAGTGAGGAGTTCATCAATTCAATGTTATTGATGTATGATGATGGAGGTCTAATTCCAAGAGGCCCTTCAGGGGGAAATTACACTTATGTAATGACAGGGGCATCTACAACTCCTTTTATTGTAAGTGCCTACATGAAAGGGATCAGAGGCTTTGATATAGATAAAGCCTACGAGGGAATGCTTAAAAATGCTATGCCAGGTGGGATTATGAGTAAAGTAGGCTATGAACATTACACTAACAAAGGGGGGGGGAATAGAATATTATATTGATAGAGGCTATGTTCCATTTCCGCTTTACAAAAAACAATATGGCTATCATCAGTGTGGCCCAGGGGTTACGATGGAGTATGCATATCAGGATTGGACACTGGCTCAAATGGCAAAGGCATTAAATAAATATGATGATCACCAAATGCTTATTAAAAGAGCAGCCAACTATAAAAACATATATGATTCTACCAGTGGCTGGATGCGTGGGAGAACCCTTGATGGAAATTGGATAGAACCTTTTAATCCATTAGTTTATGAGGGGGACTACAAGGACCCGCTTGGCTCGGGATTTGTCGAAGCTACAGCCGCTGCGGCAACTTGGTTTGTTCCACATGATTTAGCAGGGCTTGCTTATCTAATGGGAGGAAAAGACAATGCTGCTAGAAGATTAAACCAGTCTTTTTTAATTGCTGAACAACACGGATTTGTTGCACATAATTATCGAGGAGATAACTTTGTTTCAAGTCATCGAAGAAGAGCATTTATAAATTACGGAAATCAACCCTCGATGCAGACTGGATATATTTTTAATTATTTTGGACAACCATGGCTAACCCAAAAATGGGTTAGAGATGTTATTGAAGAAGTTTACAGCGATAATGATCCCCAGCACGGCTATAGCGGAGACGAAGACCAGGGACTAATGGGTGCATTATCGGTGCTGATGAAAATGGGGCTTTTTGAAATGAAAGGAGGCGCAGATATTGATCCTACCTATGACCTCTCTAGCCCCGTATTTGACCAAATTATCATTCATTTAGACAAGGATTATTATCCTGGTGGACGCTTTACTATAAATACTCAAAACAATAGCTCTAAAAACAAGTATATTCAAAGCGTTAAACTTAATGGAGCTTCTATGAATCAATCTTGGTTCCATCACAACGATTTGGTAAAAGGAGGTGTTTTGGAATATGTTTTGGGGGAAGAGCCCAATTATGATTGGGCAACAGCTGATGAATTACTTCCTTCAAGTATGTCAGATTAATTGTAAACACCGTGGAAAAAAAGGTTGGATTTGGAATTATAGGTACTGGTAATATTGCTAAATTTCATGCTGACTGTATTGAAAAAATTGACAATGCTAATCTTTTAGGGCTAGTTAGCAAATCTGAAACTAGAGCTAAAGAAGTTTGTAAACTTTATGATTGTCCTGTTTTTTCAGATATAGAAAGCTTGCTCAAAATTCCTGAAGTCGACATTGTTTGTATATGCAATGAAAGTGGATTACATGGAGCAACAATAACTAAAGTTGCAAAGGCAGGAAAAAATATTCTTTGTGAAAAACCATTAGAAACTACAATTGAAAGGATTGATCAAATCGCTGCTGTGGTAAAATCCTCAGGGATAAAAATCGGTTGCGTCTTTCAAAATCGAGAAAATCCTGAATACATAAAATTGAAAAATTATTTTGATTCAGGCATATTAGGAAAAGTTTTATTATGCCAAGCAACTATTAATTGGTATCGCCCTCCAAATTATTATAAGAATTCATGGCGAGGCACACTTTCTATGGATGGAGGAGCCGCACTGATTAATCAAGGAATTCATACTATTGACCTAATACTTGATTTAATGGGCGAGGTTAGTGAAGTTTCCGGATTTATTGATACTCTTTATCACGATATAGAAGGGGAAGATTTGGGAGTAGCTTCTTTTAAATTTAAAAGTGGTGCGTTAGGAACTTTATCTTTTGGAACCTCTCTGTTTCCAGGTGAGCCAGAATCAATATCTATATATGGAACGAAGGGGAGTATCTGCTTTACTGGAGGTAAAATTATTTCATCAACAGTTGATAAAATTAATAACCAGTTAATTACCAATAAAACTAATTTAGGTTCTGGTGCTTCTGACCCCATGGCAATTAGTGATCAACTTCATATTAGCTCGATTAAAAATATGATTAATGTAATTTTAAATGATGAAAAGCCTAAAGTTGATATTAATGAGGCAAAAAAATCGGTTGCATTGATTAATGCAATTTATCAATTAAAAGGTAACAAAGTAGAAATTAATTAGAAAATGAAAAAAAATATAAATATTGTTGGTTTGGGAATAACTGTAATTACAATGATATTAATTGCTTGTCAAGTTCCTAATGAAAAAACGCCAAAACCCAACGTAATTTTAATTATGGCTGATGATATTGGATTTGAGTGCTTGAGTATAAATGGAAGTATATCCTATAGAACTCCTGTTCTAGATTCATTGGCTAGAAATGGAGTAAACTTCAAAAAGGCACTTTCACAGCCTTTATGCACTCCATCAAGGGTAAAGATTATGACAGGGAAATATAATTATAAAAACTACGAGTATTTCACTTATTTAAATCCAAATGAAAAAACCTTTGGTAATTTATTTAAAGAAAATGGTTATAAAACTGCAATTGTAGGCAAATGGCAACTTAATGGTATTCAATACAAGATTGATGGATTTAATGACAATAGAAGACCGAATCATTTTGGTTTTGATGAATATTGTTTATGGCAATTAACAAAACTGAAATCCGATGGTGAAAGATTTGCTAACCCTTTAATAGAGCAAAATGGAGAGTTTTTACCGAGAGATGAAGATGCTTATGGACCAGATGTTGTTTCTGATTACGCTATTGAATTTATAAAAAAGAATAAGGATAATCCCTTCTTTATTTACTATCCAATGCTTCTAGTTCATAGTCCATTTGTACCAACTCCTGACTCTCCAGAGTGGCAATCAATTGAGACAAGATCACAGAAAAATAACCGTTTTTTTATTGACATGGTTGAATATATGGATAAGATTATTGGAAAAATAAAGCACGAATTAGAAAATCAAGGTATAGCCGAAAATACTCTAATTCTTTTTGTTGGGGATAACGGCACTAATGTTAATTTAGTTTCTGAAACGAAAAATGGACCTGTTAGAGGGGGCAAGGGAAACACTATTACTCATGGTCATCATGTTCCAATGGTTGCAAATTGGCCAAAAAAAATAAAAAATCCTACTGAGTATAATGGTCTAATAAATTTGAATGACTTTTATGCAACTTTCTGTGATATTTTAGAGGTTAAAAATGAATCTGATGGAAAAAGTTTTATGGATGTATTTTCAAATGATAATTCTACGAATAGAGAAACTACTACTATATATTACGATCCACATCACCACAATAGATCTAAAGTATCTCCTCTGAGAAATGTTTTTACACAAGATGCTAGATACAAATTATATAAGGATGGTCGTTTTTTTGATATGAAAAATGACATTTTAGAGACAAGCCCACTTAGTGATGAAGAATTAGATAAAGAACAAATTGTAATAAAGAAAAAGTTAGCGGTTGAATTAGCTAAATTTCCAGAATTACCGGAGAGAAATTTTTAAAAACAAGCAGATAAATGAATCTAAAATCAATAATATTTTTTTTTTCATCACTATTGATTTTGTCATGTAATCCTTCAATTACAAATAATCAAAAGAAACCAAATATTGTTTTCATATCTATTGACGATTTAAATGACTGGGTAGGTTTTTTAGGTTACAATAAAGCCATTACCCCGAATATGGATAGGTTAGCCGAAAATGGTTTTTCTTTCACCAACGCTCACTGTCCTGCTCCTATTTGCGGGCCATCTAGAACGGCAATTCTAAGTGGTATGTATCCTGTAACTTCTGGTGTTTATGATAACAATATTAAGTTTAGCAGAGATTTACCAAATGTTATTACATTGCCTGAACACTTTAGAAAAAATGGATATAAAGTTTACGGTGTAGGGAAGTTGTTCCACGGAGGGGTATCTAATGTTCCTGAGGCAGCTTTTGATGAATACGGAGGAAGAATTGGATCAGCAGCACCTTTTAATTCGTCAGATTTGCACAATAGCAACCAAAATCCAAACCATGAAGTCACAATTTTAGGTAAAAAATTTCAACTTCCTTTAAATGGAATGCCTGCTGATAGATATTGGAACAAAGCTCATACATTTGATTGGGGTGCAGTGGACTTACCTGATAGTTTATTTTCCGACCGTGTCAGTGTAGATTGGGCTATTGATCGACTTGATAAAATTAAAAATAAACCCTTTTTATTAACCCTAGGTTTCGAGCGTCCCCATCAGCCCCTTTTTAACCCCAAGAGGTTCCACGAAATGTATCCACTTGATAAGGTAAGTTTACCAGAGGTTCCGATTGACGACTTTCAAGATTTACCCTATCGTGCAAAGCAATTGGCTTTATATCCGAAAACTTCAGGAAGACATAAAACCGTAGTTAAATATGGGCAATGGGAGAATGCAGTGTCTTCTTATTTAGCTTCAGTCTCATTTGTTGACGAACTTATTGGAGATGTGGTAAAAGCTCTTGAAAAAAGGGATTTAATGGAAAATACATGGATCGTGCTTTGGTCAGATCATGGCTGGCATCTTGGAGAAAAGTCTCATTGGGGAAAAGCAACAGGGTGGTATCGGAGTACGAGGGTGCCTTTTTTGCTCGTACCACCTGAGGGAAATACACAATTTAAAAGAGC
>CACHZY010000040.1 GCA_902584445.1 uncultured Bacteroidota bacterium | reverse complement strand
AAGCTGTAAATTCTGTTTGGGATCAAATGATTAGATTAACTGTTTTTAAGCAAGAATTTGATCTATTAGGTATAGATGCCGGCAAAGATCAAATTGAGATGATCCTATCTAAGGACGAAAGAATAGTCCAAGACCAACGTTTTCAAAATGAATCAGGGTTATTTGACTTTGGTATTTTCACAGACTTTGTCAATAGCTTGCGTCTTGAAAATCCTCAAGCTTATCAAAACTGGAGGTCTCAGGAAGAAAGTATTGTTGCACTAGCCAAGGAAAATATTTATTATGATCTAATAAAATCTAGCTCTGGATTCACTGAATTAGAGGGTGAAGATGCATACCACCTTGAGAATGATAAGGTCAATATTAATTTTGTCAGTATTCCGTTCACTGAAGTTCCTGATAGCTTATTTAAAATATCGCCTAGTGACATAAATAGATACGTAAATCAAAACAAAGAAAAATTTGAGTTAGAAGCTTCAAGGAAGGTTAATTATGTAGTTTTTCCTGAACTAGCAACTGATGAAGATAAAAATAGAATTCGAGATAATTTAGAAAAATTAAAAGAATTAAGGGTTGAATACAATGATGTGTCCAAATTGAATGACACCATTCAGGGTTTAAAAACAACTCAAAATATAACTGAGTTTGTTGAGCAACACTCCGAGGTGCCTTTTGATTCTGTTTATCGTGCTAAAGGGACTCTTGCGAATGATTATGCTGAAATTCTTTTTGAACTTAAAAAAGGTGATGTTTTTGGACCTTACGAAGATGGAGAACAATTTAAAATCTCAAGATTTATTGACAGGAAAAATGGTGGATCAATTAGAGCAAGTCACATTTTAGTTTCTTATGAGGGTGCCTCTCGTGCTAGTGCTCAAACTACCAGAAGTAAAGAAGATGCTCAAAAAATGGCAAATAAATTTTACCGTGAGGCTCGAAGAAAACCTGATGACTTTTCTGATTTAGCCATTCAGTATTCTGACGGTCCTTCAAGCTCTATGGGTGGTGATCTAGGTTTTTTCCAAGAAGGAACCATGACAGATAAGTTTTTCGAATTTTGTAATAGATCTCGGGTTGGAAGAATTGGAATAGTAGAGACTGAATTTGGATTCCACATAATTAAAGTAACGGATAAAGAAGATATTGTTTTAATTGCTGATGTTGTTAAGCAAATCGTTCCCTCCGAGGAAACCTCTAATGAAATATTCCAGAAAACAACCCAATTTGAAATGGAGAGTATAAATGGAAAAGATTTTCAGGCAACAGCTCAGAAATATGGATATGAAATTAAGGAGGTCGATCAAGTCAATATTCTGGATGAAAATCTACCTTCCATCCAACGGCAGAGAAATCTTGTTCAATGGTTATTTAATGATCGAACCAGAATTGATGAAATTAAGAGATTCAGCTTAACCAAAGGAGGATACGTTGTTGCCCAGTTAACGGACATTATATCAGAGGGCTCAATTAATATTGATGCAATTAAAGAAGAAGTTACTCAAGAAATAATAAAAAAGAGTAAAGCTGATTATTTATTAGAAATGTATAATTCATACAGTTCGTTGGATAGCCTTTCCGTTTTGTTAGGGAAAGATATAGAAACTGCCACTGCCTTAACGCAGAAGAATAACGTGCTTCCTGGCGCTGGTTCTGAGCCTTATGTCATTGGCGCAGCTTTTGCGATGGAATTAAATCAACCTTCAGCTATTATTAAAGGAAGTAATGGTGTTTACATGATTGAAGTTTCTTCTAAGGAAATTGCTGAAAACCTTGAAAGCTATCAAGCTTATGCTAATGTTTTGAAAATTGAAGAAAATAATAGAATAAGTTCGGTAATTTATAATGCGCTAAAATCTGCTGCAATAATAGAAGATAATCGTCCAGTTTACTACTAGGTAATTAATAAATTAATTCATCGTAAGTGAATACCGTTGAATAACCTTTACCCTTAAAATAGTTTGGTGTACTGGAGTCTCCAGTTGCCAGGATAAAATCCCCTCCCCATGCCCCTAGGCTTTTAACAGCGCCTTTGAAGTCTTTGAAGCATTTTTCTTTTATTGGCTCAATTGATAGAAGTTGACCGATAAAACGTTCGTGTTCCCACAGAAGTAGTTCAAATTCACTTAGACTTTGTGAAGTGCTAATTAACAAAGACAATTCATTTGCTCTACTAATTTCTTTATCATTAATATCTTTTTCCATAAATTCTTTAACCGCTTGGCGGCTATTTATCTTTTGATTTAGATAAACGAAGTAAATAGCATTTTTAAAGTTGGGATCAAAATCACAATCTTCAATCTCAGGCCTTTCCATTTTCCAACTATAAAGTAAAGCTTTTTTAGCATTTGCACAGGCAATATCATAACCACTTCCTCCAAAGGTTTCATTAAGAAGGGCGAAAGGATTAATACCAGCCCATTTAGCTAAGTTTACAATTAAAGTGGATGAGGTCCCTAGGCCCCAATAACGTTCAAACTCCAAACGAGTGATTACATTTCCGCCAGATAATTTCAAGAAAATAGGATTTTGATGTCTAATGGCCAATAAAAGATGTCGCAGACGATCGGCGATCTCAGTATTATCTGTCTTGATTAAAGTGAAATCGTCTACCAAAAAGCAGGCATTAAACCATGGCACTCCATTTTTATCCAAGCTTTTCCATATAAGTTGTCTAGAGGGTTTTTTTTCAAAACTCAAAGTTTGTCCAAGTTTACTTGGTAGTGCTAAGGCTCGAGCCCCCTTAAGCACAAGGTACTCTGCTGTTAGTAATAATTTTCCACGACTGTAAAATGACTTCATTTCTATTAGGAATTCGATTTTAAGAAATCGCTTACTGAGCTATGGCTTACCGTATTGGTTTTAAAAAAAACGATTGCTTTTTCTTTTTGATCTTCCGTAGCCTTCTTTTGATTTAAGATATTAAGCAAGTGCATTTTCATGTGTCCTTGTTGAATCCCTGATGTAACCAATGATTGTATTGCTGCAAAATTTTGCGCTAAGCCTGCAACTGCAATAACCTCCATTAGGGTTCTTGAATTTGGATTTCCAAGCAACTCCATTGACCATTTGACAAGAGGATGAAGTTGAGTTAGTCCACCAACTGTTCCAAGTGCCAAAGGTAATTTAATCTCAAAAAAGAAATAATTATCTTCAATATAAGCATTACTCAAACTAGAGTATATTCCTTCCTTTGAGGCATAAGCATGTGCTGCAGCTTCGACGGCTCTAAAATCATTACCGGTAGCCATTACTACCGCATCAATACCATTCATGATTCCTTTGTTATGGGTAACAGCCCGATAAGGTTCTTTTTGAGCAACTTCAACGGCTTTAATAAACTTTTCGGCAAATGCTTGAGAGCTTAAACCTTTTGTCTCCTCCAGCTGCTCTACAGGACAGCTAACTGATGCATGAACAATGCATCCAGGTACATAGTTGGAAAGAATACTCATTACAACCTCAATTTGTTTTTCTTCCTCATTAAAATCATCATATTCTAGGGCGGCAGATTGAAGTGTCTTAGCAATTTGTTCCAAACAAGAATTAATAAAATTGGCTCCCATTGAATCTACAGTTTCAAAAGTTAGATGTAACTGAAAATATTCCTCCATTAAGTCAGTTTTATCTATTAAAATTATTCTTTTAATTCCTCCACCACGATTCCGCATATTCTTTGTAATCGATGAGGTGCTTTCAAGTAAACTTTGTTTTTTAGTTTTAAAAAATAAATTGAGCTTTTCAGTATTACCTTTAAATAAAAAATGTACATGTCCAATTTTTTCGGTTCCAATTACATTAGCTTTGAACCCACCTCTAGAAGCCCAAAATTTTGCTGACTTTGAGGCTGCAGCTATAACGGAACTTTCTTCAATAGCCATGGGAATAGTATAAGTAGTTCCGTTGATCAAAAAATTTGGAGCGACTCCAAGTGGTAAGTAAAAATTAGTTAATGAATTTTCTACAAATTCATCGTGAAGCTTTTGTATTGAGGGGTTAGAATGACTATAGCCACTGATTAACTTTTTTGCATTTTCTGGATTATCGAAATGCAATTGAGTTACCCATTCAATTTTTTCGGCTTTGGTGAACTTGGAAAAACCTTCTACTTTTTTTGACATCTAGAGACATATCTGAGAATTGTAAATATACGTCATTTCAAAATTTACCTATTACCTGTAGGAATCAATAAAAATGAAAAAAAGTTTTACTACTAAAAAGACTAACTTTATATTTGAAAGATTGCCAAATATATGACAAAAGCACACTTTATACCAGACTCTGAAAAAACTCTATTTGGTCATCCTGCTGGTTTATTCGTTTTATTTTTTACAGAATTATGGGAACGTTTTTCTTATTACGGAATGCGTGCATTGTTTACTATCTTTTTAGTTGCAGAAACTACAGACCAAAATAAAGGTTTCGGTTGGACAAATGAGGAAGCACTCTGGCTTTATGGATGGTACACCATGCTAGTTTATCTTGCATGTATTCCTGGTGGCTGGATTGCGGATAATTTTTTAGGTCAAAAAAAGACCGTTATGCTTGGAGGATTAATGCTTTGTTTGGGCCATGGAATTCTATCTTTTGATAGTGAGACTAGCTTCTATATTGGTTGTGCTTTCATCATCTTGGGTGTTGGAGGATTAAAACCAAATATTTCCTCAATGGTTGGAGGTTTGTACCCAAAAGGTGATAAAAGAAGAGATTTGGGTTTTTATATCTTTTACATGGGGATTAATCTAGGCGCTTTTTTTGCACCACTTTTATGTGGATGGGTTGGGGAAACATATAACTGGCATTATGGTTTTGGATTAGCTGCAGTCGGTATGATAATTGGTCAATTCATCTACTATTTTGGTCAGCCTTATTTAGATAAAGTAGGAAATATAAAAAAGATTTCTGCTGATCAAAAAAAGGAACTAAAAAAACAAAAACTCACTCAAATTGAAAAAGACAGGATTAAGGTACTTTTGATCAGTTTTTTAATGATAATTGTTTTTTGGGGTGCATTTGAACAGGCTGGCGGATTAATGAATTTATATGCTAAACAGAAAACTAATCGTTTTCTCATGGGCTGGGAGGTTCCTGCTTCCTGGTTTCAATCCCTAAATGCCTTTTTTATCGTTACCCTTGCAGTAATTATAGGGCGTATATGGATGAAATTAAAAATTAAAGGGAATCCAGCTTCTTCAATTTTTAAAATTGCAGTAGGTATACTAATAATGGGTTTTGGGTTTTTATTCATGCGTTTTGCTGCATCAGAATATGAATTATTCGGATATTCATCGATGCACTGGTTAGTTTTAGCTTACCTTTTTCATACTATTGGTGAGTTATGTGCTTCACCGGTTTCGCTTTCATTTATAACAAAATTAGCACCAGATAAATATGCTGCGTTAATGATGGGCTTATTTTTTGCTGCATCAGGAATGGGAAATATGTTAGCAGCTAGAATTGGAGTTAATGCTGAGTCAGTGGGAGAGAAAGTAACTTTCACTGGAATTTTCATTTTCTGTACATTATTTGCCTTATTGATTATAGCTATATTAAAACCAATAAATCGTCTTATGCATAAAGCAGAAAATATATGATCAATTATAAATTTAAATTAAGAAGCCATGAGATTAAACATGTTTATTTTTATCATTATAAGTAACTTAGTAAATGGTCAGGCCATCGAATGGATTTCATTTGAACAGGCGATCAAAGCACAAAAAGAAAATCCTAAAAAAATCCTAATGGATGTTTATGCAGATTGGTGTGGACCGTGTAAGCTTATGGACAAAAAAACCTTTCAAAATCCTTATGTTGCTGAATATATAGGTGAGCACTATTATGCAGTAAAGTTTAACGCTGAAGGTAATGAAACCATAAATTACTATGATAATACATTTAAAAACCCTAATTATGATCCAATCAAAAAAGGGAGAAACGCTACACATCAGTTCACCCAGTTTTTAGGCGTCAAAGGTTATCCTACAATTGTATTCATTAGTGAGGGAGGAGATTTAATCACTCCAGTAGTCGGTTATCAAAACCCTCAACAATTGGAGCTTTACCTAAAAATGATCAAACAGGGAGATTACATGGTTTTTTCTAAACCTGATGATTTCGAAAAGTACTTTAAAAACTTTGTGCCTAAATTTAAAAACTGAACTTAAAATCTACCTTTTCCTAAATACTAATTTAAAATGTTTATCACTATCATTTGCTATTACATTTTTTTTGACTCATCTATTTAATTAATAGGTTAAAAATCACTTAATAGCTTTGAAAATTAATTCTGCAGTTTTTTTACTAGCACCTCCTTTACCTAAAATTAATCGCAGTGATTGGTAATCTGCTTTGAGCTGTTTTTGACCATCATCTGAAAGAATGAAAGCCATTTGTTTTTTTAGTTCATAGGGGGTAAAAGAATTTTGAATTAGTTCCTTTACCACTTCGCGGTTTAAAATTAAGTTCACCAATGAAATAAATTTCAGTTTAACCAAACGTTTTGCAATATGATAGCTTAAAAAACTACTGCGGTAACAAACTACTTGAGGGACGTTGAATAATGCCGTCTCAAGTGTAGCTGTTCCACTAGAAACCAGTGCCGCCTTTGAATGCATCAATAAATCATGAGTTTGATTATAAATCAATTTGACCTGCTCATCTTTGAGAAAGTGAGCATATTCATTTGGTGCAATTCCAGGAGCTCCTGCAATAACAAATTCGTACTGTGGAAAAAACTTGGTGACAGTCAGATAATTTGGGAGTATTTTTTTTATTTCTTGCAACCTACTACCTGGTAAAAGGGCGATTAAGGGTTTTGTTTCTGAAAGTTGGTTTTTAGTTAAAAATCGAGTTGGTTTTTTCAAGTGTAAAACCCGGTCTAGCAGTGGGTGACCAACGTATTTAACAGAAAATTGGTGTTTTTCTTCAAAAAATTCTTTTTCAAATGGTAGAATAACGTAAAGTTCATCTAAATCCCTTTTCATCTGATGGACTCGATTTTCTTTCCATGCCCAAACTTGTGGGCTTATATAAAAATGATTTTTAAACCCCTTTTTTTTTGCCCATTTTGAGATTCTCAAATTGAATCCAGGATAATCAATGTATATAATTACATCAGGGTTGAATGCTAAAATATCTTTTTTA
>CACHZY010000039.1 GCA_902584445.1 uncultured Bacteroidota bacterium | reverse complement strand
ATTAATTTTTTTAAAAATATTATTAGTCTATAATTTTACAAATGCACAAGTAAATGAAAACATGTTACTTGAAAGATTTAATATGAATGCTTTTAACCCTGCTTTCACAGGAGTTGAGGGAAGAGGCCTTTCATTTACCAATAGAAATACAAACTCAGGTGTAGCAGGAGCTCCAAAACTAAATTACTTTTATTACAATGGAAATCACAAAAATAATCTTGCCTTTGGATTCTCTGTAATTGATAATAAAGTATTTATTGACCAGAGAACCATGTACACCTTGGATGCGAGTTATAAAATTCAAGTAAGCGGTGAACAGATTGTATATTTAGGGGTTAAGGGTGGTGTTCATACTAAATTTACTGATATTGATGCGATTCAAAGACTACCTGGAGTTCCGGCAAATCCAGCTATTCCAGAAATAACTAAGGAAACTTATCCCGTTATTGGCTTTGGATTTTTGTATAAATTAAAGTCTCTATATTTTTCAGCATCTGTTCCTAACTTTTTAAATCCAAAGAATTATACTGACGATATTTCTTTTATAGGAAGTCAAAAACCGTCTACATATCTTCTGGCTGGAGCAAACATTCCAATAGGTGTATTTGATTCTACATTTAATCCATATTTGAGTCAAAAAATAGTCCCAGGGATTGGAAATACAACCCATTTCGGAGGGACAATTGATTACAAGGGTGTAATAGAATTTGGAGGGGGTTATAAATCAACCAATTATTTTAATGTAATGGCAATTCTCTCAACTAAAATTGGGCTTTCAATTGGATATGGATACGACTTCAGAGGAGAAGCTAATGATGTTGAAGTACAGAAAACTGGAACTGAAATATTTTTGAAATATAATTTTTAGAAAATTACCTAAGGTTTTAAATCTTTAAAAATCAGCTGGGCATTATTTTTTGAAAGGTCAAAAAAATTAGAATTGAAATTTTCAACCTTTTCACCAGCAACAATTAGATTTTTGAAAATTATACTTAGATCTGTTTCAAGGGTTTCAGGATAGTGCCTAAAAAAGGCAAACTTCTTTGGGAAGGCCATATCAAATGAACAATTTTCAATTATTACTTTTTGTATTTTCCCCAATTCAGAAATGTTCCTATCTCTTTTTGTTATATAAAAATTCATTCCATTTTGTTTTCTATCGGGAAAACTTAATTCTGCATGATTATCTCTAAAAACTACATCCTGAACAATTGCTCCATCTCTCACATTTATTCCCATCACCCGATCCGACTCGATTATATCGTTATTATCGAAAAGAATATTTTGCATTTTGCTACAAAAAGTTTCGGTACCAATTTTTAATCCTGATTTTTTGGTTAGAAAGACATTATCCCTAACAGTAATATTTTCTGCATTTGGAACCTTGCCAAGTGGACTTCCATATCCAGTACATTTTATTGCAACAGTATCATCCCCAGCCCATCCAAAACAGCTTTCTATCAAAATATCCGATGAGCTATCTGGATCCCAACCATCCAAACTTCCAAGTAATTTATTTTCAATCGGATTATTCATCAATTTACAATAGCGAAAGCTGACAGATTCAGACTTAAGAATATGAGTATTCCAACGAGCTGAGTCTTTGAGTAAAACACCATTAATATTAATATTTTTAGAATTATAAATAAATAATAATCGGATCTCCTTAACATTTTTTGCAAGTTCGGCGTGGGATACAGCTAATATCTTTGTACCATTTCCATCCAGAGTTCCTAGTCCTGATATTGACAGATTCTCAATATTTTTAATTAGTAAAAAACGATTAATCCCGGTCTCATCATCTGATATATAGTAAGAAAGAGTACTGTCATCTGCTAAAATTCGAGCATTTTTTGCGAGATAAATTTGACTGTTACTTCTAAACTGAAGCGTAAAGGTTTTGTAAACACCGGGGGGGGAAATAAAGAACTTTTCTGCTTCCAGAAATCTCATCTAAAGCCTTCTGAATTTTACTTGTTTCATTTTTATTTCCAGTATTATCTACTCCATAAGTATCGACAATATCTACCCTATTTTCAGGGATGAATTCAGGTTTTTCAAAAAGTAAAACAATGCGTTTTGTAAAATCTTGGTTTTGCTTAAATAAAATTACCACGTACCCTAGGCGATTAAAAGAAAAAGATAAAGTGTTTCCAGATTTGATTCCATTTATTTTATAACGCTTTGGGGAAATAGCCCAATCAGTATTTTTAAATTCAAAATCTCTTACTTTAATATTTATGTCAATTGAACTTCCATTGTAGGGAATTCTAACAAATTTATATGCTGATAATCCAAGATCTAAGGGGGTGTCATTTTGTTCATAAACTTCAACTCTATTATTGTCTGCATAAACCTCAAATGACTGGCCACTTATTCTTGATATAAAAGAAAGGAGAATAAAAAAAAACAAAAATCGCACAACCAAGAATTTATTCAAATTTGAATTCTTTGTGATATAGTTTTTCAACGATATTAGTAGGAGCACCAATATATTCAGTAAAATAAACTTTTTCAACCTCGCGGTCACAGTCATGAACCAATAAATGGCGTGTTTTAAGTTTTGCAGCAGAGAATATACTTTGCATTCGCCCAGGCACCTTGTCATTATACCCTCTAGGACCATCAACAAAAACAATATCCCAAACAGTATTTTCAACATAGTCAGGTAGTCGCATTTGTAACTTTTTGTCTTGACCTAACAATTTCTTCCAATTTCTACGTCTGGTGGAATAATTCACCTTTATTATATTAATTTCTGGAGAAATCTTTCTACTGAAACGCACCCACTTCCTTACATCCTCTAAAAAAAGTGTATTCCCGTGTTTGTTAAGTTTCATCCAAAGACTGGAGTCTTTTCCAACACTAAAAATAAGCACGTTACCTGGTGAGTATTTCTGAATTAGCGATCCAAGATATCTATACTCGGATGCTGATCCGTTTCCTGGATTTACGCTTACTAATTCTTCATATGGATCCATAAAATTTGTAAATTATTGATTTGCAAATATAGCTATTTAGAGTATCTCGGCTACAACAAAAGTACTTCCGCCTACGTAGATTAAATCATTAGACCCAGCCATTGACTGAGCCTTTAACATTGCCTGAGCAACAGTTGGAAATGTTTTGAAATTTAAATTTAAATTATTAGAAACTTTTTCTAAATCCGCAATTGGGAGTGCTCTTGGAATATTAGGGGCAGCAAAATAAAAAATTGCATTTTCAGGAAAGAGTCTTAATAATTTCTCAGCTACCTTATCCTTAACAAAACCCAATACTAAATGAAGTTTATTATAAGATTGTGACTTAATTTGAGGAATTACATAATCCAGACCCTCTTGGTTGTGAGCAACATCTGCTATGGTTAAAGGATTATTAGCAAGAATTTGCCAACGACCTTGAATACCTGTGTTCGGAATTACCTTCATCAAACCTGAATTAATAATTTTTGGATCTATTTTAAGTCTTAATAATGCAATTGAGGCAGTCTGAATATTTTTCTTTTGATAACTCCCTTTGAGGTCTGAGGAAAACCCAACAAATTTTTGCTGGTCTGCAAAAATAATTTGAGAATTCAGCATTTTTGCCCTTTCTATAAAAACTTCTTTAGTCTTTTCATGGGTTTCTCCAATTATTAATGGTGTTTTAGGTTTTATAATTCCAGCTTTTTCATTGGCAATTTCTGGTAAAGTATTTCCTAAAAATTGAATATGATCAAACCCAATATTAGTTATTATAGATAATTCAGGTAGAATAAGATTTGTGCCGTCCAAGCGCCCCCCCATACCAACTTCGATAACGGCGTAATCAACTTTTTTATCAAAAAAATAGCTAAATGCCAAGCCAACTGTCATTTCAAAAAAGGAAAGAGAAGTTAGATCAAAGTAATTAAGATTATTTTGAATAAATTTTACGATATACTGCTTTTCTATAAAAGCTCCGTTAATTTTAATTCGCTCTCTGAAATCTCTTAGATGAGGAGAAGTATATAAACCCACTCGATATCCGGCCTCTTGCAAAACAGATGCTATCATATGAGCAGTAGATCCTTTACCATTAGTCCCTGCTATATGAATAGTTTTTATTTTTCTTTCTGGAGAATTTAAATGGGAACAGAATGCCTCCATTCTACTAAGGTCTGGACGATAAGCTTGTTTTCCCTTTTGCTGATACATGGGAAGTTGAGAGAGCATCCATTGTAATGTCTTATCATAATCCAACTTATTCCGAGAGTTTAAACTGAATGACTACAAAACCTATTTGTTGGGCTGGAGCATCATTGTCTGGATACCACTTATGAAGCATTGCAGTTGATTTAGCGGGCTTTAACAAACAAGGGTGAGTGTTTGTAGTGCCTTTAACTCCTGGATCAGCAGCGATAACATCTCCATTTCGATTAACTGTTATTCTAACTACAACGACACCTTGTTGATCACATTCTTGAACAACTTTACCATTAGATTCCAACCTTCTACCATTTAGACCAAATCCTTTCCCCATCCCTCTAGGGCCAGCTATATCAAAATAACTATTTGAATATGGATTGCCACTTGATTTTCCTTTGTCCCCAAATTCATTATCATTTCCTTGACTTCGAGAAAATGAATTTTCTTCACTTTTAGTTTGATTTACTAATTTGGACAAAATATTTTTAGTAGTCTCATTAACCTTTGGTTTAGGGGGACTAAGTTTTTTTGGAATTATTTTTTTTTTAACCACTTCCTCTTCCGATTTTTTTGATTGGATATTTACATCACTGATTTCTTGGCTAATAACTTTATTCTGAGTAGCGGGCTTTGGAGTAGGGTTTATCGTTTTTTTTATTGGTTCTGATTTGGGCTCAATATTTGAAACTAATTCCTCTTTTGGAATATCTTTTCCCATTCCTTGATTTACATTTCCAAAGTTGACCTCCATACCATAACTTATAGGAGGATCATAATACTTTAATCCAATTATAAAAAATAATAATATCAGCAGAGTAGTAATCAAAGTGGTAATGATTGCTGATTTTTTTTCATGAGCTGTTTTGAAATATTTCATTGGGAGTCAACTGCCAAAACAACCTTTACGCCGTTTTTATTTGCAAAATTCATTATAAAAACAACCTGATCAATAGGAACCTTCTGTTCTGCTCTTAATACAATTGCGGGGGTTTTAACATCTTTTAACCTTTCAATCAATTTACTCTCAATATTTCTTTTGGAGACCTGTTTAGAGTCAATAAAGTATTGGTTGCTATTGTTAATAGTTACAGCTATAGTATTTCTGTTTTCAGTTTTACCCTTTGCTTGGGGGAGCTTTACATCAATGGTATCAAGATTTTTAGCTAGAGTAGAAGCAATCATAAAGAAAATAAGCAGAAGAAAAACAATATCTGTCATGGAAGACATACTGAATTCCGGGGTAATTTTATTTCTACCTTTCAAATTCATTTTAAGCAGGTTCGTTGAGCAAATCAAAAAACTCTAGGGACGTGGCTTCCATTTGATAAACTACCTTATTGGTTTTTACAACTAAATGGTTGTAAGTAATGTACCCTAAAATACCAACAATCAATCCAGCAACTGTAGTTGTCATTGCAGTGTAGAGACCACTAGCCAGTAATTGCATGTCGATATTTCCTCCTGCATTGGAAATTTCAAAAATGGAAAGAATCATACCAATAACTGTTCCTAAAAATCCAATCATTGGAGCAGCACCTGCAATAGTGGCAAGAATACTGACATTTTTTTCTAGTTTATAAACCTCAAGTCTTCCAGCATTCTCAATAGTAGTGCTAATATCCTCTAGGGGACGACCAATTCTTGAAAGTCCCTTTGCAACCAATCTCGCAACAGGTTTATTTTCACTCAAACAGAGGGCTTGAGCGCCATCAATTTTATTGTTTAAAACATAAGTTTTGATTTGAGCCATAAAATTACTACTAAGTTTAGAGGCGGATTTGATAGCAAATAGGCGTTCAAAATAAATATAAATAACACTGATCAATAAAATAAAAAGAAGACCAATAATAATTTGTCCCCCTAGACCTCCTTCTTGAACTAATTCAATAAGAGAAATTTTTTTTTCAATTTGTAACGTGGCTTCTTGATCTAGTTTCATTTACACTAAATTAATCTTTATAATAATAACGTTTTATAATTTAAAAAATTTTAATTAATTATATAATTAGGTCTCTCATCAGTATAAAAGTTAAAGATCCAGAAATAAAGCCAACAAGTGCGAGCCATGAGATCTTTTTAAGATACCAGAAAAAGTCAATTTTTTCCATACCCATTGCCACAACACCAGCGGCTGAACCAATAATTAACATACTTCCACCAGTTCCAGCTGAAAAGGCTATAAAATGCCATAATGGATCATCGATCAACTGTGAGAACATTCCCATGCTAGCTGCAACTAAAGGAACATTATCAATTATTGCAGAGCCAAAACCTAAAAGTATTACCACTATATCAGCATTAGGTATAGTATTGTTTATTGTTTCGGCAAACTCAAATAGCATTCCTAAGGACTCTAATGCAGCAACTGCCATTAAAATTCCTAAGAAAAACAATATACTAGGTAATTCAATCTTTGAAAGAGAACTGTGCACAGGGCTGTGACTAGAGTATTTTTCGTGATCCTCATCAATTGACGTAATATTTATTTTTGAATTACTGAAAATTTCCGCAAAAGCAGCAACAACTGAAAGAGATAGCATCATTCCAACATAAGGAGGAAGATGAGTTAATATTTTAAAAATAGGAACAAAAATAATAGCAGACAGCCCAAGGTATAACATCGTTGAACCATATTTGTGAACCTGATGACCTGTATCTTTTTTTCCAATATCACCAGAAAGATTACCTCTAAAAGCAGGTAAACGAGTTGCAACTAGAACTGGGACAATCATACAAATAATAGATGGAATAAATAAATTCAGAATTAATTTTCCTGTCGTAACCTTATCCCCAATCCAGAGCATTGTAGTTGTTACATCTCCAATTGGCGACCAAGCTCCTCCAGCATTTGCAGAAATAATAATCATCCCTGCAAACCATATTCTAGTATTACGAATAATGATAACTTTTTGAAGAATTGTTATTAATACAATTGTTGCTGTAAGGTTATCAATAATTGCAGAAAGCAAAAAAGCGAGACCTGAAAAAATAAATAGTAAACCTTTTTTGGATTTTGTCTTGATAAAATTTTTGATTGTTGCAAATCCATTAAAATAATCGATAATCTCTACTATGGTCATAGCGCCTAAAAGGAATACTAAGATTTCAGCAGTCTTTCCTAAATGATGTAAAAGCAACTCATCAATGTGAGAAGGTATAAGTTGTTTTGATATAATATCTACC
>CACHZY010000038.1 GCA_902584445.1 uncultured Bacteroidota bacterium | reverse complement strand
ATGAAACAGGGCAACCACTTCCTGGCGCAACAATACTTGAAAAAAATACTAATAACGGAGTAGTGACCGATTTTGATGGAAACTATTCCATTCAAGTTTCAGATGAGAATTCTAAACTTATGATTTCTTTTGTTGGTTATTCAACTCAAGAAGTATCAATTTTGGGTTTAGTTGATTTTAATTTCAATCTTGAACCTAGTAATGAGCTTGATGAAGTTGTTATAACAGGGTATGGTTCTCAACAAAAAAGAGATTTAACTGGGGCGATTGTTCAGGTTAAGAGTGAAGATTTTGTTAAAGGAGCTAATACCAATGCACTTCAGTTGCTAAATGGTAAAGCTTCAGGGGTTCATATTAGTCAAAGTGACTCTGCACCGGGAGGGGCAATAGATATAAAAATTAGAGGAGCTGGATCAATCAACGCTAGTAACGCTGTTCTTGTTGTAATAGATGGTCTTCCAGGAGGATCGCTGACAGCTCTTAGTCCAGATGACATTGAGTCAATTGAAGTCCTTAAAGATGCATCTGCATCTGCCATATACGGATCAAGAGCCGCGAACGGAGTTGTTTTAATCACAACTAAAAGAGGTAAAAGTGGTGAAATGGCTGTTTCATACGAGAACTACTTTGGCTTTCAAGGCGTAAACGAAAGGGTTGATATGCTTAACGGTGGTGAATACCTTCAAGTGCTTAGTGATATTAATGTAGAGGGTGGAGGAGATGTTCTTTCAACTCCAGCGGAGATATCAGCAATGGGTTCAGGTTTTGATTGGCAAGATCTAATTTTTAGAAGCTCAATGATTCAAAACCATCAAGTAACCATGTCGGGAGGATCCGATTTATCAAACTATTATGTTTCTCTTAACTATCTGGAAAATGACGGAGTTATAAGAGAAAGTGGAGAAAAAAAATATAATGCCAGAATTAATTATGGTTTGACTCCTAATGATAGAGTTAATATAAATCTAAATCTTAGTATTAACAGATCTGAAATCGATAATGTAAAAATGGGAAGAGGAACAAATGAAGGGGTAGGCTTGCTTGCTGCTGCTTTGCTTTTTGATCCTACAATTGGACCTGCTTTGAATTCTGAAGGATACTACGATGTAAATCCTCTAGTAGCAATTGAAAATCCTGAAGCATTATTACAGGGTTGGGATCAACAAGTTTCAACTAACAGAATATATGCCACAGGGTCTATAGATTATAAAATAATTGATGGTCTTACTGCTACAGCCCGGTTTGGTACAAACATCTCTGATGCTCGAAGGGATTTATATGAAAATGACAAGTTTCAAGTGGGAAGAGGCGTCAATGGAAGATCAACCATTAGAAATAGTGAGTCAAATTATTGGATCGCGGAATATCTTGCAGATTATGAGAGAGAATTTGGTGATCACAGCTTAAAATTATTAGCCGGTATAACATTTGAGAGTAATACAACAAGATTTCATCAGTCAGTTGCATCGGACATGTTATCTCATGTTACGACAACAAACCTTCAACAAAGTGGAAATAACGAGACTTTAAATGCTTCATCCGGAAAATTTAAAAACACCTTACAATCTTCTTTAGCTAGGGTTAACTATTCTTTTAAAGATAAATATCTAGTAACTGCCTCAGTGAGAAGAGATGGAACCTCAAGGTTTTCAGACAAGTATAAGTACGCTACATTCCCATCTGCATCTGTAGGTTGGAAATTATCTTCTGAACCATTTATGGAAAACGACGAACTTTTCAGTGAACTTAAACTAAGAATAGGTTATGGAGAAATTGGAAATCAAGGAATCCAGAACTTTGAGACAATAACTACTTTTGAAGCTGGAAGTAATGCTATTATTGGAGGAGCTACTGTTGCTGGAGCTGTCCCTGCTCGAATTGCTAATCAAGACTTGAAATGGGAAACAACAAAGGAAACAAATATTGGAGTTGATTTTTCATTAGCTAATAATAGATTCTCAGGAAGTATTGATTATTTTGATAGAAATACATATGATCAACTTTTCCAACAACCTGTTCCTCTCACAACTGGTTTTCAGTTTGTAAGAACAAACTTTGGTCAGGTAAAAAACTCAGGAGTTGATTTTTCTTTTAGTTCTAGAAATGTTGACAAGGAATGGACATGGGATACAGATATCGTAATGTCTTTTCTTAAAAATGAAGTTGTAGAGCTACCATCTTTTGCTGGTAATGTTATTTCAGGAGGTTTTGGTTTCTCTGGAAATTATAGAATTACACAAACGGGTTCTCCGATTATGTCTTTTTATGGTTATGAATTAAATGGTATTTTTCAAGAGGGTGATAACATTGCCGGATCTGCTCAACCTAGTGCTCTTCCAGGGCATCCAAAATTTGTTGACCAAAATGGTGATTTGAAAATTGATGGTGCGGATCGTGTAATACTTGGTGATCCTTTTGCAGATTTCACTTACGGGATTACGAATAGGTTTGGATATAAAGATTTTAGTTTAGAGATATATATTCAAGGAGTTCAAGGAATTGAAAACTTTAGTAACCTTGCAGCAGAATCTCTTTATCCAATTAATAAAGAAAGAAACCATTTAGCAATACATTATCTAGATCGTTGGAGAACATCGAATACTAATGCAGTTTACCCATCAGGAGTAAATTATACTTCGTATTCTGACGGAACTAATAAAGTAAATACATATACTGTTCAAGACGCATCATTCATGAGAATAAAAAATATCACATTAAACTATAATTTACCTTTAGATAGTGTTGATTTTATTAAATCAGGAAATGTATACATATCGGGGGAGAACCTTCTTACAATAGCACCAGACTATATTGGGTTTGATCCTGACGGTAATTCAGATGGAACAGGTGTTTCAAGAGCTGATTTTGCAAATTATCCTTTGTCTAGGGTAATAAGAATAGGATGTAAGTTGAACTTTTAAAAAGAAAAAAATGAAAAACTATATTTTAATTTTAATCGGTCTAATTACTTTTTCTTGTTCGGATTTCCTTGAGGAAGAAGTTTTCACTCAATATGCGCCAGACGCTTTTTTGGCTAGTGAAAGTGGAATTAATGCTACTTTAACTGCCGCATACAGGAAATCAAGACCTAATTACAGGGAAGAATGGTACACTTTTGGAGAATGGACTTCAGATTTAATGCTTGAAAGAGGTGGAGGATATGCAGCACCTGCAGCTACTTTCGCTGAGTTTAACTGGAATCAAAGTAATAATTTCTTTAGAAATATTTGGAGAGACAGATACTCTGCAATAGGAGTAGCGAATTCCATTTTGGATAACATAGATAACGTTACTTCTCTGTCAGCTTCAAAAGTTGCTGCACTTAAAGCTGAAGCTACTTTTTTAAGAGCATATAATTATGTTATGCTTTATGATTTTTTTGGCAGGCTTCCATTAATTACTTCAGGTGAATTAAATTTGACTCCTTCAAGAGCAAGTGATGCAGATACCCGAGCATTTATAGAAAGTGAATTATTAAGTGCAGCTCAAAACCTCCCGATTGAACCCGAAGTTTATGGTAAAGCAACTAAATCAGCTGCACTAACGCTTCTTGGAAGATTTTACCTTGATACAAAGCAGTGGCAAAAAGCTGCTGATGCAAATAAACAAGTAATTGATCTTGGTTATCATAGTTTATTTCCAAATGTAGAGGGAGTGTTTTCAGTTGAGAATGAAGGCAATAGAGAGATGATCTTTGTTTTTGGCTCATTGGCTACAGCTCCAATACAGGCATTAGCATGGAATTACACTCCTCACGCTTATCCTGTTGGTTATCAAACTGGGCAAGTAAATTATGGAGCACAATTTCAACTATGGAGATGGTTTGTTAATTCATTTGATCCTAATGACCAAAGGGCTAATGAGTATGATCCTCCTAACGGAAAATACGGATGGATTCTTAAACAATACATTAATAAAGGAGGTAATCTAATTAATTTGATGACTGACCCTATTACTGCAGGTGTTGAAAAGAAATATCCAAGACCAGTTAAATTCACACCAGACCCTAATGGTTTAGGTCCACGTCATGGTAATGATATGCCAATCCTAAGGTATGCCGAAGTTTTAGTTAATAGAGCTGAAGCATTAAACGAAATTAGTGGTCCTAGTCAAGAATCGATAGATTTATTGAATCAAGTCAGATCAAGATCTAATGCTCCTGATTATAATTTAGCTGATTTTCCAACTAAAGAATCATTAAGAGATCAAATTCTTGTTGAAAGAGGTTGGGAATTTCATGCTGAGGGACATAGAAGAAGGTCTTTAATTCGCCATGGAAGTTTTATAAGCGGTGCACAGGCTCGAGGTAAAGCAAATGCTAAGTCACATCATGTTTTATTTCCAATTCCTGAACAAGATTTAGATTCTAATTCTGCACTTGAGCAAAATCCTGGATACTAATCATAAATTACCCCCCCAACAAGTAAATTCAATATGGCGGGGGGGGGGTGATTTTTATTCTTTTATTATAATGCTTTAGTAATTAAAAATAACAATTCCTAGTAGAACAAAAACACCTATTAAAATGACTGATAATCCAATTTGATTTATATAATAACCTATTGACTTATCTGAGTTTTTTGTCTTAGGTTTCTGGAGTTCAGTTATTGATGTAACCATTACTAAAATAACAGGCATAAACAAAACACATCCAATGATAAATAATTGTAAATCACTCATCTTTTTGGTAATGTGTTAACAAAAATTCCATAAACAATAATGGTAGGCACCCAAATAGAGACATATTGTCCCATTTCTTTTTCACCAGAAAACCACAAATAAACTGATAAAATAAAGCTTAGAAAAGCGCTTATGATTATAATTAAATCTCTTTTTCTCATTTTTTTATTAAAGATACTAAACTAACCCCTAAAATAACAAAACCCACAAAAGTGGTGTAGTAATTGAAACTCCCTTAAACTTATACTTACTTCCCAATACAGTAACTAATAATATTAGCTAATAATATTGATTATCAATATTTTATTTATAGGTTAAGTCCCTATTTACGACAAATAAACGATAAAACACCTACTAAAACTCCTCCTAATAACTGTTTTTCTGAAAACTTTCTAACCTATCTGATTACCTTAGGGTGGGGTGGGTTTTGTAGAATGGTTTTTCTTTAAAGACTACAGCTGATATAATATTACATAGCCCTTCGCCTCTTTATGACTAAAACAGCAGCTATTGCTGAACGGTTATTGTTCCAACCATACCTCCGTGTAAAGAACATATATAGTAATATGTTCCTGCTTGAGTAGGTGTCCACGAAACAGTTCCATTAGTAGTCCCATTATTTGTAACCCCACTAATAGTATTTGCAGTGCCCGTTCCTTGTACTGTTTTTAGATAAAACGGATGACCTGATGCATTTACTGCAAAGTTTAGGGTATCTCCAACCTTAATTGTTACTGTAGGATCATTTCCAGAAACTTGTCCATTTCTATCTGTACCACTTAGTGTATAATCGGATGCGCTATTTGCAGTTACATTAATTGAGAATGAAAATGGACAAGTTCCCCAAACTGGTTTATTATTATTGCTAAGAGGTGCAGAAGCTGAGAATAATTGTGGTTCAGAGGAAAAATTAGAAACACACCACTGAGTTAAATTTTGATTAAATGATGTAGCATTTTGAAATACTTCCGACATATTTACAACACTAGAAGTATCCCAATTTCCAATATCTTGATTAAACGAAACTGCGCCCTCAAAAAGGCTATACATAATAGCAAGATTTGAAACATCCCAATTACCAATATCTTGATTGAATGCTGTCGCATTATAAAATAAATACATCATATCAGTAACACTAGAAGTATCCCAATTTCCAATATTTTGGTTAAAAGTAGTTGCGCTATAAAACATATGTTCCATATCTGTTACACTTGAGGTATTCCAATTCCCAATATATTGATTAAAATTAGTTGCTTCTCTAAACATCGCTGTCATATCTGTAACACTTGAGGTATCCCAATTTCCAATATCTTGGTTGAAATTAGTTGCCCCCAAAAATACAGAATGCATAATTGTAACCTTTGAGGTGTCCCAACCACCAATATCCTGATCAAATGATGATGCAGATCCAAAAAGAGCTGTCATATCTGTCAAACTACTAGTATTCCAATTGCTAATGTCCTGATTAAAATTACTAGCCATTTTAAATAGATGGTTCATATCCGTAACTTTAGAAACATCCCAATTACCGATATCTTGATTAAAGTTTGGCGCATTATAAAACACTCCCCTCATTGTGGTAACATTAGAAGTGTCCCAAAATCCTATATCAGAGTTAAAGGAAGTATCATTTCTAAACAAATCAGACATATTTGTTACCAAAGTCGTACACAAGTTGTAATTCCCATTAGCAATTTGTCCTGCTATGGTTGAGTTGTTTACTACGGTATATAGCGTTCCACTGATCGTTAATGTTTCACCTACACTTGCATTTGGACATTTACAGATGCCATTATTGTCAAAAGAAATATCTGGTATAGAAGAATTAACACTAATTGTCCCAGTGACAGTTTGAGCAGTTGTAGAACCTGAAATAATTATACTATAATTATAGGTGCCTTTAGCTGATTCTGGGGGAGTACCCGAAATAAATACAACATTATCTGCACTTAAAAAAGCACTAACTCCAGAGGGAAGGTTAGTTGTACTAATGCTTAATGTAGTTGAACAAATAGAGCTCACTAAGTATTGTATTGGAGTAATGGCTGAAGTTGCAGTTACTGTTTGAGTTTGAGAATCATTCAATAAAGTTACTGTAAACTCTTTACCCCATTTAGGTTTATTTGAAGCTATTAAGGGTGAACTACCTGTTGCAAAAGCTTCTGGCTCTGAATTAAAATTACTGACACACCAGCCAGATAGGTCTTGATTAAATGATGTTGTATCATAAAACATATAAGTCATATTGGTTACAACAGTAGTATTCCAATTTCCAATGTCTTTGTTAAATGATGAACCAAAAAACATAAAAGACATATTGGTTACCTTAGAGGTATTCCAATTCCCAATATCTTGATTAAATGCCTTAGCATTAATGAATAAAGCATTCATATTTGTAACACTTGAAGTATCCCAGCTACCTATATCTTGATTAAATGCAGAAGCTTCAGAAAACATATGAGACATATTAGTAACTGCTGCAGTATTCCAATTCCCTATATCTTGATTGAAACCTGTTGCCTCTCTAAACATATCAGACATATTAGTAACTGCTGCAGTATTCCAATTCCCTATATCTTGATTGAAACCTGGTGCCCTAAAAAACATTGCTCCCATATCGGTTACACTAGAGGTATCCCAATTACCAATATCTTTATTAAATGCTCTAGCATTATCAAACATTTGAGACATATCAGTAACACTAGATGTGTCCCAAAGACTTATAACTTGATTGAAGCCGTGAGGAGAATGGGGAGTGTTGGAAGAAAACATCTTACTCATCGAAGTAACATTTGAGGTGTCCCAAAAACCTATATCAGAATTAAAAGATATATTATCCATAAACAATTTACTCATATTGGAAACGAGCGTCGTACACAGATTCACATTCCCATTCGCAATCTGTCCTGCAATAGTTGAATTGTCAACCACGGTATAAAGCGTACCACTAATCGTGGCTGTATCTCCAACACTTGCATTC
>CACHZY010000037.1 GCA_902584445.1 uncultured Bacteroidota bacterium | reverse complement strand
TTGAAACCTCAGTTTTGTCATTAAACTGATTACCATCGTTGTCAATCCCATTATCACTAATATCTGATACGTTTACTCCACCTCCACTTGCAGATACTGTTACCTGATTTTTAATTTTTGTGGTAAATGCTGCAGCAGGTTCAATAGTGTAAGTAGCAGTATAAGTGGCAATCTCAGAAAATCCTAGTGTACCCTCTGGCGATCCACCATTTGCAGATACAAAAGTTGGTCCACTGTCGAGTGATAAAGCGTTATCATTATTATCAGTAAGGGTATCAACTAGAGAAATATTTGTAAGGCTTACATTTCCTGTGTTTTGAATTGTAATGGTATAAACAATGGTATCACCTGGATCATTACTTCCATTGCTGTTGTTGTCAATAACGTTAGCTGTTTTGGTTGCTTCAATTGCTGGACTTGGAGACACCACAACATCAGTGGAGTCGTCTACTGTATTGCCATCTATATCATTTCCATTATCGGAGGTATCGCTAACATTATTAGTCTGACCTGGACTGCTGGCTGTAGCAATTACAATATTAGAAATCCTAGGTGTCTGAGCAGCTGCCTCACTAATTAGATAAATTGCCGTGTATTTATGAGTCTCCTCAGGTAGGGCAGTTCCTTGATTAGACCCCTTAGAGCCACTCAAGCCATCATATGTCGGACCATTTAAAAGACTCAGTGGCTGACCATTTCCATCGCTTAATTGATCTACCAAAGTAATTCCTGTGAGCGTTTGATCTCCCGTATTTTCAACAACAATTGTATAGTATATTAAATCATTTGCACCAGTTACCCCGTCTCCATTAGTATCGGTAACAGAAACTGTTTTAGTAACCTCAATTGAAGGGGTAACTGTCATAGTAACAATTGTCGGATCATTTGGGCTTGCTGTATTTGGATCATCGGAGGTGTCAGTGACCGTTCCACCGCTTGGTGTTGTGGCGCTGCCAGTTGCTATATTTATTACACTCTTTGAATCAACCGCCTGTTGGTTAATTATAAAGAAGCCGATGTAATCAACTTTTTCTCCAACTTTAAGCTCTCCTTGAGGCGATCCTCCGTCAGACCCTGCATAATAAAGACCACTACTAAGATTCATTGTTGAGCTATTTCCATCTGTAAGTGTGTCGGTGACTGTTATGCTTTTAAGAGTTACATCACCAGTATTTTCAACAGAGATATCATACTGAAGAATGTCACCTTTACCCAGTTTTCCATCACCGTTATCTGTTACTGATACTGCTTTAAGTACCCTTATCGATGGACTAGAGGTTATTGATACAACAGTTGGATCATTAGCAGCTGCTGTTGTTGGATCATCAGAGCTATCGGTTACATCATCACTACCTAAGGGGCTTGAGGCAATTACATTGGCAATATTAATTACACTTCCACTATCTACTGCAGGCTGAGTGATAACAAATGTAGCCTGATAGATAATCGCACCTCCAACAGCTAAACTACTGGAAGAGCCTGAGGTGATGGTAGGACCACTACTAAGTGAGAGTGAGGAGCTATTTGCATCAGTGAGTGTATCGGTTAGCTTAATATTGGAAAGTGTTAAATCTCCTGTATTGGTTGCAACAATTGTATAAGTTATAGTGTCTCCAATATCAATACCATTACTATCTGGATCGCTAAAGGCTGCTACTTTAGTAATCTGAATTGATGGGGTAGCCGTTATAGATATAGCTGTTTTGTCATCTGCCGCTGCGGTGTTTGGATCATCGGATGTATCTGAGGCAACCTTGGATGCGTCAACTGTACTTGCAGCTGTAATATAGGCTACATTACTAACCCCACCAGTATCAACCGCTTGCTGATTAATTGTAAATGTGGCTCTAAAAATTGCTACACCCCCAATATTAATTGATGAAGCATTAGCGTTTGTCCCTGATAAAAATGTTGGAGTGGTTGTAAGGGTAAGACCTGCCCCTGAGAAATCGGTTAAAGTATCAGATACCGTAAGGTTATTAAGATTTACATTTCCTGTGTTAGTAATTGTTATAGTGTAAACAATTGTATCGCCCAGATCGTTAATTGCATTACCGTTATTTTGTGTAACTACCGCTGATTTAGTCACCTGAATTTGAGGGGTAAGAATAATTAAAACCTCTGTAGGATCGTCCAGTACATTTCCATCGGTATCGTCATTATCATCACTTACATCGGAAACAACGGTGCTGTCACTTACACTTGTAGCTGATACCGTTACTGAGTTTATTATTTTACCCGTAAGTGCTGCATCATTACTTATCACATAAGATGCTAAATACCTCGCTGTCTCGCCTGCTGCAAGACTGCCCTCGGGCGAATTCTGAGAGGAGCTATTGGCCTCATAATTCGGGCCATTAGCCAGGGTTAATGCCCCTGCATTTCCATCGGTAAGGGTGTCAACAAGTGTAACAGTTCCAAGTCCTGTTATACCAGTATTTTCAACCGTGATAACATAATTTATTGTATCACCTGCCCCTGTAATACCATCTCCATTTCCATCAAATACTGTGGCTGTTTTAATTACATTAATTTGTGCAGCAGCAAAGAGTGGAACGACTGTTACATCATCTGTTGTATTTCCATCCCCATCATTTCCATCATCACTTCTATCGGTTACATCATCAGTTCCATAGGAGCTACTAGCGGTAACATCAACATAGTTTCGTATACTTCCAGAATCAAAGGATTGTTGGTCTACTATAAAGAGTGCCCTGTAATATGCGCTTTCTCCAATTTTTAAATTTCCTACGGTTGAGCTTTGGGTTGAGGAGAAGAAAAATGGAGCCTCTGAGAGGGTAAGAGCATTTCCATCCTCATCAGTCAAGACATCAACAAGGGTAATACTTGACAGCGCTGTATTTCCAATATTTTCAATTTGAATAATAAACCTAATAACGTCTCCAACTGATGTTTCTCCATCACCATCAGAGTCTATAATTTCAAAAGTTTTGGTAGCCTCAACTTTCCCATCTGGCTCCATAAAAGTTATGGTCGGATCATCCTCTGTATTCCCATCTGTGTCATCTCCATCATCTGAAGTATCAGAAACATTATCAGTTAATCCATTTGAATCACCTGTGACCTTAATACTATTTGTAACAAATGGTGTTGAAAATGCAAGATCGTTTATAATAAATTGAGCGCTATATACCTGCTTCTCACCAGATTTAATAGTTCCAACTGAGGATCCCTGAGATGCAGAAACAAGTGCTGGTTGACCAGTGTATGTGAGATCTGCACCAAGGGAGTTTTTAAATGTATCTTCAAGAGTATAATTTTTTATTGTTGAATCCCCTGTATTAGATATTGTAATAGAATAACTGATGAGATCCCCAACATTTACCTTAGAATCACTATTTGAATCTTGCCAAATAAATGTTTTCATAACATCCAAGGATGGGAATGCATCGATCTGAGTAAATGTATGATCATCGGTCGTATTGCCATCAGTATCATCCCCATCATCTGAGGTGTCTGTAACCACCGTGGAATTAATGGTAGATGCATTGACAGTTGCCCTGTTATTTATAAAGCCCTGGTCTACGGCATCAGAGGTTATAGTGAAAAGTCCAGTGAGGGTTTTAGAGCTATTTGAACTAATTGTCCCAGCATAATCTCCAATGTTTGTTGCAACTTTTGAAAGGGCTGAATTTTTGGTAAAAATATAGGGCGTTGCTCCCGCACCCTCCTCAATTTGTGCACCCCAAAAATAAGACCATGTACCGTATTGTTTTGGACTAAATCCAAACCTACCAGTTCCCACAGAAGCTCCGGTAGTAAATACTATTTCATATCTCTTATATTTATAGTTTTGGTCAAAGGTAAATGTTTTGGATACCTCAGAGGATTGTACATTTTGATTTGAAGCTGGTGGATTAAAGCCCCCATGAGTGAAAAGGGTGATCTGAGTACCCAGTGACCCCATTGCATAAACTGAGAAGGTATATGTGGTGTTTGGTTGAACAGGGTAGGTGAGATAGGTATGAGAATATGCGTTATTGCCTTTGATTGCCAAAGCGCCATATTCATCGTTAGTGATTTGATGGCCGCCACTTGGATTGGCATCGTTAACCCTTATGTAGCCTCTACCCTCAGAAATTAAATTATTCCACTTATTTGTGTTTGTAAGTTCATCATTTGAGAAAAGACCAGCTGGCAAATAATATTCAATTCCATCTGGCACATATTGTGGCTGACTAGTATTTTCATTGATTCCATTGCTTACAATATGGGAACTGCTATGATTTTCAATATAATAGGACTGTTTTAAACCATTTACTGTGGCCCGATCAGTTGCAATTTGTTGGGTAAGGGTCGTGCTAGCCGCTCCACCGACTAAGTTATCTGATATGGTAATATTCTGCAGGTCGGTATTACCATTATTGGTGATTGTAAATTTATATCTAATTACATCACCCAGATCAACAGCTCCATTATTGTTTACATCAATTGTCTCATAAGTTTTTTCTAGATCAACCCCTGTAGTCTCGGGTATATTTAACACCGTTGGATCATCTGCTGCAGCGGTAGTCGGATCATCTGAAACATCAGTCACTGGAGTGGACTGACCAAATGGAACGCTACTTATAACAATGCTATTGGATACAAGTCCAGAGTTGACAGTTGATTGCTCAAGGGTATAAGACATTTGAAGAGTTAGCTGACCGCTGGTTAGTATCTCAGATAGTGATGAACCGGCTGTTGCGTTTGTAAGAGTAAATGTAGATGTAGAAAGCGTATTACCTGCTCCATCAACAGTTGTGTCGGTTAGCTGAGGATTTAATAGGTTAAGGTTACCCGTATTAGATACTATAATAGTGTAAGTGATAACATCGCCAGGACTTAGAAATCCATCTCCATTTTCATAGGTCTGGGTGACAGTTTTAGTGATATTAATACTTGGGTTTGTTTGCAGAAAAGTCCTTGTTGGATCATTATCCTCAGCTGTGCTAGGATCGTCAGAGCTGTCTGTAACCACTCCCGTGGTTGTACTTGCAGTAGCAACTACGGTATTGGCAATAAATCCATTTGAAAGCATCGCCGGGGTAATGGTAACTGAAGCGGTGTAGGTAGCTTGTTCCCCAACCAAAATAGTACCTTCAGACGATCCTAAAGTGGCCGATACAAAGATAGGTCCCATTACAGATGACGAAATATCAGTAAAATAGGCATCCTCAAGGGTGTCGGAAAGGGTAACCGAGGATAGCCTGATGTTTCCAGTGTTGCTCACCACAATTGTATAGGTAACCACATCACCAGAGTCATTTAAACTGTTTCCGTTCACATCGGATACTGTTGCCGATTTAGTCACTATTAGTGATGGAGATCTTGTAAGGGTTAGGATCGTTGGGTCATCCACTAAATTACCATCTGTGTCATCGGTATCATCCGACACATCAGATACTACTGCGGTAAAGGGATCCTGACCACTTACAAATAGTGAGTTCGACACCCCACCGGTTTCAAGATCGGATTGAGTAATGGTGTAAGTAACGGTATAGGTATATGATGACCCAGCAAGGAGTGTTGTCTCAAGTGTGGGGCTCGAAGAGGAAGATCCGCTGCCTCCATTTCCAGAGAGTAGAACTTTTGATTTATACCACTCCCATCCAGCGTCATAATCAGTCCCCCAATCGTTCTCATATTTATTTGGCCTGACCAGTCCTATCCAATAGTTTTGATAGTTAGGGATACCCACACTTACTGCTTGGGTTTTAAACCAGTTCCACTCCTCCATGGTATTAAATTCAACCATGTAAGGTTTTTCAGGGCTGTTTCTAATATTATATAGATGTTCAGAAAAATCGTAAAGAGTATTTAAATAAAAATAACTGTGTCCATTATATTGTCCTATAAGTACATCGTTATCACTTCCTAATAAAGTTATAGAGTTAGTAAGCTCATCTACCTCAACAATAGCTCGATAATGATCATAATAATAGCCGTCATCTACGGTAAAGTTGGTTCCATTTCTATTAAAGTATCCTGCCACACGCCAAAAATCAACAGTATAAGTCCCATTATAAAAGCTAGTCATATTCTCAAATCCATCCGAAGACCCTCCAGCTGACCTATTCTCATTTAGCGTATATGAATCTGTAAGGGTGATTGCTCCATCAAGACTCAGCGCAACATTATCAAGATCAGTAAGAGTGTCGGAGAGTTGAAGGCTTGTAATATCCGTATTTCCAGTGTTTGATACAACAATAGTAAACACTGCTTTATCTCCTACGCCAATTATCCCATCCCCATTTACATCTGTAGAGGAAACTGTTTTGGTAGCCTCTAAAGAGGAAGTAGTAAACATCGTTGTCTCGGTGGGATCATCTTCGGTATTTCCATCACTGTCGTCTCCATCATCGGAAATATCTGTAACGCTTTGCGATCTTGAGGTAATGGTTATGCTATTGGAGATTACTCCGGCGTTTACATCTTCAGTGGTTATTGTATAGTCGTATGTAAATGTAATTGAGCTCCCAGCTGAAACTATAGATATATATTCTCGAGAATCGGTTAAGGACATATAATTCCCTTTTACATCTCTCCAACGATCTTTGGTAGATCGCTGGGGATCATCATAGGAATCTTTTAAAATTCCTAACCAATAACTGGCATTTGATAATTGAGCTTTAACAAAGTTATGTTCGGCCTCTGAATTTGGAATGTACATATAGGCATCCTTGCCGTATTGGCTAAATGCAGTATTAATTTGATTTGCAGAGGTATACCAATATGTCTGACTTTCTCGTTTAAAATAGTGATGGCCTTGATACTCCCCAATGTAATCATAGTTTGTGACATCTGTAACAACACTGGACTGGTTTTCAATCTCTACAATGTGCCGATAATTTTGAGTCGGTGGATGATTATAATACGTACCTTGATTTGTATTAGGATTAAAATATGCATAATTATATCTGTATGTACTCGGTGAAGCATTTCCGTTTGGATAACCTGATTGCCAGTAATCGTATACTTCTTCGCCGGTTCCTCCATCATAAAGTTTTAGGTATTTATCCCCATAGCTAGTGTAAGAATAAGTCACTCCGTTTATGGTCTCCTGAGTCCAATTACGATTCAGATCCTTATCATGATTATAAATGAAGGTCCCCGCACCTACAGACTCTTCTAATTGAATTCCCCAGAATCTTACATTACTTCCTAAACTAGCATTAGGTGGATGGAGCCCAACCCTAGCATTGTTTGTCCCAGCAAGTGGGCTAGTGGTAAAGGTAAAAGTATACCTATTGAGATATGTAGTCTGCTCAAGTTCAAAATCTTGAGACTTTATGGCATCAGCCCAGTTGTAGTTAGTATCCATTCCATCATGAATTACAAAATGCCATGGAGCAACAGTTGCCGCCGTTTTCTTACCATATACTGAGATTGTATAGGTCGTGTTTGGCTTAAGCCTCATGTTTTTATAAACATAATCATCATCAAAACTAGATCCATTATTGGTATAAACGTAATACATTTTAGTATAAGCATCATGACTATTATTTGTCACACCTTGGGATGGCAATGTGTTCCAAGTTGGTAAAGTATTTTTAACTTCATATTGACCGTTAATATCAACTACCTTATATGGAATGGAGCCATAATTGTTATCAGTTGTATCATAAGCAGTAATAGTTCCATCTTTAGACCAATCCCATTGATTATCATCAATTGACCAAGAATACCAGAAATAGTTCTGAGATTTTCCAATATAGGGATCGACCTCGATTGATTTTGTACCTGTTGAGGTTTGTAAAATATCAGTAATCTCAAAATCAGCCAAATTGGTCTGACCACTATTGGTTAGTGTAACCTCATATTTTATTACATCACCAGCATCATTTTGACCATTTGAATTTGTATCGGTTATTTGTTTTACCTTTTTTTCAACCTCAATTCCTTTTAGGTTATCAAGGTTAGTGAAGGTCGGATCGTTAACTGCAGGAGTAGAGGGGTCATCACTAGTGCTGCTCATTGTAACGCTTACTCCACTAGGTGAAGTAAAGCTGACCACTGCATCTACTTTATTGTAAAGCTCCTGAGCATTGTCGATAATACTTTGATCTAATGTAAGGGTTACGATATAGGTGGCTGATACCCCAGGCTCTAAAGTGCCAAGTCTTGGATCAATATTTAATGAAATCGGAGTAGTACTTGAAACATCAGGAGTGGAGGTATAGGTGTAGGTATAAATTGGTGACATTAAACTACCCTTCTCTAATTGAAATCCATAAAACTGATTCCCACCATTTGAGTTATATGGTATTTGAAGACCCACTCGCGTTGTACCAGGATTATTACCAGTTGTAAATGTGTATGAAAATCTTTCAACTTTGTAGGAGTCAAAATAATATCTATCTGATTTTTGAGCATTATCCCAGTTAGTTAAATAACTAGTAGACCAATTCCCATTGTTATCATCATGAAACACTATATAAAAGCCCTGACTATAATTACTTCCATAATAACTACTACTGTTGCCATAAGGTCTTACAAAAACAGAAGCCGTATACTCTGTGTTTGGCTCCAACCCCTGCACTTCCTCATAGATCCAACTTTTTCCTTCATTGTCGTTATTATAATCTTCATCATTGTATATTCTTACCCATGAATTGTGAAAGTTTTGATCATTCCATTGGATATCATAAGTCATTTCACCATCACTGTTAATTCCAATATTAGATCTATTGAATCCGCCAGAATTATTTATATATTGATTCATGTCAATCAAGCCAACATTAGGAAAAGCGGTTTGAGCTAGGGATGCACCAGAGGATGTGTCAAAATAAATATACGTATCCGGAATAAGTGGTACATGATTAGTGTCATATCTGTAATCAATTTCAGTTGTTGCTTCATTATATACACCTTTATGCGCAGCATATTGACTATGCCAGAAGCCTGGTTCATGAGCATGTGAATAATATAATGGCCAACCTGATGCTCCATCTGTACTAAAGTTTGAGGATTTTGCTACATAATTAAATGGTATTGGAATAAGCACATTTGACGAGGTACCCAACCATACCAGCTCAGGCGTTAAAATAGTCTCGGACAACTGATTGGTAAGGGTATCGGAAAGGGTAAATGTTACGCTGACTTCCGATGTATTGGTAACGATAACGGTATAAACA
>CACHZY010000036.1 GCA_902584445.1 uncultured Bacteroidota bacterium | reverse complement strand
CCAAGTATAGCTATAATTCCTTTCATCGGTTGATCTTACACCAATAGGAATAGGATCTAGGTTTAAACAAACAATTTTAGTATCATCAGCTCTTTCAAATTCAGGTAGTGGATTTACCTTTAGTGAAGCCACTTTCTTTACACCCAAACAGCTGATTTGATTTAGATTCAGATTATCAATTCTAGCCCATATACTCTCTAAATAAGGGGTCCTCATCAGGTATTTATTTTCCAAATCAAAAGAAACCTTATTTTGAGCAGTAAATGCCTCATCTTCAGACTTGTAGTAGGTAATTTTAATACGCTGGTTTTGAAATTTGACATCTGAATTAATAATTGATGTATCGAGATTGTCAAAAATTGATTTATCCCATTTTTCCAATCCATTTCCCCAACTTTTTATTACTGATTCGCAAGTTTCATGATTGGCAAATATGTCATCTTCAATTTCACTAGCACTTACTTTTAAAAGGATTGAAGTGTAATCAAAACAATTACTTGGGGTATTAACTTTTACATAAATCTTTTGCTCGAAGGCGATATTTTGATAATTCGTTGGGTTATTAATCTTTGAACTCAATGAGAAATTTTTATCAGTATAATATTCAAAAATTTCATTTTCATAATACTTAGATAAACTACTTTCAAATTCAGTCAAATTAAATATAGTAATTCCATCATTTGAGTTATCCTGATCACACTGTTCAATTGAGAGCATTGGGGTTAGAATAATTGGATAAGGATAAATTGTAGCTGTAATTGGAATCCTCTCTGATTGAGCGCAATCTTCAGGGTATATGTCTAACCAAAACGTAGTAGAACTCACTAACTTTGTGTCATAACTAATTCCTTTGTTAAGTAAATTACCACCTGTTTTAGTGTCGAACCATCTAACATCATTAACATTGGTGTCAACTTCCATATTAACTAGGTCACCTTCGCAGGCTACAATATTTTCAATATTTTGGATTCTAGGCATTATTAGTTTAGTGCTTGTAGAAATCTTCAAAATTGGGTCACCTGGCATTCCCCCGTATTCCACCAGATACCCCTTTGCTTGATATGCTCCGCTGGATTGTGTTTGATTTGGTAAATCATTCCAAGAACCTGAAATACCAATTGAATTATCAGTTATATGCGCATAATCCTCTCCCTTACAGCAGTTGTTTGGCTCATCATTATTCCAATAGGCAAAATTAGGGGTAGATCCGTTTATATTTCCACTCCAAAAAACTGTTCCCTTTTCAGGACCTGAGGCCCATTTCCATACTCCTTCTTCTTCCTCATCGGTTCCACCTATCCACCCAGCTCCAGCACTTAATTCTCCAGCTAATTGTGATTCGTCTGAGGACGTAATGGTTACTAAATACCCTTTTATACCATAATAATTTTTATTTTCTGCCGCAGTCTTTGCTTCAGTCCAAGTAATATTTAAATCTGAAATAAATTGATAATAGTGTCCATTAGAAGGTAAATAATTCGCATTTCCAAGCGAAATTGATATAGATTTATCAATATTTGGATTAGGGGAACTGCTGTAAAAACTAACGGACTTTACCGCTTCAACTAAATCTAAATAGGGAATGTCAACTCCACCAATTCCTGTTAAGGTTAGTTTAGCTTCATTAATTGACCAGCTTGAATTGATTTTATTTGCATCTCCTTTAAAAATTAGCTGATCTCTATTTCGATCATACCCTGATGAAATTTGAATATAGATCGCTTTTGCAGAATCTTCACCGTTATTTTGAATAGTAAAATTAGTAACAATGGGTTGTTCACTTCTCGGACAATAAAATTGAGACTCATTAGCACTTAATTCTGGGGCACTATTACTTTGAGAATGTAACTGGTGAAAAAGAATCCAGAACATATAAAATAATAATATTTTTTTTTTTTCTTCCAATGAAATTAATTTTCTACTTATCTAAATTTTTTGGGGTTATTCAGAGTTTAAAAGTAGAAAAAAAGAAAGATAATACGGTTAGAAGAATTTTTTAAAAAAACCCCAGCTTAGCTGAGGTTTTTTGTTGGCCTACTAGGGCTCGAACCTAGACTCTTCTGAACCAAAATCAGACGTGTTACCAGTTACACCATAGGCCATAAATAATATTTTGCAAATTTATATTAAACTTTTTTGATGCCAAATAAATCCTTTCAAAATCTCGTAAACAATTCAATACTAAGTAAGGTCATTTTTTTTATAATTCATACATTCGTGATTCAAAATCAAACTGTCCGTGAACACTTTTAAACTTTGGAATCGTTCTTTTGGCTGGGGGATATTTGTTATTGCCCTTTTTACCTATGGTTTAACTGTAGAACCTACAGCTAGTTTTTGGGATGCAGGCGAATATATAGCTACCTCAGCAAAACTTCAAGTTGGTCACCCTCCTGGAGCTCCTCTTTTTCAAATGATGGGGGCTTTCTTTGCTATGTTTGCAACCTCTCCTGAAAAGGTTGCTCTAATGGTTAACTTTATGTCTGTTTTCTCCAGTGCATTTACCATTCTTTTTTTGTTTTGGACACTAACGTTACTGCTAAAAAAACTTCCCGCTTTCAAGATATTAGAAACGACAAATCAACGAATTACTTTTTTTGGAAGTGCATCAGTTGGAGCATTAGTATTTTGTTTTTCAGATAGCTTTTGGTTTAATGCAGTTGAAGCAGAGGTATATGCAATGGCTACGTTTATACTTTCATTGATATTTTGGCTTGCCTTACGTTGGGAACAAGATATGCATCAGCCTCGTGGAGATCGATGGATATTGCTAATTTCATTTATCATTGGTTTATCCTTTGGGGTTCACTTTATGGGACTACTTACGATCCCTGCGTTGGGAATGATTTATTTTTTTAAGAATAGTCAAAGTATCAATTTTAAAAACTTTTTGATAGCCAACATAATATCCGTAGCCATATTATTATTTATTTTCAAATTATTACTTCCTACCACGCTAGCTTTTTTTGGAAAATCTGAGGTGTTTTTTGTAAATAACATTGGCTTACCTTTTAATTCTGGAACAATTATAGCAGGAATTTGTTTTTTATTATTCTTTTTTTACTCTCTACGCTTCACAGAAAAAAAGAAATGGGTAAACCTTAACACAATTACCTTATGTATACTATTTGTACTGGTAGGGTTCTCCTCCTGGTTAATGATCCCCATTAGAGCAAATGCCAATACCGTAATCAACGAAAACGCCCCAACAGACGCCAGGGCTTTATTAGCTTATTACAATCTAGAGCAATATCCTGAAACTCATCTATTTTATGGGCCACTTTTCTCGGACGTTTATGCAGGACAGGATGAAACAGAGCCTTATTTTGATGATAAGCCCAAATACGAAAGGGATTATAAAAAAGGGAAATATATAATTGTTAACCACTGGGAAAATGCTAGGATTAATTCTAACAGCAATCATCGGGGATTTTTGCCGAGACTTTGGAGCTCAGAACATGCTGGAAACTACATGAATTTTACTGGACCACTTGAGTTTGCAATTGCCCCAGAGTACCGTTCAAATCAAATGCTTATGAGTCGAGTGAATGACTTTAGAAATGAAATTCGAGAGGGAATGGTTTCAGGGGATGATTATCATAAATTTTTTAGAACATTATCGCCCTATTTGGAAATTCAAAAACCCAGTTTTTGGAGTTCTCTACAGTTTTTATTTCAATACCAAATTGGCTATATGTATTGGCGGTATTTTATGTGGAATTTTACTGGAAGGCAGAACGACATTGCCGGAACATATGACACTTTGAATGGAAATTGGATTAGTGGGATTAATTTATTTGACAGTTTACGCCTGGGAAATCAATCTGAGATTTCCGAAGATGCCAAAAATAACAAAGCCCGAAACACCTATTTCTTTTTACCTTTTTTATTGGGATTAATAGGCTTATATTTTCTATATCAACAAGATCCGAAACGTTTTTGGGTGCTCTTACTTTTTTTCCTTTTCACAGGATTAGCACTGAAAATTTATTTAAACGAACGTCCTTTTGAACCCAGAGAAAGAGATTATGCTTTGGTTGGTTCTTTTTACGTATTTGCCATTTGGATTGGGATGGGTGTTTTTGCACTTGCACATAAAATAAAGTTAATCATCAAATCCAATGTTGCGCCATTGACCATTGTCATTTTATGCCTATTTGTACCACTTTTAATGGCTTACCAAAATTGGGATGATCACGACAGGTCAGGCCGATATACAGCTCAATCTATGGCAAAGTCATATCTAGAGTCAATTCAAGAGGATGCAGGAGCCATGATCTTTACAATTGGAGATAATGACACTTTTGCCCTTTGGTATGCCCAAGAAATTGAAGGTTACCGAACTGATGTCAAAACCATTAACACAAGCCTTTTGGCAACGGATTGGTATATTGATCAAATGAAAAGAAAAACATACGAAAGTGAATCTATACCTTCTCAAATGACACATGACTTATATGCCTATGGCATTAGGGACTATATCAAACACGAGTCTCTAATAGATTCTGTTCGATGGGATATTAAAGATTTTATTAATTGGGTTGCCAGTGATCATCCAAGAACCAAATATAAAAGTCTACTCCTTCAAGCGGGAGAGGATCCTAATCGATTACCAATGGGAACCCAGGAAATGATCTTTTACCCTACTAATAAAGTCAGAGTTCCTGTCAACAAGGAAAATGTGATAAAAAGTGGCCTGGTTAAGCCCAAAGATTACGACTTGATTGTTCCTTACATTGATATTGATTTACCTGAGGGAGGAATGACAAAAAATCAAATAATGATGCTAGATATACTGGCTAACAACAACTGGGAAAGACCAATATATTTTACAGGGGGTAGTTATGCAGATTCAGAGTATATGTGGATGAAGGAGTATTTACAACTGGAGGGCTTGGTATACAAGTTAGTTCCAATTAAAACTCCATTGAATAGTAATAATCCCTATATCATGGGCCGTTTAGATTCAGATTTAATGTATGATATTGTTATGAAGTGGAGCTGGGGGAACTCTGAGAGCTCTACAATTTATCACGATCCCGAAACCCGAAAAAACAGTATTTCCTTCAGGAGCAATATGGCCCGATTGGCAGAAAAGCTAATTGATGAAGGTAAAAATAAGAAAGCGAAAGAAGTTCTTGATTTGGCAGTTCAGAAAATGCCCCTAGATTATTTTGGTTATTACAGCCTGGTAGTACCTATGATAGATACCTACTATAGATTGGGTGCTGTTGAATCTGCTCAGCAATTAGCAGTGAAAGTAGGCGAAAAATATAGGGATGAAATGGAATATTTTTCATCATTAAAGCCCAGTGAACAATATCTTTTAGGAGAACAGATTATTACTCAAGCAGAAAGATATCGTACACTTATGGAAGCAGTTTTAGTGAATGAAGACAAAATTTTACTTGCAAAGTCACTTAATCAATTCATAGAGGCAATAACCCCTTTCGTTAATTTATATGGAGAATATGATTTTTATAAAAGTTTATCAATGTTTGTAGAAGGATATTACTTGGCCGGTGAACAAGTGAAAGCAAAAAATTTAATTGAGGATATTGTCCAACAATATGAAGGGCGTTTTGCTATGATAGCTAACTTTTCTCAAAACGACCAACAATTAGTTTTTGACCGAATAAAAGAGGAAATTTTAGATTTTCAGCAGATGATAGATTTAGTTAAAAACTTTGATCAAGAACTAGCAGAATCTCTTCAACTGAGATTTGATAAATCAATGAATCAGTTTAAACTTGATGAAAAAGACGATTAATTCAAGTGATCCTTCATTAGGCTAATTAGGGTGTTAGCATCCTGTTCACCACTTTGTCTCCAAACCATTTCTCCTAATTTATAAATCATTAATGTAGGCAAAACTCTAACTCTAAGAGCCTCGGAGAGTTTGTTATTTTTATCAGTGTCTATTTTTATAACCTTTCCCTTGTCACCTAATGCTGCAGCAACATCTTTGAGAACTGGATGGATACCAGTAGAAACTTCCTCATTTTCATTATAGAAAACCAGGAGAAGAGGTAATTTATCATCAATGAGTTCACCAAACTTGGACATATCTCAATAATTTCAAGTGTTTGCCGATAACAAATGTAGTTTTTTTTGTGATTAAATCAAGGAATTCTTCTTTTTCAGGGTAATGACAGTGATTTCTGGCCAGATTCCAACTCGGCCAGGGTAAGCAAGGTAACCAAAGCCTCTATTGACATTTAATTTCTGATTTTCACTCTCGTAGATCCCAGCCCATTGTTTGTATCTCCATTTGATAGGGCTCCACTTAAACCAACCTGGGATTTCAATACCAAACTGAAACCCATGGGTATGACCACTTAGGGTTAAGTGAAAAGTGAATTTGTGGGGAAGAACTTCAGCGTCCCAATGAGAGGGATCATGGGTTAGTAATATTTTAAAATCATTTTTATCAACCTCAGTTAATGATTTACTTAAGTCCCCTGCTTTTTTAAACCGGCCAGCACCCCAATTTTCAACTCCAATTATTGCAATTTTATTGCCATTTTTTTCAATTTTTCTACTCTCGTTAAGCAGGAGGTCAAAGCCCATTTCTTGATGAAAGTTGAATAGGTTTTGCAGATTTTTTTCCTTTGCTGAAATGCTCTCCCATTCAGTGTAATCTCCATAATCATGGTTCCCCATTACGGAAAACTTTCCAAATGGGGCAGTTATTTTAGAGAATAACTTTACCCATGGAGCAGCTTCTTTAGCTACTGAATTGACCAGATCACCTGTAAAAAGAATTACATCACCTTTTTGTTGATTAATTAAATCTACTCCGTATGCAACCTTCTCAAAATTATCAAAACTACCACAGTGTAAGTCGGAAATTTGAGTGATTTTAAAACCATTAAATTCCTCAGGAAGGTCATCATATTCCAAAGTGTAATTCAGTACTTTGTAATTATATCTTCCTTGATACATTCCATAAAGTAAGGAAGCAAAGGGAATAGCCCCTAGCCCTATAGCTATTTGTGAAATAAATTTTCTACGATATGGAATATCAAAAGATCTCCTCTCAGAAAAAAAGTCAACAAATGCCTTTAAAAGCCTAAGTACATCCTCGAGAAAAAGGAAGGAAAAGAGTACTATTTGAAGTGAGGCAAGGGCAACAAAAAAACCAATGGCATAGGCGATAGCATGGGTCCAACCCTCTGTCCTGTCATACCCAAAAAATTGCCAAAAAAAGTTTCCTAAAACCAATACTACAATTGAGCTATAGACCCCAAGTAACCACTTATTATTAAAGGCAGTTTTTATAGCTTGAAAGGCATACCACTCAACAATTAGAATCACAATAATTAAAGGAATCCAGCGTAGAAACATAATCTATTTCAAAGGTATAAACTGGAAATGAATAAATACCAATAAAACTATTTAAACCCTATTTTTTCTGCTAGCAACATTGCCTTACCATCTGTTAGGCTGGCAACATAGCATGTTGCGTTCAAAAGAGTTTCATATAAACTGTCCGAAGGGAGTAACTCATCTTCAGGGATTAATTCAAGCAACAACTCATCATAAGTGTTGGTCTTTTTATTGTAAGCATTTGCAGCAGCAGTAACAAATGCCTCAAGTAGAGAAGAGATTACTTTATAACCCAAAATTTCTTTTTGAACAACCTCTTCTGATTTATATATTTTATCTATACTCAGACTAATTATGTCAGTGATTTGTGCCTTATATTGACTTCTTTCCATTAGAGCATCGCTAAAACTGCCGTCAAGTATTTGAGTTTCGTTTTCTTGAAAAATTGATACTGCATCTTTAATCAAACTATTAATTGCTAGTGATCTTAAATAACTTAATCGCTGTTTTTTATTTTGGAGTTTTGAATATTTTAGGGTATCAATATCATTTTTGACTAAGTTGATTAAGTACTCTAAAGCATATTCCTCCTCAATCCATTCTAGGTGAATCCCATCCTCAAAATCTATAATTGTGTAGCAGATATCATCAGCAGCTTCAACCAAATATGCTAATGGATGTCTATTAACTATTTTTTTGTCATTTAAATTAAGCTCAGTCATTAGCTCTTTAAAAAAAGGTTCTTGGGCCTGGAAATAACCAAATTTCTTGTGAGCTACATGCGAGGTGGGTCGATATGGAAGACTAGCTTTAGGATATTTAATAAAAGCACCAAGGGTAGCATAGCTGAGTCTTAGTCCTCCAGGAGTTCCAGGTTTACTTTGCGATAAAATTTTAAAGCCATTAGCATTTCCTTCAAATTGACAAAGGTCTTGGTATTGTTTGTCTGTTAATTGATTTTTATAACGACTTCCATTTCCATGGAAAAAATAATGACCTATGGCTTTTTCTCCACTGTGACCAAAAGGGGGATTTCCAATATCATGAGCCAAAGAAGCTGCAGCCACAATTGCTCCAAAGTCATTGATTTGGTATCCTAAATTATCTCTTAAATCAGGGTATTTTTGAAGGATATTTTTACCGGCCATTCTTCCTAAACTTCTTCCTACAACTGAAACCTCTAAACTGTGAGTAAGTCTGGTATGAACAAAGTCTGTTTGTGAAAAGGGAATGATCTGTGTTTTGTCCTGTAAACTTCTAAAAGCACTGGAGAATATAATCCGATCGTAATCTACTTCAAATCCCAAACGGGTATCATCTTGATTTTTTCGTATTCGTTTAGCTTTATCTCCAAACCGCTTTAAGGATAATAGCTGTTCCCAGAGCATATTTTTTTTGTTAAAAATACAGATTTATTGTTTAGTCATAAACTATTAATTTATCGTTAAAAAATTTTTTCTTTTATTAACGTTTTAGTAAGATATAGATCTGAGATATTAACATTTAATTAAATCAATACAAAGAATTTAAATATAGTTTTGATCTGTATTTAAAAAAAATAAAATGAAAAAAATCTATTACTTATTTATCGTTACTCTATTTATGTTTTCCTCCTGTTCTAAAGATGATGGATTAACATCTGCAGATGTAACTACTGCTGTTAATGCTGCTTTAGCTGCTGCAAATATCCCCACAACTGCAGAAATTTCCTCAGCAGTAACTACTGCTGTAAATGCCGCCATGGCCAGTGGTACCGATATTGATCAAGCTATTGCTGACGCATTGGCTGCTCAAGCTGCTGCCCCGGAGACAGTTGGTATTGAAGGTGGTGTAACCATTATTGAAACTTCAGCTACATGGACCAATGATCGTATTTGGATTATGAATGGTAAAGTTGTTGTAAGAAACGGGGGTGTTCTTAATATTGAAGCAGGAACAATTATTAAAGCCGGGAGTGGTACTGGTGCTGATGCTTCAGTATTGGTGATTGCCAAAGGAGGTCAAATAAATGCTATAGGAACAGCTACAGCTCCTATTATATTTACAGACATTGGTGATAATATCTCATACGCTGACAACGGTGTTTCTCCAAATAGACAGCCCTCCGATATGGGTCTTTGGGGTTCAGTTGTTGTTCTTGGAAATGCAAGTGTTGGTGAAGACGGTGGTTACGATGATATAGAAGGTATTGCAGACGGGTTCGATTGGACTAAGTATGGTGGATCAAACGATACTGAAAGCTCAGGTAGAATAGAATATGTTTCCATCCGTCATTCTGGCCAAACTTTAACAGGTGATAATGAATTACAGGGATTGACCCTAGGTGGCGTGGGTTCTGGAACTGTAGTAAACCATGTTGAAATTATAGGAAGTCAAGATGATGGAATCGAGATTTTTGGGGGATCTGTTAATGTATCAAATCTAGTGATCCATTTCAACGGAGATGATGCCATTGACCTTGATGAAGGATATAAAGGAACAATCTCCAATGCAGTAATAGCTCTAACTGCATCTACTGATGGTGCCTTTGAAATTGATGGTACTGAAGACAGTTCTGGCACCATTGATGGTCAATATACTCTTCAAAACGTAACAGTATATGGAAGTGCTACCCAAGAAGATACAAGTCAATATGGAAACTGGAAGAGTGATGCAACTGGTCTTAACCAGAATATTGTGTACAAATCTTTTAATTCAGGTACTACAATTGCTGGAATTGATGCTGACACATATGGTGGACAAGGTACTGCTACTGCAGCTTCGAAAAATTTCTTTAATAATTTTGATTTTGTAACTGCGGATGCACTTAGTACTATAATGCCAACAGCTATTACTGATGGAGCCACTTGGGCTGAGACTGTTACAACGCAAGTAGCATCTACTGGTGCTGACGAGTCAGTATTGAGTTGGACGTTGTTTGTAGATTAAATTCATATATTAATTATTTGTTTATATTTAAGCTAAATTAAAGAACTAAAATGCCTCGTATATCGAGGCATTTTTTTAATTTCATGAGGTATACTTTTTATTTTTTATTCTTATTTTTTACGGGATCAATATTTGCTCAATCATTTATTTCTGGGAAAGTTATTGATGGTGACTTTAACGAACCACTTCCTTTTGCCAATATTATTTTAAAAAGCAACGATAATATCACAAATATAGGAGGAACTACCACTGATTTTGATGGTAATTTTTCATTTGAAGTCACCCCAGGTAAGTACCTTATAGAAGTATCTTTTATTGGATATGGAACAAAGGTCATTAATCAAATTGATGTAGGAACTAATGATGAAAATACTATTTCTGTCGTTCTTTTACCTGCTTCAAACTCTTTGGAGGAAGTAGTAGTGACCACTACAGCCAGAACAAATACTGAGGCATCGGTGTTAACTATTCAAAAACGGTCAGTTAATCTTATTGATGGATTGTCATCTCAATCCATAAGAAAATCAGGAGACAGTGATTTAGCTGCTGCTATAAAACGGGTACCTGGCGTATCTGTACAAGGGGGTAAATTTGTTTATGTTCGGGGTCTAGGGGATCGTTATTCAAAGACTATCTTGGGGGGCTTAGATATTCCTGGATTAGATCCAGATAAGAATACGCTTCAGCTTGATATATTTCCTACAACTCTTTTGGATAATATAATTGTAAATAAATCCTCTAGTTCAAATTTAAGTGCTGACTTTAGTGGAGGAGTAATTAATATTGTTTTAAAAGACTTTTCTGTCAAACCTGAATATGGTATTTCAATTAGTAGTGGATATAATTCTATGATGAGTTTTAAAGATGTTCCTTCATTGCCAAAAGAATCTGTTAATTTTTTAAACTTTGATAATGGATATAGTGACCTGCCTTTCGACCCTAAAACAGAAATTTATCGACCAGAGCGAGATCACTCTCCATTGGTTGCCAATCAAGTAACTAATGTTGTAGACTCCTTTAGTAAACAACTGGGTGTTTCACGTTATAATAACATGACCGATTACTCCATTGGCGCTACTGCCAGCAACCAATATGATTTGGGGCAAAATTCAATCGGTTACATTGCAACCCTGAATTACAGGTATGATAACACCTATTATGAAAATGCTTACAATGGAACGGTTTTAAAAGAAACAAGTGGCTTAGCCCAAAATACCATTCAACAAGGTGAAGTTGGCCAAGTTCAGGCACTCGCCAGTGCTCTATTTGGCATAGTCTTTAAAACCAATAACTCCAAACATAAGATTACCTTTTTAAATATTAAAAGCGGAGAATCGAGTGCATTAGATGTTGAGTTTTCTGAATTTTTGGAGAATCTAT
>CACHZY010000035.1 GCA_902584445.1 uncultured Bacteroidota bacterium | reverse complement strand
TTTCAAATATTTTGTAACGTAGGTCACTTTTAACGAAATTGGCCTCAAAACTTCTGTTCATCGAGAAAAAAAGTTCAAACTTTAGTGCGCTATCACCATAATTATCAAATAATAAAATTGGTTCAGGATGTTTTAAAATCTTTGAATGCTCATTTGTAAGTTTAATTACTTCATCTTTAAGTAGATTTACATTTGTGTCATAAGATACTCCGAGTGAAATAGATTCTCTAGTAAGTGTTCCATTCTCAGTCCAATTGTAAAGAATAGATGTGAGAAATTTATGGTTAGGAATGATTAATACTTTGTTATCTCTAGTAACTGCTCTTGTAGTTCTTAACATGATATTTTCAACTTTACCAATCTGGCCATCAACCTGAATTATATCACCAACGTGGACAGTTTGATCTGCAAGAATAAATATACCTGAAATAACATCCTGAATAAGTGTTTGAAGTGCCAGACCAATCCCAACCAACAAGGCAGCTGATGCTGCAAAAATTGCGGTTACATTTACTCCAACTGTATCCAGAGTAATCAAAATAACAATTAAATAAATGGAGTAATTAAGAAATGTAAATATGCTACGAAACTTTGAACGAGTCTCATTATTGAGTGCTCTAAGTGTAATTTTTTTGAATAATTTAAGAAATAAATAGGTAGTTAAAAAAACAGAAAATATAATTAAAATTACTTTGGGAGTAATTACAATTTCACTGCCAAGGTGCATTTTGTAATTAAAAAAATTTATTATTTCTCTCATCCTAGAAATTTATCACTAAGATAATATTAAAAACAAAAACCACCCTTATTTATAAGGATGGGAAAAATTAATGCCAAAAAGGGATTACACTAGAACTTAATGCCAATTTAATGTACGGTTTTTTTACAAGAATACATCTCTATGAAAACATATCCTTTACCTTCTCAAAAAAGGACTTATCAGTCTTACTTGGAGCTGGCTTGAAATTATCGTCCTCAATCATTTTTTTGAAAAACTGCTTCTGTTCTTTATTTAATTCTTTGGGTGTCCAAACATTCACATGAACCAACAAATCACCTTTACCATAACCATTGAGATCTCCAACTCCCTTACTTCTAAGTCTTAGTGTTTTACCAGACTGAATTCCCGACTCCAACTTAATACGAACTTTTCCTTCTAAAAGACTAATTTCTTTAGTAACTCCAAGAACAGCCTCAGAAATACTAATATATAAATCAAGATGGAGATGATTCCCTTCTCTAACAAAATTATCATGGGGTATTTCTTCAATTAATACTAACAGGTCACCTGCAATACCATTTCCAGTAGCTTCATTTCCCTTACCGGTAACCTTTAATTGCATTCCCTCTTCAACACCCGCAGGAATCTTAATAGACACAGTTTCTTCATTTTCTATCATACCGTTGGAATCACTTCCAGCTGGACGATTAGACAATGTTTGACCAGAACCATTGCAAGCAGGGCAAGGCGAAGAACTTTGCATCCTACCCAAAATAGTATTTGTAACACGCATAATCTGTCCTGTTCCTTTACAAGTTGAACAAGAAGAATATGTAACACCTGGAGCTTGAACTTTTCGCTTTACTTTGATTTTTTTATCAACTCCATTAACAATTTCTTCAAGCGAAAGTCCAACTTTAATTCTTAAGTTGCTGCCCTTACCTCTAGATTGACCTTGTCCAAAACCACTACTAAAACCATCAAAGTTTCCTCCAAAAGCACTCCCAAAAATATCTCCGAATTGACTGAATATGTCGTCCATATTCATTCCGCCACCACCAAACCCACCTGACTCGAATGCAGCATGTCCGAATTGGTCATATTGGGATTTTTTCCTAGAATCACTTAGAACCTCATAGGCTTCAGCGGCTTTTTTAAAATTTATTTCAGCTGCCTTATCACCTGGATTCTTATCTGGATGAAATTCAATTGCCTTTTTACGATAGGCTTTTTTAATTTCTCCACTTGAAGCGCCTTTTGATACACCTAAAATATCATAAAAATCTTCTTTCATATCTATTGTCCTACCACCACTTTAGGGTATCTTATTATTTTTTCTCCCAATTGATATCCTTTTTCTACAATATCAATTATTTTTCCCTTCTGAGAATCGTCCTGAGCAGGAATTTGGGTAATGGCCTCATGAATTTCAGCATCGAAAGCGTCTCCTATTTTAGTTTTAGTTTCCTCTAGTCCATTGCTTTTCAAGATATCATCAAATTTATTTTTAATTAATATAAACCCTTCAATATCTTTTTCATTACCACCTTTAGAAACTTGAGAGGTGGCTCGGTCAAAATCATCTAGAACAGGCAATAAAGAACTCATTACTTCCTGACCTGCTGTTTTGAATAATTCTACACGCTCCCTAAGGGTTCGCTTCTTGAAATTTTCGAACTCTGCAAATAGCCTCAAATATTTATCTTTTTCTTGCTCTAAAGAATCCTTTAGCTCACCAATCAACTTAGATTGATCAGGTTTTGCTTTTTTTTTACGGACTGGTGCTTTCTTTTTTGAGCTCACTGAACTTTTTTGCTTTTGTACCATATATTTTTAAAAATTAAATTGTCAAAATTACTGCCAAAAAATCAATTTTGTCAAAATGTCATCTTTTTTTATCATAAATTTCTCTCAACGCACTATCCAGACTTAAAAATTGAAATGAAAATCCCTTTTTTAAAATTAGCTTGGCACTTATTTTTTGACTACCCAAAACCAAGATGGAACGCTCACCCAAAAAAAATTTTAAAATAAAAGAAGGAATATTTGGTAAAAAGACTGGGCGATTAAGAGCCTTTCCTATCTCTTTAATTAGTTCTAGCTGTGTTACTGGATTAGGAGAAACAGCATTAAAAAGACCTTTCCAATTATTCATAGCACAATGGAGAATTAAAAGCGTCAAGTCAGATATATGTATCCAACTTTGCCATTGACTACCAGACCCAAACGCAGATCCAGCCATAAGTTTAACCGGCAAAGCTAACTTCGTAAGCAAGCCGCCACGGGCTGAAAGAACTAAGCCAATTCTAATAATTGAAAAATTGGCTGCCAAAGAAGAAAGTTTTCTAGACTCCTTTTCCCAGGCAATTACGATTTCTTGAAGATAATTTTCATTAAGAATTTTGTTTTTTTCAGTAAAGGTTTCATGAAAGCTATTTGGATATATACCAATAGCTGAGGCACAAATGATCGTTTTAATCTTTCCCGTTCCACTATCTTCCAACCCTTTTTTTAATAATTGAGTGGAGAAAACCCTACTATCAAAAATTTCTTTTTTATTTTTAGATGTCCATCTTTTTGAGATACTCGCGCCAGCTAGATGAATTATGGTATCAACGCCATCAAAACATTGAATATCAATTTCCTGTGTACTAGGATTCCATAAAAAACCTATGGCTCCTGGAATCGAATTGATCTTACTTTTACGAGTTGTTAGATAATGAACCTTAATGTCATTTTTTTGAGTATTTTCTATTATACTTGAGCCAATCAACCCAGTCGCTCCTGTAATCAATAATTTCATTTGTGATTTTTTTCAAAAATACATCAAACAGGCTTTATCCCTCTTAATATTTCTCGTTTTCCTGGAGGGCCCTGCAGCCTATAAATCGCAAACCCTAATTTCTCTAAACATCGCCTAACAGATCCTTTTGAACAATAACTAATCCAATATCCGCAAGGTTTAAGAGCTCTAAAACAAATCTCAAGAGCTTTTTCCCCCCACATCTCAGGTTGAGCATTATATCCAAAAGCATCGTAAAAGATAATGTCGTATTTATTATTGATTCTTAAATCAAAGAAATCCAAATTATTCTTTTTAAAAAAAAAATCTTCATGAAAATTATTAGTATTCCAATCTGATGAATGCAACCATTTAAATAGTTTATGAAATTTAGGATATGGTAAAAATTTTTCCATCCGCAATAAGTTGATTTCTTTTATTGAAAGTGGAAACTTCTCTACTGTGTAATAATTCAGTTTAATATTATTTTTATTGCAAAAACAAAAAGCTAAATATGCGTTAAGACCAGTTCCCAATCCCATTTCAAAAATACTAACCTCTTTTTTATTATTATTTTTTATCCAAGATGAAAGACCTTTTTCAATATATATGTATGAGGCTTCGGTGAGCGCACCATACCTTGAATGATATGTCTCGTCTAGTTCATCAATTATGATTGAAGGAGATCCGTCTTGAGTTTTGAAAATCTTTTTTATCATTTTTATAATAACATATTTAAAAAAAATAATTTTGCTGAATGAGTGAAAAACCGATTAATTTTTGGTTAGTTGTAAATAATTTAGGTTTTATTTAAAATTTATGAAACATTGGAAATTTCTCAATCTAAAAAAGTAATTTTGTTTGTAGATATTAATTGTAAAACATGAAAATTGAAAAGGTTCTTGCTTCAAAATTACCAAATGTAGATTTAGAAAACCTATCATTTGGTACTGTTTTTACAGATCATATGTTTATTTGCAAATACATAAGTGATTCCTGGCAAGAACCAGAGATAATGCCTTACCAATCTATATCGTTTGAACCCTCTACTAGTGTATTTCATTATGGACAAGCAGTATTTGAAGGTATGAAAGCCTATAAAGACAATCAAAATAAAATATGGCTTTTTCGCCCTTTAGAAAACTACAATCGAATTAATAGGTCTTCTGAACGGCTTCAAATCCCCAAGTTTCCCGAAGAATTTTTTTTTAATGGCTTAAAGGAATTACTGAAAATTGATTCTGACTGGATTCAAACAGGTATTGGAAACTCACTATATGTAAGACCATTTGTGTTTGCAAGTCAGGCAGGTGTTCAAGCTTCCCCTTCTGTAGAATATACTTTTATTATCATTTGTTGTCCGGTAAAATCATATTATGGAGGAGAAGTTAATATTTTGATTGAGGAGAATTTTAGCCGCGCTGCAGATGGAGGTGTTGGTTTTGCAAAAGCAGCTGGAAATTATGCTGCTCAATTCTATCCCACATCACTAGCCCAACAAAAGGGATATCAGCAAATTATCTGGACCGATGCAAAATCTCATAAATTTCTTGAAGAGGCGGGAACTATGAATATCTTTTTTAAAATTAATGATAAGCTGATTACTGCCCCTACTAATGACAGAATTCTTGATGGAATCACTCGAAAAAGTGTAATTCAGATTGCAAAGGATTTGGGTATTGATGTAGAAGTTAGACCTGTATCTGTATCTGAGATAATAGACGCTGCAGAAAATAAATCTCTTAAGGAGATGTTTGGCAGTGGAACTGCAGTGGTAGTTAGTCCAATTAAAAGCTTTGGATACAGAAAAAAGAATTTTAAACTCCCAGAAATAAATAACTCACTCGCTAATACTCTAAAAGAAAAAATAACTTCGATTCAGTATAACTTAAGTACTGATCCATATGGCTGGAGACATCCAATTGTTTAACCTTTTTCTAAAATAGATTTTATATCAGGCTTAAAATAGCTCGGGCCTTTTAAAACTTTTCCGTCTTCTCTATAAATGGGTTTTCCATCTGCACCAAGCTTGCTCATATTACTTTGCTGAATTTCTTCAAAAACTTCTGAAATTTTATATTGCATACCATGGGATAAAATAGTTCCACACAAAATATATAACATATCACCAAGCGCATCTGCTACTTCTATCATATCCTTATTTCTGGCTGCTTCAAAATACTCTTCATTTTCCTCTTTCATTAAATTATACCTCAAGGTTACAGTTTCTTCTGGTATTTTAACTGTAGGAAATTCTTGTGAATCTATTCCAAATGAATTATGAAATTTAGCGACTGATTCTAATTCTTTATTTATCATTGATAATTATGTATTAAGTATTAAATAGTGGTAGATATTTTTCTAAATTAGTAAAAAATAATAATGTTTAGCCAAGGACAGCTGCTGTTTGCCGTTTTCTTCTTAATTACTTTTGTGAGTATAATTATATACTCTTACAGAAAAGATATAAAAAGTCATAAATTACATTATAAGGGGAGTATAAAAATCCTAATGGTATTTATTATGTCCCTTGTAGGTCTTTATTTGATTAAATATTTTACCCAAAACTTGTAAATCTAATTTATGAAACAGCTGCTTATCGTTTTTATAGGTGGAGGTATAGGGACGGTCTTCAGATATATCCTTTCTAAGCTAATTCCATACAGTGGAAATGGCTTTCCTTGGAGTACATTTAGTACCAACCTTGTAGGCTGTTTTATTATAGGTATAATCTCTGGCTATTTCCTCAGGACTGTTTCAAATGACCAATCAGATATGGTGTTATTTTCTACTATTGGGCTTTGCGGTGGTTTTACGACCTTTTCAACTTATGCATATGAAAATTTAAATTTACTTAAGTCGGAGGATCATTTAACTTTTATAATCTACAGCTTAATTTCTGTCATTTTTGGAATATTGATGGTTTATCTTGGAATGATTATTCACAAACACTTTCACTAGTTTTTTGAATATTTCTTAATTTTTACATATAAAAATTATTATACCATTATAATTTATGGGGGTGGTTTTTTAAAATCATAAAAATGAACTTTTGACCCCTAATAATTTCAGAGTGGGGTAAACCTTTTACATACTTTTGGTCAGAATCATAAAAAATAAATAAAATTATTATGTTAAATCTTTCACTAATTAATTCAGTAAACACTGTTGAAGTAAACGATGACTTCACAATGTTATGGATACTCCTTTCAGGTATCTTAGTATTTTTCATGCAAGCAGGATTTACACTTGTAGAGTCTGGTTTTACACGCTCTAAAAATGCGGTAAATATTGCCATGAAAAATATTTTAGACATATCCGTAGGTACAATTTCCTATTGGGTAATTGGATACGGATTGATGTACGGAGCATCAAATGGTTGGATTGCTACATCTGACATTTTCTTTAATCCAGGAGATGGACCTCACGATGTATTTTTTCAAACCGTATTCTGTGCTACTGCAGCTACCATTGTATCTGGTGCTATTGCAGGTAGAACAAAATATACGACTTATGTACTATTTACCATTTTCCTAACTGCTATCGTTTATCCAATATCTGGTGGCTGGCAATGGAATGGTGATGGTTGGTTAGCCAATCTTGGCTTTATCGATTTCGCTGGATCTTCAATAGTTCACTCTGTTGGTGGATGGGCAGCTCTTGTAGGTGCTTGGATGGTTGGTCCGCGTCTAGGAAAATATGTTGATGGGAAATCAAATGTTATTCCAGGTCATAACCTCTTGCTAGGTGCACTTGGTGTATTTATCCTATGGTTGGGGTGGTTTGGTTTCAACGGAGGTTCACAACTTGCATGGGGTGGTGACGATTCTGCTGCAGCATCTGCAGTTGTAATGGTTACTAATATTGCTGCCGCAGCGGGAGCAGTTGGTGCAATGGCCACTACATGGCTTAAAGATGGAAAACCTAATTTAGGGATGACACTTAACGGTGCTATTGCTGGATTAGTTGCAATTACTGCTGGTTGTGGAAACATGACTTTTGGTGGTGGATTTCTTGCTGGATTAGTAGGAGGTATAATCGTTGTGTTTTCCATTGAATTTATTGACAAAGTATTGAAAATTGATGATGCCGTAGGTGCTGCATCAGCTCACGGAGTTGTAGGCGCATGGGGTACACTAGTAATTGGACTTTGGGGTGTTGACGGTGATGCTGGTATCGGACTATTTAACGGTGGTGGTGGAAGTCAATTCGGAATTCAAGCCATCGGCGTACTTGCATATGGTGTGTGGGCTACTGTTACTGCACTTATAGGGTTCGGTATATTAAAATCTACTATTGGACTTAGAGTCTCAGAAGAAGTTGAGATTAAAGGTCTTGATGAAGCTGAACATGGTATTGGCGGATTCGACGGTGGTGGTTTCGAAGCTTGGATAAAAGAAAACACTAAATAAATAATTATAAATTTTATTAAACATTCTATTATGAAACTATTAAACAAAAGTATTTTAATTGCAGCTGTTGCTTTACTAACTGTATCGACATATGCACAAGAAGAAGAGCCAGCACCAACTTTCTCAGTTGCAGGTTCTATTGACACTTATTTTAGAAGTAGTGAGGCTGCGCCAGGTACATCTTTCGCAAACTTGCCAGGATTTTCTATGGGTATGGCTAACATTATTATGTCGTATGAAGGTGAAAAATCTGGATTTGTTGCTGACTTAGTATATGGTCCAAGAGGTGCTGATGCTGTTTTTAATTCTACTGGGAGTGCAAATATTGTAAATCAATTATATGCTTACTATAATTTAAGCGATTCTTTTACAATCACTATGGGTAACTTCAATACCTTCTTAGGATATGAAGTTATATCTCCAGTAGCTAACTTTAACTACTCTACATCGTATATGTTCTCTTATGGACCATTCTCTCACAGTGGAATTAAGGCTGACTTAGCATTATCTGACGACGCTTCGTTAATGTTGGGTGTTCTTAACTCTACAGACTACACTGAGTCACAACCAATTGGTGAAGACTTTATGATTGGTGTTCAACTTGGATTATTTGGCCAATACATTAATTATTTAGGAGGTGGTACAGCTGGTGTTAGTCAAATTGACTTCACAGGTGGTATTGATTTAGGAGATAGTTTTTTCCTTGGTGTAAATGCAACTAGCTATTCTGACGACAGCGATATTGAATTTTCTGGATTCGCTCTTTATCCTCAGTACACTTTTTCCGATTCATTTGCACTCGGTGCTAGATTTGAATCATTCAGTGAAAATGGTAAAGGGCTTGGTGCTCTAGGTGTAGATGGAGACAATACTTCATTTACAATTACTGGTAGTATAACCTCTGGTAACTTTATGATAAAGCCTGAAATTAGAATGGACTCAGCTTCATCTAAATTCTACAAAGATGCTGATGGCGTTGACACTGACAGCTTAAGTGTATTTATGGTAGCTGCTATCTACTCATTTTAAGCTTTTAAAAATCAAAAAATAATAATTTAGTTTTCACTCCTACCAACTATTTCAAATAGATGGTAGGAGTTTTTTTTTAAGCCAAACAAATACGAAAGTAAAAAACCTCAAATTCAGTAATCAAGATTGAAAATATTTTAGTGAACAATTATAATTAACAAAAACAGATAACATGAAAAAAATTGAAGCCATCATCAGAAAATCAAAATTCGATGATGTAAAAAAAGCACTTCACAATGTTGAAGTAAATTTCTTTAGCTATTGGGATGTTACCGGTGTAGGTAACGAAAAAGAAGGCCACGTATATCGTGGTATATCCTACAGCACCTCTGAAATACAAAGAAGATATATATCAGTAGTTGTTTCAGATGAGTTCGTCGAAAGAACTGTAAAGGCAATAACTGAAAATGCAGCAACTGATAAAGTTGGCGACGGAAAAATATTCATTTTACCTGTTGAAGAGGCCTACAGAATTAGAACTGGAGAAAAAGGAAATGAATCATTAAACTAAACTAAAAACAATTTAATTAACATGGAAACTACTATACTTACAGTAAATAATGTATGGATGATGATCTGTACTGCATTGGTATTCTTTATGCATTTAGGCTTCTCATTTTTAGAGATTGGCCTTACCCGTCAAAAGAATACGATCAATATTTTATTTAAAAACTTTTTTGTAATAACGGTTGGACTTTTACTCTATTGTTTGGGAGGATTTAATCTTATGTATCCTGGGTTTGAAGATGGAGAAATGGGAATATTTAAATTTGCTGGATTTGGAATAACTGCTCCTGATGGGGGAATGGGTTTTGGATATGCTGATGGAGGTTACACTTGGTGGACTGATTTCTTATTCCAAGGTATGTTCGCTGCAACTGCTGCAACAATTGTATCTGGTGCAGTGGCTGAAAGAATAAAACTTAGCGGATTCATGCTTTTTTCAATCCTTTACGTAGGACTTGTATATCCAATTGTAGGCTCTTGGAAATGGGGAGGTGGATTTCTTGATGCCTGGGGATTCTATGACTTTGCCGGTTCCACTCTTGTTCATTCAGTTGGAGGATGGGGCGCCCTTATTACCATATATCTTTTGGGAGCTCGAATTGGTAAATTTGATAGCAATGGAAATTCAAAAGCTTTGCCAGGTCATAACCTACCAATTGCTTCTGCTGGAGTATTTATACTTTGGTTAGGATGGTTCGGGTTTAATGGTGGTTCAGTCCTATCTGCTGACCCTACACTTACATCATTAACACTGGTAACTACTTCTTTAGCCGCTGCTGCTGGTGGTGTATCAGCTGCATTCTTCTCAAATTTATTATATAAAAACTTTGATTTAACAATGTTTATGAATGGTGTGCTAGGCGGGCTTGTAGGTATTACAGCAGGTGCTGATCAAATGAGTCCCACAGATGCAATACTTATAGGTATTATTGCTGGTATAGTTGTAGTTCTCGGAATAGCATTAATCGATAAACTTAAACTAGATGATCCAGTAGGTGCAGTCGCAGTACACCTCATCTGCGGTATATGGGGAACTCTTGCAGTTGGAATTTTTGGAGAATTAGCAGGTTTCGACCAATTCCTTGTTCAACTTATCGGTGTTGGAATTGTTGGAGCGTTTTGCGTAGTAGCTTCCTTTATAATTTTAACTATTGTAAAAGCTACAACTGGACTAAGAGTAGATAAAGAAGAAGAGATAAATGGACTTGACCTTGCTGAACACGGAATGGAAGCATATGCAGATTTTAGAACTAACGAGGGATAATTATTAACCATATTCTTAGTTACTTTAAGCCCTTGGTTCTCCAAGGGCTTTTTTTATTAAGTAATAAAAAACTCAAAAATATTGCTCTACGAAACTGATTCTGTATTTTTGAAAAAATTTATTAAATGAATCATATAACGATTTTGATGTATTGTACCGATCAAAAAGGCATTATTGCAGCTGTTACAAACTTTATGCATCATAAAGAGGGGAATATCACCTATATAGATCAATATGTAGATAGACCCAATGGAGCCTTTTTTATGCGTATTGAGTCAGATTTCATTGGAAATTCATTTGATCTTGAAAAATTTAAAAAAAGTTTTAATGATGAAATTGGGAATCGTTTTTCTTTAAACTGTAATTTTTATTTAAAAAGTCAAAAACCAAAGATGGCAGTTTTCGTATCAAAATATGATCATTGTTTATATGATATTTTAGCAAAACAGCAATCAGGAGAATTAACTGCCGAAATACCATTTATTTTAAGTAATCACTCGGATTTAGAAATTATTGCCAATCGCTTTGAAATTCCTTTTTATCATGTTCCTGTTTCTAAAGAAACTAAGGCAAATGCTGAAAATATGCAATTGAATTTACTTAAAAAACATGAAGTTGATTTTATTGTTTTAGCAAGATATATGCAAATTGTATCCTCTAAACTAATAGATGAGTATAGTCAAAAAATAATAAATATCCACCATTCTTTTTTACCAGCCTTTCCTGGAGCAAAGCCATATCACTCTGCATTTGACAGAGGGGTCAAAATTATAGGGGCTACAAGTCATTACGTAACAGAGGAGTTAGATGCTGGACCAATTATTGAACAAGATATTTCGAGGGTTTCCCACCTAAACTCAATTGCTGATTTTATTGAAAAAGGAAGAGATCTCGAGAGAATAGTTCTACTTCGTGCTCTTAAGTTACATGTTAATAGAAAAGTAATGGTCTACGGAAATAAAACTGTCGTTTTCTCCTAACCAACGGATTCATTTAAAAATCCAAGCATTCCAATATTGAATTTATCAGGTTTTTCTACGTTAACCACATGTCCACAATCTTCAATTACTAATAAATCTGAAGATGGATGAACT
>CACHZY010000034.1 GCA_902584445.1 uncultured Bacteroidota bacterium | reverse complement strand
TTCAGGAACCAGGCAAATCAAAATGCTTGGGCTTTCGAGTCCATATATACTAATCTCAGAGGAAAATATGCCAATGGTTAGGGGTGCATCCCAGGCCTACGGACTTACTTTTACTCCTGGAACTTGGGTGGAAAGTATTCAAATTAGCAAAGGAGCTGGAAGTGTGACTAATGGTTTTGAAAGTATTACCGGTCAAATTAATTCTGAACTTCAGAAACCTTCAATGGATGCTCCATTTTTTCTTAACCTTTATGGATCAAACAATGGAAGGTATGAAGTAAATATGCATACTAATTATAAACTGGGTGATAAATTAAGTGTTGGCCTATATACTCATGCCGATAAACGCACCCAAAAATTTGATAACAATGAAGACGGCTTTCTTGATCTGCCAATATCAGATCAAGTTAATATTATGAACCGCTGGCAATATATTAATACTGAGAAAGGATGGATTAGTTTATTAAGTTGGCGGTGGATGAAAGATCAAAAGCTTCTTGGGTCTATGGATTTTACCCCGACTATTCATATGGGTAAAACAAAAAAATGGGGGAGTGAAATTGACACAAATCGTTTTGATGGTTCATTCAAGATGGGTTATGTTTTTCCTCATATACCTTATCAAAGCTTTGGATTTCAAAGTGCTTTTAGCATCCATGATCAGCAGTCCTATTTTGGAATTAGAAATTACAACATAAGTCACAAGAGCTTCTATGGTAATTTACTATTTAATTCAATAATCAGTAATACACAAAATAGATTTAAAGTTGGGATAAATTACAGTTATGATCAATTCGATGAGAATGTTGATTCATTTGAATATCAACGATTAGATAAAAATATTGGAAGTTTTTTTGAATTAACTCATGACAATGGAATTAATTTTAGTTGGATTGCTGGAGTGAGATTAGATCATCACAATAATATTGGAACTTTTTTTACACCTAGGTTGCATATTAGGTTTGTTCCAATTGATGATATTGTCTTAAGACTTTCGGGTGGAGTTGGAAGAAAGGCAGCAAATATATTTGCTGAAAATCAAACCTTATTTTCTACTGCTAGAAAGATAAATATTCAATCTAATGGAGGAGTAATTTATGGTTTAAATCCAGAAAAAGCTTGGAATTACGGATTAGGATTGACAAAGTCTTTTTACCTTGGTAATAGTCAACAGCTCTCTGCTTTTGCGGATTATTATATAACTAACTTCAAAGACCAGGTAGTGGTTGATTGGGAAAATTTTGATAAAATTTCCTTCTACAATCTTGAGGGCAAAAGTATAGCAAAGAGTTTTCATATTGAAATAGATTATAGCTATCAGAATCTAATTAATCTGAGGATAGCTTTTAAAAACTATGATGTTAGACAAGATTACATAACTGGTTATAAAGAAAAGCCGCTACTTGCAAAAAAATCGATTTTTTGTAAATATGGGGATAGAATCAAAACCAACCCCTAAGGGTAAACTATGGCGATGGGATTTGACGTTTCATTTAGTTGGAAATCAGAGACTTGTAGAGACAATGCGGGATGATTTGAATAGTTTTTCTCCAAGTTACTCAATATGGAATTTTCAGTTATCACGTATATTTTCGAAAAAATTCGAAATTTATTTAGGTGGGGAAAATATTGGAAACTTTAAACAAAAGAACCCAATTATAGGATCTGATGATCCCTTTGGCATTAATTTTGACTCAAGTCAAATATATGGACCAATATTTGGTGGTATGATTTACTCAGGTTTAAGACTTAAAATTTAAATAAAAACAAATGAAGAAAAAATTAATTATTTTAATAATTTTTCCAACATTAATTTTGGCTCAACAGAGTCAAAAAAAAATAGTTGCCTCTCAATTTATGGTTTATGGTAATTGTGAGATGTGTAAAAAAACAATTGAGAAAGCTGCACTTTCTATTAAAGGGGTCAAAATGGCCAAATGGGATATTCCTTCTAATCAACTTAGTTTACTTTATCACAGAAGAAAAGTAGAGGTTATAAATATTCATAATGTAATAGCTAAATCAGGTTATAGTACTTCTGAAATTAAGGCGAAAAAAGAGGATTATAATAAACTCCCAATGTGTTGTCAATATTAATTTCTTAGTTAAAATAAAAAACCTGCTGTAAAGCAGGTTTTTTATTTTCAAACTTTTTGATTACATCATTCCAGGCATTCCGCCTCCACCTCCCATAGGAGGCATAGCTGGAGGGGCTTCTTCCTTTATATCAACTAACGCACATTCAGTAGTTAAAATCATTCCAGCAACTGAGGCAGCATTTTCAAGTGCAACACGAGTTACCTTTTTTGGGTCGATAATACCTTCTTTCAACATATCTACAAAAGTCCCATCCTTTGCATTGTATCCAAAGTTATCTTTACCTTCTAGAACTTTTGAAACAACAACAGAGCCTTCACCTCCTGAGTTTTCAACTATTGTTCTTAAAGGAGATTCAATTGCTTTATTAATAATTTGAACTCCAGTGGCTTCGTCAGGGTTATCTGTTTTAAGTGAAGCAATACTTTTTTGAGTATTTAATAAAGCAACACCTCCTCCTGCAACAATTCCTTCTTCAACTGCTGCTCTGGTAGCGTGAAGAGCATCATCTACACGATCTTTCTTCTCTTTCATTTCTACCTCAGATGGAGCACCAACATACAATACAGCTACACCTCCAGAGAGTTTGGCTAAACGTTCTTGAAGTTTTTCTTTATCATAGTCAGAAGTAGTAGTCTCAATTTGTGATTTAATTTGATTTACTCTTCCTTGAATCATTTCGGTATCTCCCGCACCATTGACAACAGTTGTATTATCTTTATCAATAGTAACTTTCTCTGCAGTACCAAGCATTTCAATTGTAGTGTTTTCAAGAGTAAAACCTCTTTCCTCTGATATTACGGTTCCACCAGTTAAGATAGCTATATCCTCGAGCATAGCTTTTCTTCTATCTCCAAATCCAGGAGCCTTTACAGCAGCAATTTTTAATGCGCCTCTTAATTTATTGACTACAAGAGTTGCCAATGCTTCTCCATCTACATCTTCAGCAATAACAAGTAGTGGTTTTCCAGTTTGAGCTACTGGCTCAAGTACTGGAAGTAAGTCTTTCATTGCTGAAATCTTTTTATCATACAATAAAATATAAGGAGTCTCTAGATCAGCTTCCATTTTTTCAGAATCAGTTACAAAGTATGGAGAAAGGTATCCACGATCAAACTGCATACCTTCAACAACATCTACATAAGTATCAGTCCCTTTAGCCTCTTCAACAGTAATTACCCCTTCTTTCCCAACTTTTTCAAAAGCTTCAGTAATTAAACTACCTATCATGTCATCATTATTAGCGGAAATACTAGCTACTTGTTTTATTTTTTCTGAGGCATTTCCAACTTCGACCGATTGTTCACCTAGAGCATTAACAATTGATTCAACTGCTTTATCTATTCCTCTTTTTAAATCCATAGGATTTGCTCCAGCTGCAACATTTTTAAGTCCTTCCTTAACAATAGATTGTGCAAGGATAGTAGCTGTTGTAGTTCCATCTCCTGCAAGATCATTGGTCTTTGAAGCTACTTCTTTTACCATCTGTGCACCCATATTTTCCAAGGTATCTTCTAATTCAATTTCCTTGGCCACAGTAACGCCATCCTTTGTCACTTGAGGTGCTCCAAATGATTTTCCTATTATTACGTTTCTTCCTTTAGGGCCTAGTGTGACTTTTACTGCGTTTGCTAGGGCATCAACGCCCCGCTTTATACCATCTCTTGCCTCTAAATCGAATTCTATTTTTTTTGCCATTTTTATAAGGTTAATTCATTAAACAATTGCTAGAATATCACTTTCTTTCATGATAAGATAATCCTCACCATCATGCTGAAGTTCTGTTCCAGCATATTTTCCATAAAGCACACTATTTCCAGCTTTTACAGTAATAGGGTTTTCATTTGTTCCTGGTCCAACAGCAACAACAGTCCCTTTTTGTGGCTTTTCTTTAGCAGAATCAGGAATTATTATTCCTGAAGATGTTTTAGTCTCTGCAGCAGCAGGAAGAATTAAAACACGATCTGCCAAGGGTTGAATGTTAATTTTACTCATTGTTATATAATTTTAATTTTTTGATTTTATTCATAAACTATGCCATTCATAATGTATGTGACATTTGACGTGAAAAATCTTATTTTCACTGACAGCATGACACTAATTTGGTTGAGGAGTTTCTTCAGGGACTTCTGGAATTGCCTCAGGAATCGTTTCAGGAATTACCTCCTGAATGGGATTATCATTAAGTAACCGAGAGTCCTGAATAGTAGATCCAGTATTAAGGGATATGTTGGATAATAATATCAATACAAGCAATAGACCTGCTAAAATCCATGTACTCCTATCAAGAAAATCAGAAGTTTTCTGTACCCCTCCCATTTGTTGGGCACCACCACCAAAAGAAGAGGATAGACCACCTCCCTTAGGATTTTGTACCATTACTACTAGAACGAGTAAAAAACAAACTAAGATTATGAGTGATATAAATATTGAAAAACTGCTCATGATTATTGATCTTACTCTAAATTTTTAATTTTTTCAATTTGAGTTGCAAATAAAACGTTTTTTTCTGGATATTTCAAACTTAATATTTTGTAGGCGCGGATCGCTTTTTTATATTTTTTTTGTTTGACTAAAACTTTTGCTAAAGTTTCTGTCATTAGCTCATCTGTATAATCATCAAATTTAATTTGGCTAAATGTATTTTCGGATTGTTTAACAGGTGAAATTTTTGGGTCATTTTCAATAAATTGATTAATTATAGACAGTTTATCTTGAAGAGGACTTTTTTTGTCTCCAATAACCTTTTTTTCACCATTGATAGTTTTGTCTTCTGTAAATTTAATCCATTCAACAAAGCTTAACTTTAGGTTATTGATTTCCTTTTTTTTAAGAGTTTTATTTGAAAACACTTCTTCGGTTTTCTCTTCAATTTCATGAGAATCTGCTCCAATGATTGGAATATTTTCTCCTTTTGGATTGTTGGGTTTGAATTCAACCTCCATTGATTTTTTAAGAACACTTCGATCCAGGGTTTTTAGTGCAAGTTTATTTAAGACTTTTTCATATTGATCACTTCCTTGGTCTTTTAAAGATTTAGCATGATAATAGTATGGTAATTGAAAATAGGGATATTCCTTTGAAATTGATAAAAACTCCAAAGCTATTTTTTTATTTGATGGATCATATTGATCAATAAGTTCATTAAATCTTTTAGCGTCCATAATTACCATTTTGCTAGAGTCGCATTATAAATATCTTGGGTAATCCTCTCAAAAATAACTTCGTGTGCCTGGTTTTGAATATCATAAAGCTGAGCCTCAGCAGGAAAATCATAAAAGAATGAAAATCTTTGTTCAAAGTCATCTTCCTCATTATTGGTATTTGAGTAACGCAAGTTAACCGACATGGAAAGTCTGTTTTGGGCTGCAGTTAGGTTTGCGGTCGAGGTCATTGGCGTAATGCTATATTGAGTGATTTCTCCTTCATAAACCAAATCGCCACCAGTTTTTACCAAACTCAAATTTGTTTGTCCAAGGATTATATCTTGAAGTGCAAGCGTAAAATCACGGTCAAGCCCAGGCTCCACAGTTGAACCTGGTCTGCTTCCAGCTTGGTTTTCAAAATAGTTTACCTGAAAGGTATTTGCTCCTGCTGGGATAGATGTACCTGTAAATGAATAAATACCACAGCTTGTAAGGCATGTGTTATACAGTAACATGGTTCCGATGATTATTTTATTCATCTTCATTATCTTGGAGATCAAATTGTTTGATTTTTCGGTAAAGTGTTCTTTCCGAAATGCCCAATTCCTCTGCAGCTGCTTTTCTCTTACCATTACTTCTTTTAAGGGCTAACTTTATCATTTCGATTTCTTTTTCAAGTAAAGAAAGCGGTTCCTCCTCAATTATAGTTTCAGCATAATCGTATTGATTAACATTATTTGATTCGGGATAATTTATTTCACTTTTATTTTCTATTTGATTAATAAATTCTAGAGTTTTGTTTTCGTTATTTTCCTCTCCGTAGATCTTTTTAATTAAATCAGGATTATTTTTCTGTACAGACGAAATATTCTCATTTTCCATTAACTCATGGGTAAGTTTCTTAAGATCGTTTAGGTCACTTTTCATATCAAAAAGTACCTTGTATAAAATTTCTCTTTCTGAAGAAAAATCCCCATCTTTTTGATTTACATCTACAACTGCAGGTAATTGAGAACCCATGTCTGGTAAGTAATGTCTTAGCATAACAGGAGTAAGTATTCTTTCTTTTTCCAGAACAGATGCTTGTTCTGCAACATTACGCAGCTGTCTAATATTCCCATTCCATCTATATTGAACTAAAAGCTGTTGAGCATCATCATCTAATCTGATAGTAGGCATTTTATATTTTTGGGCAAAGTCAGAAGCAAATTTTCTGAATAATAAAGGAATGTCTTCTTTCCTTGCTCTTAGTGGAGGTAAATTAATCTCCACAGTACTCAATCGATAATAAAGGTCTTCTCTGAATTTCCCTTTTTTAATAGCTTCAATAGTGTTAATATTAGTTGCAGCCACAATTCTTACATCTGTTTTTTGAACCTTTGAAGACCCTACTTTAATAAATTCTCCATTTTCAAGAATCCTTAACAGCCTTACTTGAGTAGATAGAGGTAACTCTCCGACTTCATCTAAAAAAATAGTTCCTCCATCTGCTACCTCAAAATAACCGCTTCGAGTAGTTGTCGCTCCTGTAAAAGCTCCTTTTTCATGTCCGAACAGTTCGCTATCTATTGTTCCCTCTGGAATAGCTCCACAATTTACAGCAATATATTTTGCATGTTTTCTAGGTGAAAATTGATGAATAATTTTTGGTATATTTTCTTTTCCAACTCCACTTTCTCCGGATACCAAAACTGTAATTTCAGTCGAGGCTACACGTAAGGTTTTTTCCAATGCCCTATTAAGTCCAGGATGATTGCCTATTATACCGAATCGTTGTTTTATATTTTGTGTAGATTCCATTATTTATAGATCCTTTGAATAATCAATTGCAGATCCAATGAGAGTTGCTGAAGTACAGCTTTCAATCAAAACATCCACAAAATCTCCAACTTTATAATTTTGCTTTGGAAAGACAACAACTGTATTTTGTGTTGTTCTACCACTCCAAAAATCACTTGACTTTTTGGAGGCTTTTTCAATCAAAACCGTAACATTTTTTCGTAAAAACTGATTAGTTCTATAATTACTGTGCTCACGTTGAAGATCTATAATTTCTTCTAACCTTTTTTTCTTAACAGCTTCAGGAATATTGTCCTTAATTTTTCTAGCAGCCAAAGTTCCTGGTCTTTCTGAATAAGCAAACATAAAACCATAATCATATTTTACACGCCTCATAAGGTTGAGGGTGTCTTGATGGTCTTGATCAGTCTCGGTTGGAAATCCAGTAATCATATCATGTGATATACCACAATCAGGAATTAATTTTTTTATGTTATTAATAAGTTCAAAATATTCTTCTCTAGTATGCTGTCGATTCATTTTTTTTAGAATATTATTACTACCGGACTGAACGGGAAGATGAATCGACTTACAAATATTTTTGTGTTTTGCCATTGTATGAATTACATCTAGAGACATATCTTGAGGATTAGAGGTAGAAAATCTTATTCTGATTTTTGGTTGTTCACTTGCAACTAAATCAAGTAAAATTGAAAAGTTAATGGCAGTTTTTTGTTGCAATGGAGTAGCTTTATCAAAGTCTTTTTTAGCTCCCCCTCCAAACCATAAATAGCTATCAACATTTTGACCAAGAAGTGTAACTTCTTTGTATCCATTTTTTGCTAAATCGTTAACTTCATCAATAATACTTTTTGGATCACGACTGCGCTCCCTTCCTCTTGTGAATGGAACGACACAGAAAGTACACATATTATCACAACCCCTAGTTATTGTTACAAAGGCACTTACACCATTTGTGGCTAACCTTACAGGGGAAATATCTCCATAGGTTTCCTCTTTGGAAAGAATAACATTTACTGCCTCACGGCCCTGTTCTAGATCTTTTAAAAGATTTGGAAGATCCTTATAAGCGTCAGGGCCTACGACTAAATCTACCATTTTTTCCTCTTCAAGAAACTTATGCTTTAATCTTTCGGCCATACAGCCTAATACTCCAATTTTTAACCCCTTATTTTTTTGTCTAAGACTATTAAATACTTTTAATCTTTTTCTAACGGTTTGTTCAGCTTTCTCCCTAATAGAGCAAGTATTTACTAAGATCAAATCAGCCGATTCTTTGTCAACTGTAATTTGATACCCGTTTTTGGAAAGTATTGATGCAACAATTTCACTATCTGAAAAATTCATTTGACAACCATAGGATTCAATAAATAAATTTTTGGAGATTGCTTTTTCTGATTTATCAAATTCTTTGATAATACTACTAGCCTGGCCTGAGAAAACTTTTGACTTATTTAATGGCTCTCCATTCTTAAAATATGGATTCTTTTTAGCTGTATATGTCTTTATAGATTCACTCATTCTTGTATTACAAACAAAAATTAATTTACAAATTTAAAAATTTCACTGACAAATTGACATATAAGATAGGTATAAAAGGGCAATTATAGAATTGTTTAACTAGTTTGTCTTTAACCGAATTAAGATTTCATAAGTTTTTAAATCTATACCTCCAAGTCGATTTAAAAATGGTCTATCATAGCATAGCCCAACGGATACCTCATTTGATAGATGAAAAATTATAAGATTTGAGTTAGAGGAATTTGTTCTATGTGAATACCCTACTTCAAATGCATTATCATAATTTAAATTCAAAGTAAGATCCATGGTTGAGGGAATAGCTTTAATTTTTCTGTAAATTAAGTTTGGTTCTACTGAAATTTTTTCAGTTAAATTAAATTTATAACCAGCTGCTAAGTATGTATGGATCCTATCTTTAGAACCTACATTAATTTCTCTGTCTCTTCTAATTAAAAATAATCGAGGAATTGAAAAACTGAACCAAAATCGTGGATTTTTTAAATATAATCCCGCACCAACATTAGGATTAAAGCTATCAAAGTTTCTCCAAAGTGGGTCAAACTGATCATTATAAATTGTTAAATCGGTAACATTTGATTTGTAGAAATTTCCTCCGGCTTTCAGTCCAAAATAAAAATCTGTTTTATCATTAATTTTTAATCTATAAGACACATCAACATAGGCAAAAGTCTGATTTTCAATAAATACTTTATCCGAAACAACAGAAAACCCAATTCCTATATTTTTTTTTGCCTTGTAAGAATAGGAGAGAGTCATTATTTGAGGGGAATCACTCAATCCAGCCCATTGGTTTCTATTCAAAAGTGTAAATTCATTTTTGGACTCAGATCCAGCAAACGCAGGATTAATAACCTGCATGTTTTCAAAATAAAGACTATAATATGATTCCTGTTGTCCAAATATTAAAACAGGAAAATATATCATTAAAAAAATGATTTTCTTCATTTTATCTTGCTATATAAATCCAACCTTTTTGATCAATTTCACCATCACCATTTTTATCAATTAGATATACATAAGATGACTCCGGTAATGGTTGACCATTATATAAACCAGACCAATCATTATTATATCTTTTTGAGTTATAAATAAGTTGTCCCATTCGAGTATATATCCAAACCTCACAATTTGGAAAAAACTCTGAATTAACTATTACCCATGAATCATTTATGCCATCTCCATTAGGAGATATAAACTCTGTGGGGAATAATTTATCGTCAACCAAACCATCTCCGTTAAAATCATTATCAGAATTATCACCTACTCCATCCAAATCCGTATCACTCCACTCTGAAGAATCGAAAGGAAATGCGTCAAAAGTGTCGTTATAACCATCATTATCATCGTCAAGATCAAAGCAATTTGGATCACCATCTTGATCAAAATCCTCAGGAATACTATCACTGTCTATAGGATCTGACAAACATTCAATTTCCTCTAGATCAGTCCAATTATCGTTATCATCATCTAGATCAGCATTGTCTCCAATAGAGTCGTTATCGTTATCGCTCCACTCGTTGGAATCATATGGAAAAATATCTATATCATTATTATATCCATCGTTATCTAAATCTTCATCAATACAATCTGGGGTCAAATCACTGTCATAGTCACCTGGATAGTTTTGGGTATCAAAAGGATTTGTATTACACAAAGTTTCAATTTCATCACTCCAATTGTCATTATCATCGTCTTTGTCCTCATTATTTCCAACGCCATCTTGATCAAAGTCAGCCCATTCACTCTCATCACGTGGAAATACATCATCAATATCATTATAACCGTCATTATCGTCATCAATATCGCACTTATTACCGATACCATCATTATCAAAATCATCTTGAGAGGAATTCGACTCATTTCTACAATTATCTAACAAGTCATCTACCCCATCATTGTCATCATCGTTATCACAAGAATCTCCTATTCCGTCACTATCATTGTCATTTTGATCTGGATTTGGAACTGAATAACAGTTATCATAAGGGTCATCAATTCCATCATTATCAAAATCAGGATTAATAATTTGATTCACAATAAAAACAGAGCTGATTGTTCCCGATTTATAGTTGTTAGTTGCAATTTGATTTGCAGTAATTGTTGTTTGTCCAATATTTAAAATTGTAATTTTGGTTCCAGATATAGTAGCAATTTGTGGGTTTGAGCTAGTATAAATAATTTCACCAGACCTATTTGAATTTGGTGGAGTAATATCAAAGGGAGAATCATTAATAAATTTTTCGGAAATATTAAATTCAGAGAGTAAAGTATTTCCCTGCCCTATATTTACTGTTAAATTTGATAACGGTGCAGCATTAAACTCATTATTTCCCTGTTGACTTAATTGAATAACTATTTGACCGACCCCAGTTACTGAAACAATATTCGAATTAATTAATCCATTCCCACTTAAAATATTATATGATAGTGGCAGTGATGAACTCGACGAGGCATCAATTGTGAATGAAAGATTCTCAGAAAAACTTAAAAAATTTGGTGGTGCTGTATTTAATGAAATATTTTGATTTACTTTGACAACATCAACTACAAGCGTAACAGTAGCTGCCTTATAATTTTCACTTGAATTTTCACTTACAAAAAAGGTAATAGTCACTAGACCAGTTTGTTGAATACTAACTAGACTATAATTTCCAGGTGCTCCATTCAAACTGGCAGCTGACCCATTTACAAGAGACATACTAACTGGACTTCCTGATGTTGAGGAGGCAGTTAATGATATAGAATTAAAATCTTTTAAAGGTAAAGTTGTTGGAAGCTCTCCAATTGATATGGATTGATTTGCTTTGTTTATAGTTAAAGTTGTTGAAACAGATGAAGCAATAAAATTATTATCAGCAGGTAAATTAGCAGTAATTGATACTGAGCCTGCCTTGTGTAACGTGATAATTTTCCCCGTTACGGATGCTATTAATGGATTACTTGAGCTATAGATAAAGTTGGAGGTATTATTTGAATTTTTACTTGGTTCAATGATCTCAAAACTTTGATCACCAAAAGTTTTTGTGATTTGACTGAAGTTTCCAATTCCAGGATCAGCTTTATCTACTCTAAGTGTCATAGTAGCAATAGCAGCACTATAATTTGAGTCTGCTACTTGATTTATTGTCACTGTTGTAGTTCCCGCTCCAACTATAGTTGTACTACTTCCTGTCACTGTCGCTATATTTGTGTCTAGAATATTAAAGGTAAAGGCTCCTGTACTTGAAGAGGTCGCTGTTAGGTTAAAATCTAAATCTCCAAAAGTCTTTGTTACATTAGACGCTATAATAATTGGAATAGCTTTATCTATTAAAAGGTTAATCGTTTTCGATGCAGTATTGTGGTTATTATCTGCAGCCTGAGTAACGGTGATTGATGTTGATCCTGCCCCTTCAATACTTACTGCCACTCCATTTATTTTAGCTATATTTTGATCAGCTATTGTGTATGTAAAT
>CACHZY010000033.1 GCA_902584445.1 uncultured Bacteroidota bacterium | reverse complement strand
CCAGATAAAAAAAATTTAACAGCTGAAATTGAACATGCTGTCCGATTTAACGGAGTTGAAGATGGAATTGATGGTTTGGAAGGAATTGTAGGAGTTGGACTTGCACTTGAAGCTATTTCAAATTAAATGAGAAAATCAAAAAAAAGAAAATCAAAAAAAAGAAATTATCGAAAACAGATAATTGCCTTTTGGATGATTTTTTTAATTAGTCTTTTTTCTGCAGTTGGAATTTTTTTGGCTGCTGCATACGGTTTAATGGGCCCAATGCCACCTTTGGAGCAACTGGAAAACCCTAAAACTAATTTAGCAACTCAGATCCTATCATCAGATGGGGAAGTATTAGGAAAGTTTTATTTTAATGATAATCGAACTCCAATAACATATAATGAGCTTCCTCAAAATATAATAGACGCACTTATTGCCACTGAGGATGAGCGCTATCGTGACCACGCAGGAATTGACTGGCGCGGTACTTTAAGGGCGATATATTATTTGGGCAGAAAAGGAGGTGCAAGTACTATTACTCAGCAATTAGCAAGGCAATTATTTGTAGGAGTGCGTTCTCGAAATAAGAAAGAAGCAGTTGTTCAAAAAATAAAGGAATGGGTATTATCGGTCCAATTGGAACAACGTTACACCAAGAATGAAATAATAGCAATGTATCTTAACATATACGATTTTGGCTATAATGCTGATGGGGTACGATCGGCAGCAAAGATTTTTTTTGACACCTCCCCCGATGCTCTGCTGCTGGAACAGTCTGCAACACTCGTAGGAATGTTAAAAAACTCATCATTGTATAATCCACTTAGACGTCCAAAAATGGTTAGAGAAAGGCGAAATGTTGTATTTCAGCAAATGTACCGGAATAAGATGATCTCAAAGGATGAAAAAGATTCTCTTAGCAATATCCCCTTGAAAATCGAATATTCACCAGAGTCGCATCGCGAGGGACTTGCAACTTACTTCAGAGCTTATCTTCAGGAGTTTATGAAAAAATGGATTAAAGAAAACCCTAAATCAGATGGAGATTTTTTTAATATTTATCGAGATGGTTTAAAAATATATACCACAATTGATTCTCGTTTACAATCAATTGCAGAGGAGTCAGTTTCAGGACATATGAAAAACCTCCAAAAAGAGTTTTTTCTTCAAAATACTCTTGAAGCTAATCCAACAGCTCCATTTATAGATTTAAGACTTGGGGAAATAGATACCCTTTTGGAAAAGTCCGCCTACAGGAGTGAGCGGTGGAGAAAGGGAAAAAGTGCAGGGATGGAAAAAGATGAATTACTTGCAACTTTTTTTAAACCATCTCCAATGCAAGTGTTTAGTTGGAAAGGTGAGATTGATACGATCATGACACCTATGGACTCTATTCGTTATTACAAACATTTCCTTAGGGCTGCAATGATGGCTATGGAACCTCAAACCGGGCATGTAAAAGCCTGGGTAGGAGGATTTAACTACAAACATTTCCAATATGATCAGGTCAAACAAGGACGTAGGCAAATTGGATCTACTTTTAAGCCCTTTTTATACGCCACTGCTATTGACCAATTAAAACTTTCCCCTTGTGACAAATTGCCTGACGCCTTGTATTGTATAGATCAAATGAAACACGGGAATATTGATCCATGGTGTCCAAAAAACTCAGGCGACAGATATGGCCGTACTCGGACATTAAAAAATGCTTTGGCTAATTCTGTAAATACCATTAGCGCCCGAATAATGGATATGGTTGGGCCACGTCCAGTTGTAGATTTAGTAAAAAAAACTGGGATTACTTCTTTTATTCCGAATGTTCCCTCGATTGCCTTAGGGACTCCCGACATAAGTTTATTTGAACTGGTTGGTGCATATGGCACTTTTGCAAATCAAGGAATTTTTATTAAACCAATTATTATCACCAGGATAGAGGATAAAAATGGGATGGCTTTATTTGAAGTTGTTCCTGAAACCCGAGATGTAATTAGTGAGGAAGCTGCATATGTAACTATTAACTTAATGGAGGGAGTTACAAAACATGGCTCAGGCGCACGATTACGTCACGCGGGACTTGAAAAAACAAACTATATATACGAAAATACTGTTACAGGATACCCCTATATTTTCGAGAATCCTATTGCTGGTAAAACAGGAACGACCCAAAATCAAAGCGATGGATGGTTTATGGGAATTGTGCCTAATTTGGTAACTGGTGTTTGGGTAGGCGGAGAAGATCGTTCTGTTCATTTTGAAGAAATAGGATTTGGACAGGGCGCGACTATGGCTTTGCCAATTTGGGCACTTTTTATGAAAGCAGCGTATGAAAATCAGGAATTGGGGATTTCTCAAGAGGAATTTCCCATACCTGAAGTTTTAACAATCCCATTGGAGTGTGAGGAATATGAATTCGATAATAATCCTACTTCTCCAATTAGCCCAAAAGCAGATTTAGACCAATTAGGGTTTTAATTTAGAGGAAAACTACTCTAGGATACTTTTCCAATTATTTAATTGACTTCATAAAATTTTGTGAGTAATTAGAAAGTGCTAGGTGAGCAGTAATTTTTGCATTTTCAGGTAATTGCGTTTCCCAGTGCTGAGTGTTTTTCCAGTGCAATTTTCTCAATTGGCTACATGCTTCTGAAGTGTAAGAAGCAATTAATTGTGCTTTTTGATTTAGAGCTTTATCCATGCTATCGATATCTGGGCTTAGATGAGCATAGAGGCCTTTTTCAATTCCCCAATTAGCACTTTTCCAATTCGAGCTATCTATTGATAGCTGTGTGAATGCGGTATTTCCAATTTTTCTAGTCAGCGCCGGTTCTATAACGTATGGTCCAAGACCAATTGAAAGCTCGGAAAGCTTAATTGAAGCATTTTCTGTAGCAAAAGCATAGTCACAAGCAGAAACTAAACCGACACCTCCACCAACTACTTTGCCATGGACTCTAGCTAAAATGAATTTTGACATTTTTCTAATGGTATTTAATAGTTTGGCGAAGCCCATAAAAAAAGCAGTACCCGTTTCAATATTATTAATTGATTTGAGTTCACTTAATGAGGCTCCAGAACAAAATGCGCTATGCCCTCCACTCTCAAGTATGATAACATTAATATCTGGGTCTTTTTCAGCCTGATTTAAACAATCAACTATACTTCTTATTATTTCAGAGGGAAGACTATTCCCTTTTGGATGGAAAAAGTGAATTTTTCCAACTTTATTTTCATTTTTTAGAGTTACAATGCCTTGCATATTATTCAAAAATAGCCAATCTATTTTGTTTTGCCCAGACAGATTGAATTCAAATGCTTTAAGATGGACTTTTTGGAAAATGATGATTAAATTTCATGTTACTATTTATTTCATGAAAAAACAGATTTTTATATTAGTTTTTTTGTTTGGAACAGGATTATTATATACTCAGCAGTATTTAAATTTATCTGTTGACAATGATCTCTTTTTTGGCAGGGACCGTTATTACTCAAGTGGAATTTTTATCAGTGCGGGTAAATTATATAAAAATTCTGACACATTAATCAATTATGTACATTGGACCTTAGGTCATGAAATATATACTCCTTCTTTGCGCTATTCAAATGATGTTGAATATTATGACTATCCTTATGGAGGGTGGTTTTTTTTTCAAAGGGCACAGGAAAGGCAGCTTAATTTATGTAATGCTTGGCTTTGGTCGATTAAAGCGGGAGTTACTGGCAAGGCTTCTTTGGCGCCGCTATTACAAAACTTATATCATGATAAAATTTTGGGGTTGCCCAATATGGCCTGGGAGAAGCCAGTTCCCCAACGTTTTCATATCAACATCAATGGCCTGTATAAAAAACGGATTAACCTGTTCAACCAGGGGGCAATATTAACCGACGTCTTAGGGAATTTAGGTACTCAAAGAATAGCGATTGGTTCTACTATTGGTTTGCTTTTGGGAACTTCTAAGGCTATTTCATTTACTCACAATCCTTTTGAAATGCGAGAAGTAGGATTTGGATTTTATATTGGTACTCGACTTGAATACCGATTTCATGATTTTATGATATCAGGTAGTTTATTTGATGATAAAGCGCCCTTTACATTAGATGCTATTCCAATAAAAAAAAATTTAATGGCTGGACTAGCATTTTATAGAGAGAGATGGCAACTTCAAATACTTTGGAATCGTAACTCTCCTGATAATACTTTACAAAAAATTAAAGCACATTATTACCTTAATATTTCTATCTCAAGAATTTTTTAAATTTTCATGATTAATTATTGAAATTTGAAAAATTTGATATTGAGGAAAAAACTGCATTTGTTTGGTTATGGTGACTCCCTGTTAGGGCTCAAAATTAAAAAATGAATCCCGAGTAAAAATCCATTGAAATTATTTTTTTGAATATTATTTGATAAAGTTGAATTTTTAAAAAATCTATACTCTAGGGATAAGTGAAATTTTTTCCAAATATTATATTGAACCGCAAAAAGCCAACCAAATGCGTTTTTAAAAATATTATCGTTGTAATTTTTAGTAAGTTCTTTAAGGTTAACTATTTCAGAATTTTTTGCCTCAATAACGTAATGGTAAACCAATCCAGTTTCAAAATGAGTTCGCTCAGTAGGAAATACTCTGATAGCTAAAGGAAAACTAAGGTAATTTATATTGTCATAGGTTCTATTTTCTTTGAGGTCATATTGATAATTTACAGATAAAAATCCTACCCCAGTTGAAAAACCGATTGACCTTGAGTATTTGTATTGTATATTTCCCCCAAAAGCATATCCAATTTTTGGGGTTGCAGCATCTCCCTCGGGACCAATATTAACTGCTTTAAAATTTAGGTCAAAGTTCCATTTGCGATATCTATTTATATCTGGACCTTTTTGATATTGTAATAAAAGGTTTGCATCTCCTTGAGTATACGCAAAGTCAGAGATATTTAAAAAGATAAAAATCCAAAGAACTCTGTTAATAATCATATATTTTAAATATAGTGTAATAAAAATTTAAAACTACATTTGTTTTTAGACTATTAATTAGACCTCAAATTTTCCAAAATCAGGGAATTTATCTGATTTTTTTATCTATAGTGTTTGATTAATTCATATTGATATAAAAAATCAGAGTTTAAATTTCTTTTGAAAATTTTTTTAGAAAACTCTATTTTTTTCTCTCCACCAATAAGCCAACGAGGAACCAGAAATATTCATCCATGGACCAAAGACGGCTGGTGCTAGGCCCACTGTAGATATCTTTCCCATTTCTAATGCAATACCTGAAGCCAGCCCTCCATTCTGCATTCCCACTTCTAGAGCTATAGTCCTGCAATCCTGTTCTTTCATTTTTAATATTTTACACCCCCAATAACCTAAAAAGTATCCAGATAAATTGTGAATTATTGCGGCAATTATCAAGAAGAATCCAATTGAAATTAGTGAATCCCTCCCAGCAGCTGTAATTATGGTGATAATTAGGGCAATTGCCGTCATGGAAATTATAGGCATTACTTTGTCAAGCCAAATTATTTTCCCGTAAAAAAAATAATTAAATATTAGTCCTACTAAAACAGGCAGAATTACCATTTTTATCATACTTATCGCCATGTCAAAAAAGTCAATAGGGACAAATGCACCGGCAAGTAATTTCATCAAAAGTGGGGTGATAATTGGGGCAGATAACGTGGCAACTGCAGTTAGTGTTACTGAAAGAGCTAGATTTGCTCTTGCAAGATATGCCATAACATTTGAAGCTAAACCACTAGGAGAGGAGCCTATTAAAACAATACCTGCAGAAATTTCAGGCGGAAACTTAAATAAATAAGCAAGTGAAAACCCTAAAAAGGGCATGATGCTGAACTGACAAATTAGTCCAACAATTACACCTTTTGGCATTTTAATAATACCATAAAAGTCTTTAAAACTCATTGTCGTACCCATTCCAAACATTATAATCTGTAATAATGGAACAATTAGTAGTTCGAGTTCAAATGAACCGATTTGTATGAAGTTTTTGGGATAATATAGTGACAAACAAATAGCAGCAAGAATTATCATTGTGAAGGAGAACCCTCTATATCTTTCAGTATGTCTAAAAGAAAATGCTAATGCAAGAAAAAACAAAACTAATATAGGCCCCAGTAGATCAAATTTCTTAAAAAAAATAACAGTCGATATCAATACAAAAACAATAACAAAAACAGTAATAATTAAATTTGATCTATTTTTCATATTCAAAATACCAGGTTGGTAAATTGTTTAAATTATTTTAGTAAAAAACTATTATTAAATTAACTAAATAAAGCAAGAATGAAAAAATACCTATTCTCCATAATTTTTTTTGTTATGATATCTGGCTTGACCAGTTACTCTCAAGATCCGCTTAATGAATCATTTTTTAGAAGAAAAGTAATCTTTGAACCCTCAAAAGATGATGATTATTATACTTATAGAATACCATCTTTAGTTTGTACTAAAAATGGGACACTTCTTGCCTTTGCTGCTGCTAGAAAAAATCAAGGTGGTGATTGGGACCCAATTGATATTGTTCTAAAAAGAAGTACAGATTATGGGGAAACATGGAGTTCTATGAAATTAATTGCAGGTGGAGGTAAAATTCCTTATGATAATGCCACTCCAATTGTTGATAATCAAACGGGAATTGTTCACTTATTGTATCAAAGTAATTATGAAAAGTGCTATTATACTTTTTCAAAGGATGATGGAAAATCTTTCGAAAAACCCGTTGAAATTACTAAAATAGTTGAGGGTTATAAGAATTTTTATAATTGGATAGTAATGGCTCCAGGCCCTGGTCATGGAATTAAAACAAGCTCAGGAAGATTAGTTGTTCCATTTTGGCTATCCGACGGTAGTTCAAAAGAATTTGGCCCAGATAAAAGAGGCCATAGACCCTCTATAGTAGTATCTGTTTATAGTGATGATGATGGTAAAACTTGGAATCGAGGAGATGTAGTTGCTGAAAATAGTGATGAAGTTATTGTACCCAACGAGACATCTGTAATTGAATTAGCTGATGGTAGGATAATGTTTAATATAAGAAATGAATCAACAAATTTTCGAAGATTGGTATCCTTCAGCAATGATGGCGCTACTGGATGGACTCCTCCAGAATACGCAGATGCTTTCTTTGAGCCAATTTGTTTTGCCAGCATGGTTAGATACAGTAAAAAACCATCTAATAAAAAAAACAGAATTCTTTTTTGTAACCCAGATAGTAGAAAGACTCATGTCAGCGCAAAAGTTGGTCATACTAAGTTATCTGCTAGCGCTCGAATTAGGTCGAACTTAACAATAAGAATGAGCTATGATGAGGGACTTAGTTGGCCGGTTAAAAAAGAAATTGATCCTGGAATATCCGGTTATTCTGATCTTGCAGTTACCCCAGATGGAATGATTCATTGCTTCTACGAGGGAGGGACATTAACAGGCTCTCATTATAAGAATGCATGGATGTCCATAAGTAGCTTTAATATTGAGTGGCTATCAAACGGATTAGACTTTTCTGAGAAAGTTTATTTAAATAAATAATATGAATATATTTTGTTCAGTTTCCTTAAATGAAATTCAAAAAGATTTTTTTAAAAAAAAAATAGATGATAATTTTTTTTTCTTGGAGGATTCAAGGGAAAAGTCATTTGAAAATTTCATGAATTGTGAGATTTGTTTTGGGAATCCCGAGGTAGATTGGGTAAAAAAATCAAAAAACTTAAAATGGATACAACTTGAATCCGTTGGTTTCGAAAAATATACCAAGATTAAAATACCTGGTTTAAAAATTTCAAATTTGAGGGGTTTCTTTTCAATCCCAGTTGCTGAAACTGCATTAGCTGGAATCTTGAGTTTAAAAAGAGGAATTTACAGGTTGTCATCTCTGAAAGACAAAAAAAAGTGGTTAGGTTCGAGAATCAGGCCTACACTTAATTTATTAAACGGTTCAAATGTATTGATATTAGGTGCTGGGTCAATCGGGTCAAAAATTAAAACTCTTTTGGAAAAATTTAATTGTAAAATTCTAATGTATGATAAATTTAAAAATGATGCTGATTTAATAAATATAAATGATCTGGACATCCATTTGCCTGATGTTGATATTTTAATCGGGTGTCTTCCCGAGAATGATGAAACAAGGCAATTACTTGACAATTATAGAATCAACCTATTGAAAAAAAGTTCAATAATAGTTAATGTAGGAAGAGGCTCTTTAATTGATGAAAAGACACTTATCAAGAATATTAAAAGTGAGAAATTAGCGGGAGCTTTTTTAGATGTAACTGACAAAGAACCAATATCTGATGATAGTCCTCTATGGTCCATTCCAAATATAATTTTATCTCAACACTCAGGAGGTGGATATGAGAGTGAAGTAAATGACAAAATTCTTTTTTTTAAGGAAAATTTATCTAGATATAAAAATAAAATTTTACCAAAAAATATTGTCTTATGAAAATTAAGGAGGTAAGACCAATTTTACTAAGCTGTCCATATTCAGACATAAATAAGAATTTTGAGGTTATAAAACATTTAAATTCAGGTTATAAAACTATTGGATTAGTTGAAATTAAATTAGAGAATGGATTAAAAGGTTACGGAGAGGGCTATTTAGCTGTTTTTGCTCCTAAGGTATTTACTGAAATAGTCAATTTAATTAGTCCTTATCTTATAGGAGAAGACTGCAAAAACACTAAAAAATTAATTGAGAAAATAAAATTAATTACTGGTTATTGGAGTTATCAAGGTGCAGCTCAACATGTTATAAGCGCAATTGATACTGCAATTTTTGATTGTGTAGCACAAATCCAAGGAATCCCTCTATTTAAACTATTAAATAAAAACTCTAAAAATTCAATAGAGCTTTATGGAAGTGGCGGGGATTCTATATCGCCTGAATTTATTGATGAAGAATTTAATTATTTAGAAAGTTTAGGAATTTCAAATTTCAAAATAAGAGCAAGGAGATCAGATATTTATAAATCTAGGTATGTCCTTAGAAAAGGAAAATCAAAAGGTGTTAAGATTGCTATTGATATGACACAAAATTTATCAATTCCTGGAAATACTGTAAATGAAGTAATTGAATTCTTTAGCAAAATTCAAGATCAGATTCATTATGAACTTTTATTCATGGAGGAAGTTTTTGGAATTGAAGGATTAGATAATTATGCAAGTTTAAAAAATAAGCTATCTGTGAAATTAGCTGGAGGAGAAATTGTAACGAATACTTATGATATGAAGCTTAGAATTGATAAACATTTTTATGACATAGTTCAGCCAGATGCATCAGTAATTGGAGGAATAACTGCAGTAAATGAAATATTTAATTTATGTAATAATAAAAAATCAGATGTATATGTTCATACTTGGGGTGGACCGGTAAGCATGTTGGCAAACTATCATGTAGCAATTGCTAATGAAGGAAAAATGGCTGAATGGCCAATGCCAAAATATAATGTTAGAAATGAATTGGTAAAAAATCCATGGAAAATATTAAATGGAAAACTTATTATCTCCGATCAACCTGGGCTTGGTATATATTTAACAAATGAAATTGAAAATAAATATAAGTTTCGAGAAAACTCTTTTTATAATTGTATTGGAGACGACTCAAAATTTATTGATGATAAAATCTGGCAGTAAGTTGAAAACAAGAAATTAGTCACATAATAGAGTGAAAACCTTTTGTGAAATAAATTATCATAAGTGTCAAAGCCAAGTACATTATAAAAAGTTGCCACTTTGGGATTTGCATTTTAATTTATTTTTGCGTTCACAGTGTAACTTCCTGGTTTAAACTCCAAAACAACGTAATTATCTAACTTTTTTTGAAAACTTATATTCGAATCATTTTGAAAAAATTGACCATTCTTCCAAATTTCATTTTTATTTACCTCAATTTTAAATGATTTATTTTTTTGAATTGGTACATATAGTCTTGAAGTAGTATTCTTTGGAATAATAGCTTTGATTTGTAATCCTACTTCTAATCTTTTTTTTCTAATCTTTTTAATTTTGACATTTATATCACCTGCTAGGGAAGGAACTAACCCTTCACACCATTCTAGATCATATAAATTAGGTTTAATTTTAAATTTTTCCCAACCAGGTAAAATAGGTTCAATACCTAAAACTTTTTCTGGAAGAAGAGCTGTTGGTCCGGCACACCAAGCGTGAGATTTTGATCGGCCCAATTTTGGAATCCAATTTTCAAACCATGCACCATTAAAATCATTTCTGTTCATTTGTTCTCCCCAGTTTTTTCTAATGTAATCAAGAGCCCATTGGCCTTTCCCCTCAGAAAACATAGAATTTAGAAGCCAATAGGAAAATGATTGTTCACATGATTTCCCTTGAGCCTCAATAAATTTTACCAAAGAAGATTTATAATTTTCATCAACAAGTCCGTATTTCAGAGCATAAACTTGTGTTTGTTGGGTAATTCTAGAACTTTCCAAGCCATCTTTAAATAACTTTTCATTTTTGAGCCACATAAATTTTTGGACTGATTGTTTTATTTTTTTTGCTTTTTCATACCATAAATTAGCCTGATTCATATCACCAATTATATTATGAGCTAACCATGCCGCTGAATTTAATGCACCAAAATATAGACAATTCATTGCAGTGTTCTCTCCATCAACATCCATTTTAAAAGTATCGGGATGATCTAAAACAACCCAACCTGGCACTTTCCCTAATAGCTTTCTTTCGTCAGATTCAAAGCTTTCAAAATATTTCAATAGTAATTTTAAAGTTGGATATACTTGTCTGACTAATTCATTATCTTTATAAAACATAAAGTGCTCTCTTAACATAAGCACCCATTCTAATTGATAATCAGGAATATAAGTAGATGTTTTTGGACCTAAACGATAGTCAGTTGGATGGCGACCACGAATAGCACCTTTATCAGAAAATCTTTGGGAAAATGCACCACTTAGAATGCAATAATCATGTAATAATTTTATGTTAGTATCAAAACTATAAGCTGAATAGCGAACCAAATAACGACTATCTCCTGCTATATATTGCGTTTGCTCACGCCAAGGTGTATCCATCCAGGTGTCCTGAGCACAAATTTGCATGGTCCACCTGCCAATTTCCCATATATCATTTAGTATACTGTCAGAGGATGAAAAATATCCTCTATTTTTTGCTGGAAATGATCTAAATTTTGCTGAAACATTCTCAATTTTAATGTTTTCATTTTCTTTAATAGCCAAATATCTATATGCCCTCCAAGTAATAGGGTGCCAACTTTGAAGTCCTTTTTTAGTGATATATGAGTCTGTATAATTTACATTGTCAGTCATTAACGGAATGCTATCTTTTCCTAGAGTCTCGGCTGTTCCAATTTCAATGGTTAATCCTGATTTTTTTGCATTAGCAACGAAACGAGGATATGCTGTGATGGCTTTTCCAAAATCATAAATATGAAGGCCGTTTATACTCCATTTTCTTTTAGGGGCGATAATTTTAAAAAAAGTACGTTCCCTATTAATTACTACAATCTTATTCCATGGATCTATGGGAGGAACTCCTATTTCAGTGGCATTTTCCCAATTCGAATCATTAAAATGGTTTTGCTCCCAACCATCGTATTCAAGTCTTGCATCGTACTTTTCTCTCCTTCCAATCGTGTGATCAATTTGACGGTGATTTGTTTTGTTTTCCCAGGCTATTGCTTTTGCAACTAGCCAACTTTTATCACTATTTAACTTGATAATTTTTTCCTTAGAGTCAGTTATTTTTGATTGAAAGAAAAATCCGCCTTTCCCGTTCATTCTGTGATGTAATCCTTCTCCTGCATTATAAACAAGAGCAGCTATTGTATTTTCACCTAATTTGAGATAAGGAGAAATATCAATTTCCTCATATGTTTGATATTCAGGGTCTGGGTTAGTTGGAATACGATCAATATATACTCCGTTTATATAAAGTTCGGCAAATGAAAATGCTGATACATAAGCATTAGCCTCTTTTATTGGACTATTTAACCTAAAATTTTTACGAATATGTAAGTAATAATTTTTAGGATTTGGAACTCCAGAATCCCAAACC
>CACHZY010000032.1 GCA_902584445.1 uncultured Bacteroidota bacterium | reverse complement strand
ATTATAGGCAAAGAACATTTGAATCCATTCTATCGAGAATTAATTATAGTTATAAAGATAAATACCTTCTAACTTTAGTTGGAAGACGTGATGGATCTTCAGTTTTTGAGGATGGTAAAAAATATGCCTTTTTCCCCTCTGCTGGGGCTGCTTGGAAAATTAGTGAGGAAGATTTCATGCAAGATATTGAAGCAATTAGTAGCCTGAAATTAAGAGCTAGTTACGGTATCGTTGGTGAACAAGGAGTTAGTCCATACAATTCACTCGCTAAATATAATCCTAGAAATATCTTTTTTAACCAGTCAATTTCCCCTGCTGTAATTTTGGCGTCACTTCCAAGTACAGGTTTAGAGTGGGAAAAAACTCATCAGACTGATATTGGTGTTGAAATAGGATTTTTAAATAATAGATATTCTGTTGAAATTGATTATTACAATAAGCAAACCAAAGACTTATTATTAGCAAAACCGCTTCCTGGAACTGCTGGAGATACAAGACTTGAAAATGTTGGACAGGTTGAAAATAAAGGTTTTGAATTTACTTTAAACTCTGTTAACATTGAAAAACCTGATTTCGTTTGGAGTTCTAACCTTCAAATATCAGCAAACAGAAATAAAGTAGTAAGTCTTGGAGATGCTACTGAGATTCTTTTAAGAAATCCAAACCACGCACAGGCTGGAGCTGGTGCTCTTAGACTAGTTCCTGGTGAGGTAATGCCTAGCTTTTATGGTGCTGTTTATGAGGGAACATACAAATCTTCAGCTGAAGTCGACGCTGATCAAAGAACAGGTATTGATGGTGTTGGTTCCCCTAACTATGTTGACCAAAATGGAGATGGAGCGATTAATCAAAATGACTTTGTTAATCTGGGAAGTCCGCAACCTGATTTTTATTATGGATTTAGAAATACTCTGACATACAAAAATTGGAATTTGGATGTATTTATTCAAGGTATGCAGGGTAATGAGATGTTTGATGCCTCCATCTACGAATTCTTTTATGGTCGAGGCCCTGAGAATAATATTTTACCTATTGTTGCTGACAGATGGACACCTTCAAATCCAACTTCAGATATTCCAAGGGCTGGAACATCAGCTGGAAGTTACAGACCAAACAGTAGTTTAAACGTTGTTGATGGATCATATATCCGTCTTAAAAATGTTACCCTTAACTATGACTTCGGTGAAATTCCTGGTCTTCCATTTGTAGATTCAGCGAGTGTGTATGTAACTGGTAACAATTTACTTTTAATCACTGATTACAAGTGGGGAGATCCTGAGGTAAGTGATGGAGGTTCCGCAACAGTGGCTCAAGGAGTTGCTGACGACCAGTATCCTTATTCCTCATCGGTAGCACTTGGTTTTAGGTTAAACTTATAATATATAGATTATGAAAAATATTAAATTACATTTAACAAAATTATTGATGGTAGTATGTCTTATCATAATACCATCAGCTTGTGAGGAGTATTTAGCCGAAGACTTTAGAGATGGCTTATCTCCCGCAACTTTTTACAATAGTGATGCTGAAGCTCAAATCGCTGTAGATGGAGCTTATTCCATGTTACACTCTGCTGGTTGGTTCAGACACAGAGACAGACCAGCTTGGTGGCAAATTGCTGCTGATGAAATAAGCTCTACTAGAAATATTTTCAAGGAGGCACACAATATTACTTATGATGAGGGTGTAGGCGATGGAGAACGTTATTGGAATACTCTTTATGAAACAATTAGAAATGCAAGTGATGCAATTACTAATATTTCAGGAAATGAGAAGTTATCTCAAACTTCAATTGATCAATCACTTGGTCAGTTATATGTACTTAGAGCACTTGCTTATTATGATCTAACGTGTGTTTGGGGTGATGTTCCGTTTTTTACTGAAATCCTTGCTCCTGAGGAGTTAGCTTCACTCGAGAGAACACCCGTGAAAACAATTAGAGACGCTATGATAGCTGATTTGCAAACTGCATATGGATTGTTACCCGATTCTTGGTCTGGTTCTGATTTAGGAAGATTTAGTAAATGGGCAGCAAGAGCTTTAGAAGCCAAATTTCACATGTTTGCAAAAAATTGGCAAGGCATGTTAACAGCAAGTAAAGATATTATCGATAACTCTCCTCATACACTTATGGAGAATTTTGGTGATGTTTATAACTGGAGCGATGCAACCTATTCAACTAAAGTTAAACCTGAGCATATTCTTTGGATTGACTTCACCGGTCTTCCTGCTGCCGGTTTAGATACTAATGGAGAAGCTAACTATCAAAGAGGTCACGATTTTGTTCCAAGACTTAGAGATGAGCCTAAGGATAAAAAAGGTAGACAAGGCGAATTAAAGGCTGCTCTTGCTGCCAATGGTCATGAGTTTGGTGGTTATGGTGGTGGTTCACCTCTTCCTTTATTAGGTGATAGGTCATCTTGGGATGCTGGAGACCTGAGATATGATGAAACCATAACTCAAGAATACGAGGGAATTCCTTTAAAATTTAAATACCTTAAAAAATTATGGAATTTAAGCACAACATTATCTCCAAGAGGAAATAAAATGGAAAACTTTGTAATGATCAGACTTGCTGATATATATCTTATGGCAGGGGAGGCTGAAAATGAACTTAATGGGCCTGGAAATGCTTACCAGTATGTCAACAAAGTTCGTGAAAGAGCTTTTGAGCCAGATCAGCCATGGAGTGGTATGACACAGCAAGAGTTTAGAGAAGAAATGTATGAGGAAAGATTACATGAATTATGTGGTGAGAGTCATAGAAAACCTGATCTTGTAAGATGGGGTATTTATGTCGATCATATTAGAAATACGCAATTTCAAAAGCATAATGCACCGGCTGCACAAAATGTTCAAGATAAACATCAGTATGCGCCCATTCCTCTTCAGGAAATTATTCTAAACCCTAATTTGTTGAATACTGATCCAACAAATAACGGTTATAGATAATACTATTTTTATTAAAAAAACCAGTGTAGAAATACACTGGTTTTTTTTTAGTTATTTTTAATAAACCAGAACAAATTCATACTATATTTCATGCTTAGGTATCTATCTCTTACAATAATATTACAAGTATTTATTAGCTGTTCCAACAATAATTCATTATATCAACCACCAAATATTGTTTTTATAAATATTGATGACATGGGTTGGAATGATGTGAGTTTTATGGGCAGTGAATATTATGAAACACCAAATATTGATTCTCTTGCTGAAAATGGAATGGTGTTTACCCAAGGATATGCTGCCGCTGCTAATTGTGCGCCAAGTCGAGCATCTATAAATACCGGAAAATGGACTACCAGACATCAAATCTATACTGTAAGTAACTCAGATAGGGGGGAGTCAAAGCATAGAAAATTAATACCCATCAAAAATACTACTACTTTAGATAAAAAGTTTACTGTAATTGCTCAGAAGCTAAAAGAATCCGGTTACACCACATGTCATTCAGGTAAATGGCACCTGAGTGAAAACCCATTAGATTATGGTTTTGATGTGAATATAGCAGGAAGACATATAGGTCATCCAGCTAGTTTCTATCATCCCTATGGAAAGGACAATAGTCCATATAAAGTAAATATAAGTTCTGAGACGGGTAAATATTTGACAGACGTTATAATGGATGAAACACTTTCTTTTTTAGATAAAGTTGATAAGCCTTTTTTTCTTCACTATACTCCTTACGCGGTTCATACTCCAATTCATAAAGTTGATTCACTAATGAAGAAGTATATCAATAAGCCAGCTTATAAGGGGCAAAAAAATCCTAATTATGCTACCATGATTGATAATTTGGATCGTAATATCGGGGATCTGATTAAGAAATTAAAAGAAAAAAATTTATTTGATAACTCTATAATAATCTTTACCTCAGATAATGGAGGATACTACGGTAAAATTACAATGCAAAAACCTCTTAGAGCTGGAAAAGGAAGTTATTATGAGGGTGGAATCAGGGTTCCTTTTTTATTTCATTGGAAAGGTAAGATTAAGAATGGTATAAATAATACATCACCAATATCTCATCTAGATATTTTTCCAACCATTATGGATGCTATTGGTGATCATTCAATGGATAATGAATTTGATGGAAATTCAATCTTGAATTCATTAATAAACGGAACTGAAGTTAAGGAAAGGTCACTTTTTTGGCATTTCCCAATTTATCTCCAGGGATACAATATAGAGGATAATGAAAACAGGGATTCTCTTTTTAGAACAAGACCTGGTTCAATAATTAGAAAAGGTGATTGGAAATTACATTACTATTTTGAGGATAATGGAATCGAGCTTTATAATCTCAAAAAAGATGTTGGGGAGAAAAATGATCTTTCAAACTTTGAAACAGAAAAAGCTTCAGAATTAATGGGTGACTTGCAATCATGGTGGGAAAAGACTAATGCTCCAATTCCTACAGAATTGAATCCTGATTTTGAATTATAATTTTTCATTCATTATGATAAAGATTAAATATTTGTGTTTTTTAATAACTTTTTTTTCAATTTTTTTTGGGTGTGATTCTCCCAATGTAGAGCAAGAAAGACCAAATATCTTATTCATAGCGATTGATGATTTGAACGACTGGGTGGGTTATCTTGGTGGGCATCCTCAGGCTAAAACCCCAAATATTGACCGGCTTATAAAAAAGGGAGTAGGGTTTAGTAAGGCATATACTGTTGCACCACTTTGTAATCCGTCTAGAGTAGCTCTATTAACTGGTCTTTATCCATCAAATACAGGTGTATATGGAAACCGTAATAATTTTAGAAAAACTCTTCCTAATGAAATAACATTGATGCAATATTTAAAATCAAATGGTTATACTACTAAAGGAGGTGGTAAAATATTCCACGGAAACAATAGACCAGGAGATTCATTATCCTGGGATTATTATTTTATTTCAAAAGGTCACACAAGAAAAAGTGGAAGAGATCGAAACTTACCTAAAGTTTCTACCGGTGCTGGATGGTTTAATTGGGGTCCGATTGATGTCCCAGATGATCAAATGCAAGATGTTAGAACAGTAAATTGGGCTAAATCTGAGTTAGGTAAAACTCACAATAAGCCTTTTTTCCTTGCATGTGGCTTTTATAGACCTCATTTGCCTTGGTATGTTCCAAAGAAATATTTTGACAAGTTTCCATTGGATAAAATAATACTACCTGAAGTTAAATCAGATGACTTGGATGATCTTCCAGAATATGGAAAAAGATTTGCTAGAGAAAGGTACTCTGGTTCCTGGGGAACTGATCTTAATGAAGGTCAAAGAGACCATGATTTAGTAGTTAAATATGATCAGTGGAAGAAAGGAGTTCAGGCTTATCTTGCCTCAATAAGTTTTGTTGACACTTATGTTGGTGAACTATTAGATGGTTTAGATAAAAGCAAATATGCTGATAACACAATAATTGTTTTGTGGGGAGATCATGGATGGCATCTAGGTGAAAAACAACATTGGAGAAAACAAGCACTTTGGGAGGACACCACTCATGTCCCTTTTATAATTTCATATCCCAAAAAAATTGCTGAAAATTCAATATGTGAATCCCCTGTTAGTTTTATTGATATTTTCCCAACCCTTATTGATCTTGCTGGTATTCCAAAAAAAGAAGATTTGGATGGAAAAAGTTTGAAAGAGCTTCTTGTTAATCCTTCAATGGAGTGGAATAGACCCGTTCTTTCAACTTATGGCAAGGGAAATCATGCCGTAAGATCCGGAAAATGGCGATATATTCAGTATAGAGATGGTTCAAGTGAGCTTTATAATCATCAAAACGATCCTAACGAGTGGCATAACTTATCAGATAAAGAAGAATCTCAAGAGGTTATTAAAAGATTAAAAAAGCTAATACCAGTCAAGGAAAAGTAGATTGATTGTTTATTTTTTTCCTCTTATTTCTTGAATTTCACTCCAGGGAATCACTCCAATTTTTTTAGCCCAATCATTATACATTGAAATCATTTCTTTTGCCTTGTCTGGTAACAGGTCAATTAAATTATTTTGTTCAGTCCTATCTTTTGAAATATCATATAATTCCCAATTATCATCAATTCCTTTCTCCCAATCTTGAACAAGCTTATAATCTCCCAGTCTTACTGCTTTATTACCCTCATGCTCCCAAAATATGGGTTCTTTATGAATTTGCTCTTTTGATCCCCTAAAAATAGGAGTAAGACTTTTTCCTGAGTGCTTTTTAATTTTATTTCCATTAAACACCTCTGGAATTTTAGTATTTGCTAGATCTAAACATGTTGCCATTATATCTGGTAAAAAACCGTATTGATTTATTGTCAATCCCTTTGATTCTTCGGATATTCCATTAGGCCAATGGACAATAAATGGTGTTCCAATACCCCCTTCGTGAGTCCAATGCTTATAGGATCTGTAGGGAGTATTTGATGCATTTGCCCATGCTTTTCCATAAGAAAGTAAATAACCCTCTTTTGTTTCTAGTTGTTCCTTAGGGCCACTACCAAGCATTTGGTTTTCAGCACATGCACCATTATCATTCAAAAACATGATAATAGTATTATCATATAATCCTTTGCTTTTCAGGTTATTAATTAATCTTCCAATATTTTGATCCATTCTATCAATCATTGCTGCGTAGATGGCCATTCTTAGATCCATTTCTTTGCGCTTTTCTTCTGACAATGAGTTCCACGAAACAATATCATCATAGCTTAAATCCCATGAAGAATCAATAAGTCCCATTTCTATCATTCTTTTGTAACGTTCCTCCCGTAAGTTTTCCCAGCCTTTGAGATAATTACCTCTATACTTATCGATGTTTTCCTTTGGCGCCTGAAGCGGCCAATGAGGTGCGTTATATGACAGGTATAAAAAAAATGGCTTCTCATTATCTTCACTTTTAACCTTATCTATGTATTCAATTGCTTTATCTGTAAATGCATCAGTTGTATAATAATTTTCATCATCAATATTTAATTTTTCATTACCCTCAAAGATGAATCTTGGCGCTTCGGGCTTAAAGAAATTTCCTGCACCTGCAATAAAACCATAAAAATTATCAAATCCTCTTTGAAGCGGCCACTGGCTTTTATCAAAAAAACTTAAGTGCCACTTACCACTCATTAAAGTTGAATAACCAACCTCCCCTAATGCCTCAGCAATTGTAATTACATTATTATTTAATTTTCCTTGATATTGAGGAAAACCATAATTGTGACCTTTAGGATCTTTAGGAGGATTCGTCATATGACCAATTCCAGCCTCATGTGGATATGTTCCCGTTAACAATGATGCTCTGGTTGGGCAACATCTAGCAGCATTATAAAATTGGGTAAATTTTATTCCATTTTTTGCAAGATCAGACAGGTTTGGTGTATCAATTTCTCCACCGTAAGGGGAGATGTCTGAATAGCCCATATCATCAGACATTATTAATATTATATTTGGGAGTCTGGCATTTGAAATTTTATTGTCATTAGTCTCACAACTGCTCACCATAAAACAAAATGAAGTGATATAAAGAAATATTTTTGATAGGTTCATAAAAAAAATTGGATTAATTAATTTGTTTTTGTCCTTTTAATTTAATTTTCTCCTCATATGAAAGCCACTTTCCACTTCTTTGTTGACGAGTCACAGCTTTCATTTCAGTATCAACCCCTAAGTCCCCTTGTTGACTCATCCATGATTTTAGCTGAGTTTTAAGATTTTCTTTTATATCAAAATATTTAGGATCTTGTGCGAGATTATTTTTTTCATAAGGATCACTTTTCAAATCATAAAATTCCTCAGAAGGACGCTTTTTATAGTGTTTAACCCAACTTAATTCCTCTTGATTTTTTGCATTTTCTAGCCAGGATTCATAGAGTAAATACCCTGGTCTTCCCTTATCTTTTGCCGTAACAACATTGTAGAATAGTTCTTCATGACTTAAATTTTGAATGTACTTATATCGGTTTGATCTAACTGATCTTATTGGATAAGACTCAGAACCATTTATTACTCCCCTTGTTGTATGAACACCAAAAGTAAATTCTCTATGAGTTTCTGTTTCACCTTTTAATACTTTAAAAAAACTTTTTCCATCAAAACCACTATTACCAACTTGGTCTGATATTCCAACATCAATTTTACTTGGATCTTTACCAATTGCTTCCAAAAGGGTAGGGACTATATCAACATATTGGGTAGTAGCATTATTTCTGGTATTAGGTTGGATGTTCCCAGGCCACTTAGCAATAAAAGCTGTTTTTAGGCCCAGATCATAACAAGTCCATTTCCCAAAAGGAAAGGAATAACCTTGTTCACTTGTGAAAATTGATATTGTATTATTTGTCTTATTTGCCTCATCAATAAAATTTAATGTTTTCCCTAAAAGACTATCCATATAGGTTATTTCTGCATAATAATTACTAAGGTCTTTCCGAGTAAGGGGTGTATCAACCATATATTCAGGAATTTCAAGGTTATCAGGCTTATACTGACTTGAATCACCTTTATTCCAAGGTGAATGGGGTTGATTTTGAGCGATTATTAAAAAAAATGGCTTGTCGCCATTTACAACAGGTTTAATTTTACTAAGATCAATGTCTTTGCCGCCAAATCCAGTATCATGTTGCACACCTCCAATGTAATTAATTGGAAAAGAATCAGCAGGACCATAATGTTTTTTACCAATCAGTGCAACTTCGTAACCAAGTTCTCCAAAATGATGAGCAAAACTCTTTACTCCATCATACACCACTGAGTGATTTGGAAAAGCACCACTTCTAACCGGATAGAGTCCTGTCATTAGTTGCTGACGAGTAGGAGCACACATTGCCGTGGAGGTAAACATATTGTCAAAACTCATTCCTTCATTGGCTAGTTTCTGTATGTTTGGTGTTTTAACCACTTCACTTCCATAGGGTTCGCAATCATTCCAGTTCATATCATCCCCTACAAAAATTAAAATATTTGGTAATTTTTGTTTTGATGAATTATTCGATTTCAATCCACATGAAAAAAATAATAGAACAATTGAAAAAGTAAATATTAATCTCATTTTATAAATTAGTTTAGATTTACAATATATAAATACATTTCAATAATTTAAACAATTGATTTGAATGATCAATTAAATTTAAACAATGAAAAAATCAATTCTCTCAATATTTGCTTTATCTGTATCATTTATTTCTGCTCAAAATTTAATAGTAAATAATTTAAATAAAGATGAGTTATGGTCGCCAGTTGGTGACAAGATTAAAACTGAGTGGGCATCCAAAATCACACCCGATAATGTTTGGTCAGATTACCCTCGTCCACAAATGGTTAGGTCGAACTGGAAAAATCTAAATGGTTTATGGGATTACACCATTTTACATAGAATGCCAAGAGAAAGAGTTACGCCAATAAAGTACAAAGATAAAATTTTAGTACCATTTGCTATTGAATCAAGTCTTTCAGGAGTTGGTAAAGAACTGCTACCTGTGGAGATATTATGGTATAGAACTAGGTTTGATGTTTCGGAATGGAAAGACAAAGAAGTAATACTAAATTTTGGAGCTGTTGATTATAAATCTACACTTTATATTAATGGACAAGAGGTAGGGACTCATATTGGAGGAAATGATCCTTTCTCATACAACATTACCCCTTTTCTAAATGGAGAAAAAAAGTTACAGGAATTAGAACTCTCAGTTTGGGATCCGACAGATACTGGCACCCAACCTAGAGGTAAGCAAACTCTTAAACCAAGGGGTATTTGGTACTCTGCTGTTTCTGGAATCTGGCAAACGGTTTGGTTAGAAGCAGTAGAAAAAACTTACATCAAACAAATTAATATAAACTCTGATATAGATCAGAAGAAAATTAATATTGATTTAGACCTAAAAAATGCTAATGGAAATGAAAAATATTTAATTAAAATATTTCAAGAGGAAGTTCAGATTGTGAATCAAGCCTTTAATTCGAATCAAGACCTAAACATTGAAATCCCAAATCCCAAATTATGGTCACCAGATCAGCCTCATTTATATGATGTAGAGGTTAATGTTACAAGAAATGGACTATCCATAGATAAAATAAGCTCATACTTTGCTATGAGAAAAATAGCTTTAGGTAAAAATAAAAATGGGTTTACAAAACTACTTTTAAATAATCAGGAACTTTTTCACTTTGGAACTTTAGATCAAGGATGGTGGCCTGATGGACTTTTGACTCCCCCCTCAAGAGATGCGATGGTTTACGACATGAAAGTTTTGAAGGATTTAGGCTTTAATACTATTAGAAAACACCTAAAAGTAGAACCAGCTATCTTTTACTATGAGGCTGATAAGTTAGGTTTTTTATTATGGCAAGATATGCCCTCGGGTTTTTTACATAATCATCATCCTGATCAGCATGTTAGACCAGGAGATAAAGAAGATTGGGATAGACCAGAAGATACCGCAAAACTATTTAAAGAGGAGTGGAAAAATATAATCGACCATCTCAGGTTTTTCCCTAGTATTGTCGTTTGGGTTCCATTTAACGAAGGAATGGGGCAGTTTCAAAGTAAAGAGATTACTCATTGGACCATGAAGTACGATCCTACTAGATTGGTAAATGGAATAAGTGGCTGGCAAGACAGAGGAGTAGGTCATTTTATTGATCTTCATCAATACCCAGGCCCTGGAATGGAACCTCCGTCTCAAAATCAAGGAAGAGCTGTTGTTCTTGGAGAATTTGGAGGTTATGGTCTTCCCGTCAAGAATCATATGTGGGATCAATCAAAAAAGAATTGGGGTTACAGGGTTTCAGAAACTTTAGAAAGCTATATAAAAGATTATAATGAAGTGATTTATAATCTTCATGGCGAAATATCTAGAGGTTTAGCTGCAGCGATCTATACACAAACCTCAGACGTGGAAATTGAGGTAAACGGAATTTTGACCTATGATAGAAAAGTAATTAAATTACCTATTAAGGCAACAAAAACAATACACGATAAATTATTTAATGACTATCAAAAGGCTGAGTTTTTATTTCAAGATTCTGAGATAAATAAAATGAGTAAGAAAATTACTTATCAAGCGCTACCATTAAATTGGGAGTTAAAACCCAAAAAATTTAAACAATTAAAATTAAAGGAATTTCCAGTTCCTTTAAAAATTGGTAAAGCTGCATTTTCATTTAAAGAATTCAGACTAGAAAGGATCCCAAAGCATTTATCATTAAAGTTTTATGGTAATGGCAGTGTAACTATTTTTATTAATGGACAAAAGGTGCTGGATAAATATTTACGTACTAAAAGACACTACGATGACATTAATCTGAGTGATTACCTTTACACCTTAAAAAAAGGAATTAATAATATTTCGTTTCAAATTGTTAACCCGACTGAAGATGGTCAATTCGATTATGGCTTATACACTTATTAACTTTAAGTACTTTCAAAAAATTCTGGTAATATCATTGATATGCTTTAGTATTTGGCCTTTTTTTTGTCAAGGCATACAATCAAATCACCAAAAACCAAATGTAATTTTGATTCTTGTAGATGACCTCAAGCCAAATTTAGGTATTTATGGAGATGATTTTTCAAAAAGTCCAAATATTGATCAACTTGCACGAGAAGGAATACGATTCAACTTAGCTTATGCAAATCAGGCTGTTTGTGTTGCCTCTAGATATAACTTAATGCTGGGAAAAAGGTCAACATCTACAGGATTATATAGGTTTGGAGTTAATTTTAGAACAATATACCCAGCAATGGAAACGCTGCCTCAAATTTTCAAAAACAATGGTTATCATACTGAATCAATTGGAAAAGTTTATCATGTGGGGCACGGTAATACAAATGATACAGAATCTTGGAGTGTTCCCCATTACAATGATAAAGTCATTGAATATCTCGTTCCAGAGAGTAATAATCGAGAACTTACTAGAGAAGAAGCATTATTCGAGAATTACAACTTGTATGCTAAAGAAAAAATAGATATTAAAACCCTTCCAAGGGGAGCTGCATGGGAATCACCAGATGTCTTGGATGATGCCTATGCCGATGGAAGAGTTGCAAGACAGGCAATAAACCGTTTGAGGTTACTAAGCAAAAATCAAACTCAACCCTTTTTCTTAGCCGTTGGATTTGTTAGACCTCACCTTCCTTTTAGCGCACCAAAAAAATACTGGGATCTTTACGATAAAGAAGAAATTCCACTACCCAAATTCGAGTCACCTCCTGAGGGTGCTCCGAAATTTGCGGTAAAAAAAGGTGGTGAGATAAACAATTTTAAACCAATTGATCCCAGTAGTTACAAACCATACAGTGATGAACTCAAAAGGAATCTAATTCACGGATATTTTGCAAGTATTAGCTATATGGATGAGCAGATGGGACGGCTTATGCGAGAAATTAAAAGGCTCGAACTTGATGAAAATACTATAATTGTATTGTGGGGCGATCACGGTTGGCATTTGGGTGATCATGGTATATGGACCAAACATACTAATTATGAACAGGCAACTAGAATCCCGCTAATTATTAGGGCACCAGGAGTTACAAATGGAAACACCTACTGCGACCAAACTGTTGAAACTGTTGATTTGTACCCTACATTAACTGCTTTGGCAAACCTTGATAGAAAAACTCCAATTCATAGTTTGGATGGCAAAAACTTGAGTCCACTTCTTAAAGACCCTAGTTATTTAGTTAAGGACCACATATATCATTCTTTTATTAGGCAAGGTAATCTTGGGGAAGCTATTAGAGATAAAAGATATAGAATGATTCGTTGGACCAATTTAAAAGATAAGGATAATGTAGTTTACGAATTATATGATTATAAAAATGATCCTGATGAAAGAATAAATATTGCCAATAAAAGTAAGGTTATTGTTAAAAAACTTTTAAAAAAATTAAATGCTTATCCGCCTGCAAAGGGACTTATTTCAATGTAATATTAATAAAATTCAAACCGATTAGACTGAAGACTCCATCAACTAACATTATATGATAAATAAATTCATAGCAATTATAATTTTAATTACTTCTCAATTAAATGCTCAACCAGAGTTAGATAAAAAATTTTCTATTTATTCATTTGGAGAGGGTGGAAA
>CACHZY010000031.1 GCA_902584445.1 uncultured Bacteroidota bacterium | reverse complement strand
GCCGTATTACTATAAAACAGCTGTGACATATCAGTTACATTTGATACATCCCACGAGCCTATATTTTGATTGAATCCACTCTGCTGAAATGCAGCACTCATATTCGTAACACTTGATACATCCCAGTTATTTATACTACTACTACCACCGTTGTTAAATGCTTGGGCCGATACAAACATTTGTGCCATAATCGTAACACTTGATACATCCCACGCGCCTATATTTTGATTGAAAGATGATGCAGCCCTAAACATTTGAAAAGTACTTGTAACATTTGAGGTATCCCAAAAACTGATATTGGAGTTAAAAGAGGTGTTGTCTTTGAAAAGTCCACCCATATCGGTAACAAGTGAAGTACACAAATTATAATTTCCACTTGAAATTTGACCTGCAATAGTTGAGTTGTTGACAACAGTATATGTTGTACCGCTAATTGTAGCAGTATCCCCTGCTGAGGCGTTTGGACACTTACAGGTTCCATTTTCAAAATAAACTGTAGGAGTGGTGGATTGCGATCCCGGTATAACATAGGCTTTAAAAAGATAATCCCAACTTGCATTATTTGAGCCCCTACCTCTAGGGTAAGGATTTCCAGTATGAAGACTTAAAAAACCAACATCTTGATTACCCGAGGTCAGTTCTAATTTAACTGTCATGACCTCATTAGAGGAAACAGACACATTATTTGAACTCATATCAAATAAAACATATTCTCCTGAGATATAACTGCCATTACTATCTCTGTAGGGAGGAGTGGTCAAGTTTTGACTTTGTGCAACTAAAGCACCTCCAGTTCCCTCACCTCTGTAAACACTCAACCGAACAGGTTGGGCATTGCCGTCAATAACTGGACATGCCATTCTCCATGACACTGCAGAAAGCTGACCGGTATTTGATATAGTAAATGATTGCCATTGAGCTGTTCCTCCTGCACCCGCATTTGAACTAGTATTTTCTTGATCAAGGACCTCACCAGTTGGGGTTGACCTTGCGCTTGTCTGAAGTTGCGTCCATTGATAACTCCCTCTTGCGGTTCCCGTTATTGAATTACCACTTAAATCGTTAATTGTTGAACCACTTCCTTCATTTAATTTGTAATATAATTTAAGAGTTGAATTTGTATTGACAGTTGAATTTTTATAATAATTGATTGCACTTTGAGTTCTTTCAGAGTCCCAAAAACGAATATCGCTCATTTCACCATCAAAAAAATTAGTAGGATTATCAACTCCATTCCAAATACTTGCTCCTATGCCAATTGCGTTTGTAGTGGATGTAAGGCCATAACCCCCTGAAGTCCAATTTTCTGAGTTGTCTAGATTTCCATTAATATAAATCCTTATCCTTCCATCGGATTTTGAGTTTGTAAATGCAACATGATACCATGTATCTGTTGAAATTGTGGAGGATGATCTTACCAGAGGCCAATTTCCACTATAATCTCTTCTAAACCTTCCTTCAAGATATAAAGAGCCATTTATATTTAAAACATAAAAACTCCAGTCATTTTTTTTCGAAAAAATATATTCTCTATTGGACGCAGTATTGTTTCCAGAAGTAGAGCCAGAAGGTGGAGCATTCTCAATCTTAATCCATGCTTCGAGAGTAAACTTATCGGAAGAAAATGAAAGATCATTAATCCCCGAAGGTATAGTAATGTAAGAATCTGATCCATTAAAATCTAATGTTGTAGAGTAAGTTGAGGACTGTCCAAACAGATACATCGGGATAAATAAAAGAAATAAAAACTTCCGCCAAAAGTGATCTATAAGCATAAATTTTAAATTATATCGATAATTTAAGTTGCTAGAGGGCATTGTATTTTTTTTGATCTACTAATAGGCTGTTAGATACAAATATAGCCAATTTATATCATAGCATCTTAGGTTGAGATTAATAGTCAAAATTTAAACTAAAAAATAAAATATTAGGGAACTAAGGAGGATAAATCCAGTGGATCGCCAAATTTCTTTTGAAGTGATAATAAACCACTAAATAAATCTGTTTTCTTTTTTAAATAACTAAAATTGGTAGATAGATCATTTATTTCAAGTGGATCATTTTTTAGATCAAATAAAACTGTTTTTTTGATTTTTGGATAAACAATAAGTTTGAACCCATCTTTTCTTATCATCCGTTGATAATCAATGTAGGCTCCATAAATCCCATTTTTATAAATTTTCTCTTCGCTTTTTCCCATGGCTACTGCCAATAAACTATTAAATTCTATATCATCAGGTTGGTCGATATTTGCTAACTCCAAACTTGTGGCCATTATATCTTGGAGATAAACTTCCTGATCAATTTTATGCTTTTTAGGTATATCTGGTCCTACCACAAGTAATGGTACCCGAATACTGTGATCAAACATATTTTGTTTGCCCAATAAACCATGTCGACCAACAGATAAACCATGATCTCCTGTAAAAAAGATATAAGTATTTTTATCTTTTCCAGATTTTTTTAGGGCTGCTAGAATTTCCCCGATTTGTTGATCAAGATGGGTAATAATAGCATAGTACTCCCTTATATGAGTTTTAATGGCATATGGAGTTCTTGGTAATGGTGCTAATGACTCATCTCTATGCGATTCTAAACCAATTTCGTTCATATTCGGGTATTCCGGTAACCAGTTCTCTGGAAGTGGAATATTTTCAATCGGGTATTGATCTAAGAAAGATTTAGGGGATTGCCTTGGGTCATGCGGTGCATTAAAAGATAAATACATAAAAAAGGGATCATCAGAATTGCTAGCATCATCTATAAAATCTAACGCATCATCTTTGAGAACTTCACTCCAGTGTTTACCACCTTCCCAAAATCCACCATTAATCGTATCGTACGGTATCCAAGATTTATCCTCCTCACTTTTAGGACGGTTGTAACCTTTACCAATCCAATTTCCTAAAGCATCTTTTTTTCTATGATCTTTAGGCATTCCACCAGCCCTTAAATTTTTTATGTTTTGGAAAACTTTTTTGGGATCAATGCTAACATGCCACTTTCCACTCATGTATGTCTTGTATCCCTTTTTTTCCATTAATTTACCCCATGACTGTTCAGCAAGTTCAAAATTTTCTTTTTTCTTCCATTTGTCATTTATCTGCTTGGCATTCCATATGCTTCTTCCAGTTATTATCATCGAACGAGACGCTACACATACAGCTCCTTGCCATCCTCCCATATTAAAAGCATTAGTAAAGCTAGTTCCTTCATTCACCAGTCTATCTAAGTTGGGAGTGTTAATTACTTTATTTCCCAGCGCATGAATCGCATCGTATGTATAGTCGTCAGCAAATAAAAATAAAATATTAGGTAGTTCTTTTTCTTCCTCTTTTTTAGATATCGAATCACATCCTAAAAGAAGAAACAATCCAAAAATTATAGCAACATTTCTGATTTTAGACATATTTAATACTATTTTTCTAGTTCATATATTTTTTTCATCAACATCCACTTTTCGCCACTATCACTTATAGAAATTGGCTTTTGAAATTTAGACATTATTTCTTCCCATTTAATTACAAACGGATTATCACTATCCCTTTTATTTTTCTTTTCAAAACTAAAATCATCTTCAGTCTCGATAATCATAAACAAACGGTCAGCAAAATTATATATCTGCATATCAACAATTCCATTTTCTCTAATACTCGAAGATATTTCAGGCCAAACTTCTTTATGATAATCAATGTACTTACTTATAAGTAATGGATCATTCTTCAAATCTAGGGCAAGACAGTACCTTTTCATTTTAGGAAGCTTGTTTAAAAATATCCCGACCATAATAAGCAATATAAATGAAGCAAATAATTGGAAGTATAAATGAAAAATTGACTTCAGAAACTCCAAGAATATTTAGATCATCGACACCACTTCCTCCCAAATCAATTATTTTACCCTGTAATAAAGGCATAAAAGCACCACCTACAATTGCCATCACCAATCCTGCAGCTCCAATCTTAGATTCTTTTTCATCCAAATCCTCCAATGCTATTCCGTATATAGTTGGAAACATCAAAGACATAAAAAATGAAGTGCCTACCAAAGCATATAAACCGAAAGTTCCACTAATAAATATTGCACCTATACAAAAAACTGCTGCCATTGAAGAAAACTGAAATAATAGTTTCCCTGAATTTACATACCTTAAAAGATAAGTTCCAAATGCTCTTCCACAAAGAAATAAAATAAAGCTCATAAATTGATAACTAGCTGCTGTTTTACTTGAAATTCCAATTGCTTCAGCATATTGGTAAATGTATGTCCAACACATGATTTGAGCACCAACACAACAAACTTGAGAAATGACTCCATTACGATAATTCTTGTTCTTATACAAACTCCCAAAGGTTTTACTAAGTGGTGCGATTTGGTCATCATCCTTAGCTTGAGGCATTTTAGATATTGCGATCAAAATAAAAACTAAAAGAACCACTAAGCCCAGAATAACATATGGATCACGAATTACCATTAGGTCTGCAGTTCTTATCATTACTTTTTCGCCAGCCTCTAAAGCACTGAAATCTTGAATATCATCAGATTGTAAATTTTTTAAAACGAATTGTTGGGCAACAAGTAATCCAAGGATAAGCCCTAATGGATTAAAAGCTTGGGCAAGATTTAATCTTTGAGTTGCAGTTGATTTATCTCCCATTGCAAGTATGTATGGATTGGCAGTAGTTTCTAAAAAAGCTAATCCAAAAGTTAGTATGTATAATCCCAAACAAAAAAACCAAAACTGCTCAGTAATTGCTGCAGGATAAAAAAGCAAAGCCCCCAAAGCATAAAGTGCTAGGCCAATTAGAACCCCAACTTTATATGAATATTTCCTAACAAATAATGCAGCAGGTAGTGCCATACAGAAATATCCACCATAAAAAGCCATTTGGACCCAAGCCGCTTGAGAATTTGATAATTCTAAAACTTTTTTAAAAGCTTGAACCATTGGATCTGTAACTGCATTTGCAAACCCCCAAAGAGAAAATAATGAAGTGATTAAAATAAAAGGGATTATTATTTCTTTTGAAACAACGGTTTTTCTCATTTTTTAATTTTATTTATTATTCAATTTCAAAATATAATTTTAATTTATTGTCGGTGAGAATACAAACTATTTTTTATTAGTTTTTTTAACATCTTATTTTGAAATTGCCCTGTCTAAATGAGTGTATCCACCATCTATAAAAATAAGTTCACCAGTGGTATGACTTGATTTATCAGATAGTAAAAATGCAACTGTATTAGCTATTTCCTCGGGAGTAGTCATTCGGTTTTCCAATGGTATTTTTTTTTCAATTTGATTCAGTTTTTCCTTAGGATTAGGGAAAGTATTTATCCATTTTTCATATAGTGGGGTATAGCTTTCCGCCACAATTATTCCATTTACGCGAATAGAGTGGGGAAGTAGTTCAACTGCCCACTCTCGAGTCAGTGCATTTCTTCCTCCACATGCTGCTGCATAAGCAGAGGTTCCACCTTGACCGGTCATCGAAACCTTTGAGCCAATATTTACTATAGCTCCTTTGTTTTTTTTCAAATAAGGAAGACAAGCTTGAGCCATAACAAAAAAATGGACTACATTTTTTTTTAGTGATAAAATAAATGTATTCTCATCTCCATTTTCTAGACCAATACTATCATTTACTCCAGCATTATTTACCAAGCCATGAATTGTTCCGAATTCAGTAATTGCCTTTTGAACTGATGCTTTACATTGGTCTGGATCTGTTAGTTCTGCAACAGCAAAGGAACATTTACCTCCTTTTTCACTGATTTCTTTAACGGTTTCTAAAATACTTTTTTCATTTCTACTAACTATAAATGGGATGCCACCTTCAGCTGCTATGACATGACTTATGGCATAACCAATACCTTTTGATCCTCCGGTAACTATAACTACTTTATCTTTTAAATTTAAATCCATATTTAATTAGATCCTATAAAACTTGCAGGCATTACCTCCCATTATTTTTCTTTTTTCCTCATCTGATAGGGGTTCTATAAAGTTTTCAATAATATTTAATACCTGGCTATAATTTGCAGCCAATAAACATACTGGCCAATCAGATCCAAACATCAATCGATCAATTCCAAAAGCGTTTAAAACCAATTCTAAATAGTCTTTAAAATCTGATTTACTCCAATTTTTCCAATCCGCTTCCGTAACTAGTCCTGACAATTTACAATAAACATTTTTAAAACTACCGATCTCTAAAATATCCTTAGACCAGTCAGCAATTTCTTTATTCTTAATTAAAGGCTTAGCAATATGATCTAATACAAAGTCTTGATCTGGATTTTTTTTCACCAATTCAATAGCTTCTTTTAACTGTTTAGGATAGATTAAAATATCATAGGTTAAATCGAAATCCTTTAGCTTTCTAATGCCATTTTGAAAAATTTCTTTTAGCATAAAACCCTTTGACTCAGCCTGTACGATATGTCTAACTCCTTTAAAAAATGGATTTTTTGCATAGTGCTTAAGAGTATGTTTTACATTTCCGTCACATAGGTCAACCCATCCTACAACACCTTTTATAAAACTATTTTTAGCTGCATGATCTAAAAGAAATTTGGTCTCCTCTATTGACTGGTCAGCTTGAACAGATATGCAGCCATCAATTTTATTTTTATCTAAAATACCAATTAGGTCTTCTGGTAAAAAATCCTTTCTAATTTTAGTCATGGAATTATTTATCCATGAATCTCGAATGGGATCGAACTCCCAAAAATGCTGATGGGAATCAATTCTCACAATTCAATTTTGGAAATAGTTTGATTCTCATCTTCTATTTTATATTATTTTAATGCCTTCACGGATTGTTTGGAAACTCCGAGCCCATCAATTCCTAATTCCATAATATCTCCATCTTTAAGATACTTTTGCGGGTCAAGTCCAAGACCTACTCCAAATGGTGTTCCTGTCGAAATTACATCACCAGGTAGTAATGTCATAAATTCACTAATGTAACTTACTAGTTCTGGAATACTAAAAATCAAATCCGAAGTATTGCTGTCTTGCATTGTTTTTCCATTGAGCTTTAACCAAAGTCTCAAATTATGTGGATTTTGTATTTCATCAGTTGTAGCCATAAATGGTCCTAAAGGAGCAAAAGTATCACAACTCTTACCCTTGACCCATTGTCCTGATCGTTCTAATTGATATTCACGCTCACTAACATCGTTGTGAAGTACATACCCTGCAACGTACTTCATGGCCTCTCCCACTGATACGTAGGAGGCTCTTTCACCAATTACAATTGCTAATTCTACCTCCCAATCTGATTTTTGACTGTTTTTAGGTAAGATGACATCGTCCTTGGGTCCTACAATTGCTGAACTTGCTTTAAAGAAAAGTACTGGTTCACTTGGTACTTCCATTCCACTTTCCTTCGCATGTTTTGCATAATTTAATCCAACGCAAACAATTTTTGAAGGCCTGGCAATGGGAGGCCCTAAGCGAATATTCTCACCTATTTTTGGGCATTGTGCCTGATTATGGTCAAGCCACTTAGCGAGTCTATTTATACCATCTGATCCAAAAAAAAGCTCATTGTAATCCTCTCCAAAAGTGGAAACGTCTATCCTCGATCCATCAGCTAATTCTAAACCAGGTTTTTCTTGACCATTTCTACCAAATCTAATTAATTTCATATGCCGTATTGGTTAATTTCCGTTTAATTTTACGAATCCACCATCTATTGAGAAGTCTGATCCAGTTATAAATGACGCCTCGTCGCTACATAAATATAAAACTAAGTTTGCAATTTCTTCTGGTTTACCCATTCTGCCTAGAGGTTGGGTTTTAGAAAGATTTTTAAACATTTCCTTTTCTTTACCAGGATAATTTTTACTTAGATAGTCATCTACAAATGGGGTATGTACCCTTGCTGGTGAAACGCTATTACAACGAATACCCTCATGAATGTAGTCTTTAGCAATAGCAAAGGTCATTGCGTGAACTGCCCCTTTTGTCATTGTGTAGGCAAATCGATTATTGACTGCTACATGCGATACAATCGATGCCATATTTATAATAGCTCCTCCATTGGCTTTCATATTCGGTAAAAAAGTTTTGATACAGTTATAAACTCCCTTCACATTTACTTTATATAGACGATCAAAATCTTCTTCTTCAGTTTTCTCTATATTTCCAACCAATCCAACTCCAGCATTGTTAATCAACAAATCAATCCTATCAGGGATTTTTTTTAATACTTCTTTTAGATCATCTGAACTGGTTATGTCAGTTTTAATAGTATTTATTCCTTGTGAGGTATTCGATTCACTTTCAATTAAATCGATAACATATACATTTGCTCCATGACTTTTAAGTGTTTCTGCAATGGCCTTACCTATTCCACTACTTCCGCCAGTTACCAAAGCATTTTTATTACTTAAATCGAATTTCATTACAATTATCTAAGGTATTGATCAATATCTTTTCCGTGAAACAACCAAGACATATTAAATTTTGCAATTTTAGCCCCAGCATAATTATTTTGAAAATCGCCAAATTCATAAAGTAAATATATAAAACCCTCACTAGGTGTGTTTTCTCTTCCAATAGCTAAAGATGAGTATTTAAATTTCCCCTGATCAATCGATTTTTTTAATGGCCATGTTTTCCCCCCGTCAAAACTCATCCAAATCATTCCATTTTCTCTTTCATTTTTTGAATCTACATTACTGAAAATTAGAATATCCTGTTCATTGTATGGTAATCGGTCTAAGCCTGCCATTAAACCATAATCTAAATTTTTTGGACCATCTGGTAATTCATCACTGATATAAATGTCATCCCATGTTTGTCCTCCATCAATGCTAGAAGCAATTAGTCTCATTCTATGATTATTTCCATCATTATAATAATGTCTTCTAGAATTATAATATAAAGAGCCATCATTTAATTCAACAATGGCTGCTTCTCCTGTTCCATTTGCTGGAAATGGATTACTTGTTGACCAATTGTAGCCTCCATCATCACTATAAATTGCATTGGAGAATTGACCCTCCCACATTTTTTTTGATTTATACATTAATTTTCTCTCAGAGCTATTTTTAGCATTGTAATACCTTGTGGGCCTAATCAACCTTCCCCTATATTTTCCCCTCAGTAATGTAATTCCATGTTCATTCATGTGCATTGAGGGAATTTTACCATTTTTATCAGGTAGAACTTTAATTTGACTAAATTTCCATGATTTTCCATTGTCTCTACTTCTATATGTTATAAGCTTTGAGGGAGGGTGCTCCTGTTCAATGAAAGCAATAATATCTCCACTTTTTTCATCAACTGTTAAACCACCTCCATGAATTCCTTCAGCAACCTTAATTGTTGGACCCCATGTATTTCCTCCATCCTCGCTTCTTCTTACCATAAATTTTGTTTTACCAAAGCTAGCAATGACTGAACCATCAGTTGAAACTACTATATTTGGCATTCTTTCTCCAAAGAAAAGTTGTTTTGTCTCAAATATTGGCTCTTCAGAAATTGACTTGGACATCCATTGGTTTTGACAAACCATGAGTTGAGAGAAAAACATACAGAATATAATTTTCTTCATGATTTTAATTTAAAGATTTTAATTTTCTTTTAAACCATATAGGCCCTGTTTGAAAATCGAATTCATCAATATATGCAGCGGAGTAATCTGGATCTAAATTCATAGTATCAGATCCATCTAAATTATCACTAGAATGAAAACGAATATCTCTAATTTCTAAACTTGTAATTTTACAATCCTTCATTATTATTAGAACTATTATAAATTACTGGAATTATAATTTCGTTTCTTCTGTTAATTAACTTATAAGGGCTATTGTATACTAATATTACTGGCTCACCAGAGACCTTTATTTCAGCCTCTTTCAAAATAATTTGCAATTTTTTAATAAATACTTTTTCTTTTGATTCATTAGTGTAACCTGAATATTTAATGGCGGCAAAATATCCACTATTTCCCTCAAAAACTTCTAAAGAATTATCGTTTGGTAAAGGAGCATTATCAATATTAAATTTTTTAGGCAAAACAAATGACATGGAATTTTCAGCTTGACTTTTTTTAATATGGACTGGAGTAGTCATTGCAATTTTAGTATCTGTATTATTGTTTCCTGAAATATAGTTAAAAAGCTTTCCAAACCCTGCCCCAGGATTTTTAGATTTATGTTTAGCCATCATAACCGCTGGATAATATCTTATTTCACAATCAGCAATATTTTCGATGATTTTGTAGGGCTGCATTTCAGTTTGAGCCATAATTAATTTGGAGCAAATGAGTAATGTTAAAAATATTCTTATCAAGGGATTGGCTTTATAAATTTTCACCAAATGACCATCCTTCTCTAGTGGGCTCTTTTATGTAATCGTCAAGATCAGAGCGATTCGTTACTTTCATATTTTCAGCATCATAATTAATCTTTGTAGCGAAGCGTTGAGCAAGTACACCAACAAGAGCCATTTCAGTTAAATCTGCTGAATAATCAAAATTAGATCCTGGAAGAGTATTTTCTTTAATTGCATCGGTCCACTCTTTGACAGGATTTTCTTCATGAGTTCTAGGAATAGTCTTTTCAGGAGGTGACTTTTTAAATTCTTCCCAAGCTTCGTTTTCAATGGCCAGTCTAGGACCAAAATTTGGTCTAGAACCAGTAACTAGAGTATTTTTATCGCCTATCATCATCATCCCCGACTTATCAAATTTTTTAATTTTCCAATCAGGATTATTGTTTGGCATCATCTCTGGAAGGGGACCTTCATACCATTTAAGAGTTACTGGTGCTTTACTTCCTCTTGCAGAGAACTCCATGGTGACGACAGACTGATCACCTACAAAATTATGTTCGGTTCTTGGATTAATAACATCAGCAGTTACAGTATGAGGCATTCCAAGATCTAACGCCCAAAAGGGTCCGTCAAGTGTATGACAAGACCAATCTCCTAGAAGTCCATTTCCATAATCATAATAACCTCTCCATGATCTTGGTGCATAGGTAGAATTAAATGGCTTAAACTTAGCAGGTCCTTGCCAAAGGTCCCAATCTAGATAATTAGGAACTGGATCAATTGATGGAGGAAAAGTATCGGGCATAGTAAAATATTTTCCAGGACCGAAATTTATTTTTCCATGCCACGCATGCACCTCCGTGACTTGTCCTAAATGGCCTTGTTCGTACCACTCTTTTATCGACCTTATACCATCGGTGGTATGCCCTTGATTTCCCATTTGGGAAACAATATTGTAATATTTAGCAGCTTTTTTGAGTGTTCTTAGCTGCCATATGTTATGCGCTAATGGCTTTTCAACATATACATGCATTCCCAGCTCCATTGCTATCATGGTTGCTGCAAAGTGAGTATGGTCTGGGGTTGAAATAATAACAGCGTCAATATCTTTTGCCATTTTATCGAACATCACCCTAAAATCTTTAAATTTTCTGGCTTTGGGAAACATATTATAACCAGCCGAAGCTCTATTATCGTCAACATCACACATTGCAACAATGTTTTCTCTTGGAACTTTTGACCAATTGGCTTTACCACGACCACCGACTCCGATTACGGCAATATTTAATCGGTTATTGGGAGAGTTGCTTATGCAACCAGGAATAAATAAAAGACCTGAAGTGGCAGCAGCTGTTGACTTTAAAAATGAACGTCTTGATAAATTTTGCATGCTTTTTTTATTTTTTTAAATATAACAATTAATTCAACACAGCACTATTTCTAGCACATATGGAATAATAAGAACTTTACATCAAGATTTGTTTTATATTAGGAAGGAAATTTTAAAACAATTAAATATTTAGATTAATTATGACATCAGTACTTCAACAATTGGACTGGATAGTTCTAGGGATTTATTTTCTTGCCTTAATAGCTGTTGCCGTTTGGGTTTTCATTCAAAAAAATAGTAATACAGAAGATTATTTTCTTGCTGGAAGAAACGTAGGCTGGTTTGTAATCGGCGCCTCAATCTTTGCCTCAAATATTGGATCAGAACATGTAGTAGGTTTAGCAGGTACAGGATTTGAGTCTGGAACTCCAATGGCACACTATGAATTACATGCTTGGATTGTCTTGCTTCTTGGTTGGTTATTTTTACCTTTTTACATTAGAAGTGGAGCCTTTACTATGCCTGAGTTTTTAGAAAAAAGATTTGATAGTCGTTCACGGTGGTTCCTTTCGGTCTTTTCGCTTCTAGCCTATGTGCTAACAAAGGTCTCTATTACTATTTATGCAGGGGGTATTGTAGTTTCTGAACTTCTTGGTATACCTTTTTGGTACGGTGCTATTGGTATAGTAGTTTTTACGGGAATTTATACTGTCATTGGAGGATTAAAAGCTGTTATTTATACTGAAACTTTGCAAACCGTCGTTTTGATTTTTGGTTCTGTTGTCATAACATATTTGGGCTTACAGGAAGTTGGAGGCTGGTCCCAACTTCGAGAAACGGTAACAGCAGTTAGTCCAGATCATTTTAACATGTGGCGTCCAATGAACGATCCGCAATTTCCTTGGACCGGATTGTTAATTGGTGGAACAATAGTTGGTATTTGGTATTGGTGTACCGACCAATATATTGTTCAGAGAACTTTAGCAGCCAATAATATTACGATTGCTAGAAGAGGAGCTATTTTTGGGGCTTACTTAAAATTATTACCAATCTTAATTTTTTTAGTTCCAGGTATAATTGCATTTGCTCTTACACTTCAACAGCCTGAAGTTTTTCAGGTTGCAAAAGCCGATCGTGCATTTCCAATGCTAGTTAAAACTCTCTTACCAGTGGGCTTAAAAGGTTTAGTTGCAGGTGGTTTGATGGCTGCCTTGATGAGCTCCTTGGCTTCTGTTTTTAATTCATGTTCTACAATATTCACAATTGATATTTACAAAAAAATAAAACCAGATAAGTCAGAAGAATCACTGATTAGAATTGGGAAAATTGCTACGGCTATTATTGTTGTTTTAGGTATAATTTGGATACCAATAATGGAAAAAATTGGTGGAGGAGTTATGTATCAATACCTTCAAAATGTTCAATCATACATTGCACCTCCTGTAACAGCAGTATTTTTATTGGGAATTATATGGAAGAGAGTAACTTCAGATGCTGCCATTACAACTTTAATCAGTGGATTGATATTACTTATTTTAAGGCTAGGCACTGAAATTTACTTCCAGGAAGAAATTACGTCTGGTATCGAAGTTTCTGGAATTGCATTTGCTTTTGCTACTATAAACTTTGCACACATGGCAATTTTCATGTTTATTTTCTCAGTATTTCTATGTGTTGGAGTTAGTATGGCTTCAGCAGTACCTGATTATGCTAGAATTGAAGGTTTATCGTTTGGAACAATGACTGCTAAAATGAAGCAGGAGTTTAGAGAATCCTTTAATAAAACTGATTTAGTATTATCAGCAATCCTTGTTGGAATGGTTATTTCAATTTTATTGTACTTTACAGGTTAATATTAATTTTCTTACCGATGAAAAACTATGTTTTGTCCCTAGATGCAGGCACCACTAGCTCTAGGGCAATACTTTTTGATAAAAGTGGAAATCAAGTTGCAGTTGCCCAAGAAGAGTTTACCCAACTTTTTCCAAAAAAAGGCTGGGTAGAACATGATCCTATTGAAATTTGGAAAACTCAGTTAAATGCAATTAAGAGTGTTGTAAAAAAAGCGTTTATCAACCCTCAGGAAATTGATTCAATAGGTATAACTAATCAGCGGGAGACAACTATAGTTTGGAATAAAAATACTGGTAAACCGGTTTACAATGCAATTGTCTGGCAAGACAGGAGGACTGCCAAAATATGTGAAGATCTTATTGATGCAGGTAAAGAAGGTATATTTTCATCAAAAACTGGTTTATTGATTGATGCATATTTCTCCGGAACTAAAATTAAATGGATTCTTGATAATATTCCAGGTTTAAAAGATCTTGCCATTAATGGTGAACTCGCATTTGGGACTGTAGACAGCTGGTTAATATGGAATCTGACTAAAGGGGTTAACCACGTAACAGATGCCACAAATGCAAGTAGAACACTTATTTATAATATTCATAATGGAGAGTGGGATGATGAATTGTTAACTTTTTTGGATATTCCTAAATCCCTACTACCTGAGGTTGTAAATTCCTCTGAAATTGTTGGAACTTTAAATGAATCAATTTTGGGTTCAGAAATACCAATCAGTGGTATTGCTGGAGACCAACAAGCTGCATTGTTTGGACAAATGTGTTTGAAGCCAGGTGACGTAAAAAACACTTATGGAACTGGTTGTTTTTGTATAATGAACACTGGTAGTAATGCAGTAACATCCCAAAATAGAATGCTTACCACAATCGCATGGGAAATAAAAGGAAAAGTTACCTATGCAATCGAGGGTAGTATTTTTACCGCAGGTGCTCTGATTCAATGGATGAGAGATCAAATAAATATAGTAGATTCTGCTCCTGAGATTGAGGATTTGGCAAATATGGTAGACGATAATGGAGGAGTTACTATTGTTCCAGCTCTATCTGGTCTAGGAGCTCCTTATTGGGATCCTCACGCTACTGGGGCTATCATGGGAATTACTAGGGGAACTAGTAAGGCTCATATAGCTCGAGCTGGACTCGAGTCAATTGCACTTCGTTCAAGAGACATAATTATTGAAATGCAAAAAGATGCAGGAGTTGAATTTTCAAACCTAAAAGTTGATGGTGGAGCTAGCAATAATAATTTATTAATGCAAATTCAAGCTGATCTTTTAAATTCTAAAGTGATCCGTCCAAAAATTACTGAAACAACTGCATTAGGAGCTGCATTTTTAGCTGGTCTTGCAACTGGTTTTTGGAAATCTACTGAAGATTTAGAAAAACTATGGAAAGAGGATCAGTCTTTTGAGCCAAATCCAGACGATAAAACAGAAAGTATAATTAACCTATGGGAGGACAGAGTTTCCCGAATAATCTCCTAAACTATGAATAGGTCTAAATTTTTAGAGGATTTAGCCTCAACTGAAATTTGGGACGTCATAATTATAGGTGGAGGAGCAAGTGGGTTAGGAGCTGCAGTTGATTCAGCTCAAAGAGGATATAAAACACTTTTACTTGAAAAGAATGATTTTGCAAAAGGAACTTCCTCGAGAAGTACCAAACTAGTACATGGTGGGGTTAGATATCTTCAAAATGGAGACATATCTCTTGTAATTGAAGCACTTAAAGAAAGAGGGATTATGAAAAAAAATGCCCCTCAAATGGTTAAAGATATGAGCTTTGTTATTCCATTTTACGACTGGTGGAATAGCCCTTTTTATGGTTTGGGACTTAAAGTATATGATATGATGGCAGGAAAATTAGGACTTGGCCCATCCGAATTACTTGATAAACAACAAACCATATCTTTGATTAACAATGTAAAAAATGAGGGTCTCCGTGGCGGTGTTATATATCATGATGGCCAGTTTGATGATTCTAGAATGGCGA
>CACHZY010000030.1 GCA_902584445.1 uncultured Bacteroidota bacterium | reverse complement strand
ATTAATGAAAACAGCCGAGAAATTTGGATTACCTATTATTTCATTAGTTGACACACCAGGAGCTTACCCTGGAATTGAAGCTGAAGAAAGGGGACAGGGGCAAGCTATTGCTAATAATATCTACCAGATGATGAATATAAAAACTCCAATTATTGTCACAGTTATTGGAGAAGGAGCCTCTGGAGGAGCATTAGGAATTGGGGTTGGAGATCTTGTCTTCATGTTAGAAAATACATGGTATTCTGTTATTTCTCCTGAATCTTGTTCTTCAATTTTGTGGAGAAGCTGGGAGTATAAGGAGATTGCTGCAGATGCTCTGAAACTTACCGCTGACGACATGTTGGAGGCTAATCTAATTGATAAGATTATTAAAGAGCCGTTAGGAGGAGCACATTATGATCGAGAATTAACATTTAATTCAGTAAAAAAGGAATTAATTAGTTCATTTAGAAAATTGTATAAACTTGACGTTGAAAAATTAATTCAGTTACGTAGAGAGAAGTTTTCTAAAATGGGTTCTTTCTACGGGTAGTTTTTTTGTTTTTTTACTTTATTAACAAGTTTTTTTTTTAATCAACAATTCATTTGTTGATTCTTGTAAGATAAGTGTTGTAAATTTTTCCACTGATTAACCCAGAAAGCTTTTACATTCGCAAAATGGAGAAAAGTAAATCAATAAAAATAAATAAACAACAGCCTGGAACAGTAATTAGCCTCCAGCAAGGGAAACTTCCCCCTCAGGCACTTGATCTTGAGGAGGCAGTAATAGGTGCTATGTTGATAGATAAAAAAGGAGTTGATGAAGTTATTGACCTACTCCAGCCTGAGGCTTTCTATAAATCGGCTCACCAAAACATTTTTGAGTCAATTCTTAATCTTTTTCAGAATTCCCAACCGATAGATTTACTTACAGTTTCTTCAGATTTGAAAAAAAATGGAAAGTTGGAGAGTGTAGGAGGAGATTATTATTTGGTTCAATTGACTCAAAAAGTAGCCTCTTCTGCACACATTGAATTTCACGCTCGAATTATTCTTCAAAAGTTTATTCAACGAAGCCTTATACGTATTTCAAATGAGATAATTGAATCCTCGTATAAAGATTCAACCGACGTTTTTGATTTGTTAGATGAGGCAGAGTCAAAACTTTATGATATTGCTCAAGGAAATATTAAAAAATCATCTGATACTGCACAAAATCTTGTAATGTTGGCCAAAAAGAAAATTGAGGAAATTGCAAATAAAGATGGTTTGAGTGGAATCTCAACTGGATTTGAAAAACTTGATACTTTAACCTCTGGCTGGCAACCGAGCGATCTTATTATTATTGCTGCCCGTCCTGGTATGGGTAAAACAGCTTTAACACTTTCGATGGCGAGGAATATTGCAGTTACTAAGCAAGTCCCTGTGGCGTTCTTTTCCCTTGAAATGTCTTCTGTACAGCTAATTACTAGACTAATTTCTGCCGAAACTGGACTTTCCTCGGAAAAGTTGAGAACAGGTAAATTAGCAGATCATGAGTGGAAACAGTTAAATGTCAAAGTAGGTGATTTGGAAAAAGCTCCACTATATATAGATGATACCCCCGCCCTATCGATTTTTGACCTTAGAGCGAAGGCCAGAAGATTAGCTTCTCAACACAAAATTAAATTAATTGTTGTTGATTATTTGCAGTTAATGACAGCTGGTAATAACAATAAGGCTGGAAACCGTGAACAAGAAATATCAATGATTTCAAGAAATTTAAAATCCCTAGCTAAGGAATTGGACATACCGGTTATTGCCCTTTCGCAATTATCTAGGGCTGTAGAGACAAGAGGTGGAACCAAACGTCCTCAGCTTTCCGATCTTAGGGAGTCAGGTGCTATAGAACAGGATGCAGATATTGTTTCTTTTATTTATCGTCCCGAGTATTATCAAATAGAGGAGTGGGACGATGAGGAACATTCATCATGTATAGGACAGGCAGAGTTCATTGTTGCTAAACACCGAAATGGTGGATTAGACAACATTCGAATGAAATTTATTGGTCAGTTAGGAAAATTTGAGGATTTACAATCTGCTGATTCTTCTTATGAATACCAATCAAAAATGAATGTAGACGATAATTCTAAAATTGATAAATTTTCCAATCCAGATGATGCTTTTGACATCCCCGATGAGGGAGAGGAGGACAATATTCCTTTTTAAAATTCAAATTAAATTTTAATTCCAATCTCATTTATATGAGATGATAATTGTGCTGCATTTTGGAATTGTACAGAATTAATCCCTATTTCAATTGCAGCCTTAACGTTTCTGAGATTGTCATCAATGAATAGGCTTTCTTCAGCTTTCATGTTGTAACGATTCAGTGCTAATCGATAAATTTCTGGAAAAGGCTTTCTTGTTTTTTCCTCTCCAGACACAATAATTCCCTCAAAACGATGTAAAAAATCAAAACGTTCTAATGCCACTGGGAAAGTCTCTGCACTCCAATTTGTTAAGGCAATAACCCTATATGCCGGGTCTTCAAAAAATTTTTCCAAAATTTCAACCGTTTCTTGAATAGATTCTCCAAGCATTTCTTTCCATCGGCCATAATACATTCTGATCCATTCTTCATATTGTGGAAATATTTTTACTCGATCTTCAGTCGCTTGTTGAAGTGAATATCCAGCATCTTGATTTTCATTCCAATCATTTGTACATATTTCGTTTAAAAACCATTCCATTTTTTTGTTATCTCCATTAAAAACCTCTAGATAGACATAAGCTGGGTTCCAGTCGATCAATACACCTCCTAAATCGAAAATGATATTTTTAATTTTTTTCATTTTTAGATTAATTTTGTTTTTGTCCATACAACATTAAAAAACTTTTGAGAAATTCATCAATCCCGCCATTCATAACGTTATCTATATCATTGGTTTCCGAATGCGTTCGGACATCTTTGACTAACTTATAGGGATGCATGACATAGTTTCTAATTTGGGACCCCCATTCTATTTTCTTTTTGGAGGCTTCTATCTCATTACGAGCTGTAAGCTTTTTTTGAAGCTCAATCTCATAAAGCTGAGATTTTAATAGTTGCATGGCCTTATTTTTATTTTCCAATTGAGAGCGCGTCTCAGAATTTTCAATCATAATCCCAGTAGGTTCATGCCTTAATCGAACTGCGGTTTCTACTTTGTTTACATTTTGCCCTCCTGCACCGCTGGCTCGCATTGTTTCCCAACTAATATCTGATGCGTTAACTATGATATCAATCGAATCATCAACCAATGGATATACATAAACAGAGGCAAATGATGTATGCCTTTTAGCATTGCTATCAAAAGGAGATATTCGTACCAATCTGTGAACCCCGTTCTCTCCTTTGAGCCATCCAAATCCATACTCACCATTAATTTCGATTGTAACCGTTTTAATCCCAGCAATATCCCCTGCCTGATGGTTTAACTCTTTTACTGAGAACTTGTTTTTTTCAGCCCACATCAGGTACATACGCATCAACATTTCCGCCCAGTCACAGCTCTCTGTCCCTCCAGCACCAGCTGTGATTTGAAGTACAGCACTCAGGGAGTCTCCTTCTTCAGAAAGCATATTACGGAATTCAATGTTTTCCAAATGATCAAAAGCTTCGGTAATTTTTTTTTCTACTTCCTCTTCCGAAACTTCCCCCGTTTTTTGAAATTCGACTAGAACCTCTAAATCCTCTTTTTTTGTCCTTAATACTTCATAACCCTCTACCCATTTCTTAAGGTTTCTGATTTCACGTATTAATAACTCAGCTTTTTGGGCATCATCCCAAAAATTTGGATCAATCGTTTTTTCTTCTAAGTTTGTAATTTCTGTTCTTTTTGAATCAATGTCAAAGATACCTCCTTAACGCACCTAGGCGATCAATAAGTTCCTTTACCTTTTCTGAAGTAACCATTTTTTTTGTAAAAATAAATAAAAGACAGCCTAATATTTAATTTATTTACTAGTAAATTGTTTCTAATTAAAAAGCATTCCAAATAAAATTCTTGTCGTGATAAAAAGGATACTTTTTTTAAAAATATTTTTCTCTATTATTGCGTTAGTTTTAGGCTGCAACTCAAAAATAAAACAATATCCAATGGAAAACTTGATGCCCCCAATTGCTGATATAATTCCCTATCAGCATAAAATTCATAATCACACAAGAATAGATAATTATTATTGGCTTAAAGAGCGTAGTAATCCAGAAGTAGTTGACTACCTTGACCGTGAGAATGATTATTATCAAAAAAAGACCGTTCATTCCATTCCCCTTCAAGAGGAATTATACAAGGAAATGAGAGAACGCATCAAAGAAGATGATAATTCCGTCCCCTATTTTTTTAATGGCTATTGGTACATTACCCGATTTGAAGAAAACAAAGATTATCCTATCTATACCAGGAAAAAAGAAAAATTGACATCTAAAGAAGAAATTATTCTTGATTGTAATAAAATGGCAAAAGGATATGAATACTTCGATTTAGTTGGTATATCTGTGAGCCCAGATAACACTAAGGTCGCATTTGGAGTAGATACTATTTCCAGAAGACAGTACACAATTCAGGTTAAAGACCTATTAACCAATGAGATTTTAAAAAATAAAATTGAAAACACTACTGGAGGAAGTGTATGGGCAGCCGATAATAAATCTCTTTTTTATAATAAAAAGAACCCCTTAACTCTTCGTTCAGAGTCAATATTAAAACATAATATTAACCTCCCTGATAAGAATGATAAGATCGTTTATCACGAAAAAGATGAAACTTTTTCTGTGTATGTTAGTAAATCAAAATCTCAAGAATACCTTTTAATAAATTCAGTTAGCACTTTAACTAGTGAGTGCCGATTTATAAAATCAACTAAACCAAACGATGAATTTAAGATCTTCCAAAAAAGAATTGTGGGAACGGAATATAGTTTGGATCATTTTGGAGACCATTTTTACATTTATACCAATTACAATAAGGCAAAGAATTTTAAAATTATGCGAACTAGTGTTAATAAAACAACTAACGAATATTGGGAAGATCTACTTCCTCATCGAAAGCACACTCTTATTGAGGATTTTGATTTATTTGAAAAATATTGGGTTGTCAACGAGAGAGAAAACGGTTTATCTAAACTAAGGGTTATCCATTGGGATGGGAGTTCTGACTACTACTTACCAATGAATGACGAAACTTACACCCTTTATATAAATAATAACCCTGATTTTAAGTCAAATACTTTTCGTTTTGTTTATAACTCCATGACCACTCCTGCATCCGTTATAGAATATAATACGGCCAATAAAGAAACTTTTATCCTTAAAAAACAAGAGGTTTTGGGAGGAAAATTTAATGAGGAAAATTATAACTCTAGAAGGCTTTGGGCTGATGGAAGAGATGGAAAAAAAATCCCTATATCCATAGTTTACAACAAAAAAACCGAGCTTAATCGAAATACACCCATTCTTCTGTACGCTTATGGATCATATGGTAGTACCATTGACCCTTCGTTTTCCTCAACACGTTTAAGTCTATTAGATCGAGGATTTGCTTTTGCAATAGCTCATATTAGAGGAGGTGAATACTTGGGACGTAATTGGTATGAAGATGGTAAACTTTTAAATAAAAAAAACACCTTTCAGGATTTCGTGGATTGCTCAAAATTTTTGATTGAAAAACAATTTACTTCTCCCGAACATCTTTATGCTTATGGTGGTTCTGCGGGTGGATTGTTAATGGGAGCAGTAATAAATATGGCTCCAGAATTATATAATGGTGTTATTGCGGCTGTCCCGTTTGTCGATGTGGTCACCACTATGCTAGATGAGACAATCCCATTAACGACCTCTGAGTTTGATGAATGGGGGAATCCTAAATACAAGAAATATTATGATTATATGTTATCATATTCACCTTATGATCAGATCAAACCTATGAATTATCCAAATCTTTTTGTAACATCTGGATTTCATGATTCTCAAGTGCAATATTTTGAGCCTACTAAATGGGTAGCAAAATTAAGATCAATGAAAACAGATAATAATTTTCTTTTTTTACACACCAATATGGAGGCAGGTCATAGTGGGGCATCTGGTCGATTTGACGGCTTAAAGGAATTAGCAAAAAAATATGCATTTTTAATTGATCTTGAGGAAAAATAATCTTTAAAAAAAGTGTTATTTTTACAAAGAGAATGATAATAAATAAAACTAAAGATCTGATGAAGGTCCAAGAAAATATTTTATCTCTCATTGGAAGTACCCCTTTAATTCGTTTAGAAAAAATTGTAGCTGGATTTGATGGTAGTTTTTTCACGAAGTTAGAATCATTTAATCCCGGTCATTCAAATAAAGACCGAATAGCACTTCACATAATCGAAGAGGCAGAAAAAAAAGGTATTCTTTCCGATGGTGATACCGTTATCGAAACTACTTCAGGTAATACAGGTTTTAGCTTAGCTATGGTCTCATTAGTAAAAGGTTATAATTGCATTTTGGCGGTTAGTTCAAAATCTTCAAAAGATAAAATTGAAATGCTAAATGCTATGGGTGCTAAGGTATATGTCTGCCCTGCTAATGTATCTGCTGAAGATCCAAGATCATATTATCAGGTTGCCAAAAAATTACATAGTGAGTTAAAAAATTCTGTATACATCAATCAATATTTCAATGATTTGAATATTGAGGCACATTACAAATCCACAGGTCCAGAGATTTGGGAGCAAACTGCAGGTAAGATTACCCATTTGGTAGCATGCTCTGGAACTGGAGGAACCATCTCTGGCTGTGCAAGATATCTAAAGGAACAAAACGCATCCATTGAAATTATTGGAGTTGACGCCTACGGGTCTGTACTTAAAAAATATCATGAGACTAGAGAGCTAGATGTTAACGAAATTTATCCATACAGAATTGAAGGCTTAGGTAAAAATATGATTCCAACCGCAACCGATTTTGATATTATTGACACCTTCATCAAGGTAACTGATAAGGACAGTGCTTATACTGCTAGGGAACTAACTAGAAGGGAGGGGTTATTTGTAGGTTACACTTCAGGTGCTGCTATGCAAGCCGTAAAACAACTCAACCAATCAGGTCATTTTAATAAAGAAAGTGTTGTTGTGATTATCTTCCCTGACCATGGATCTCGTTATATGAGTAAGATCTACAGTGATACTTGGATGAATGAACAAGGCTTTTTTGAAAACACTAATCATGAGAAAAATAAAATAATTTATATCTAAAATAGAATTAGGATTAACGATGAGGGATTTATTCGAAAGATTTTATGAGAACAAGGGACCACTTGGAAAATGGGCCAAATATGCAGAGGGTTATTTTGTTTTTCCAAAGTTGGAGGGCCCAATCAATAACCGAATGTTTTTTAAAGGAAAAGAAGTTATTACATGGAGTGTAAATGACTACTTGGGACTTGCCAATCACCCTGAAGTAAGAAAGGTGGATGCTGAGGCTGCTTCTGAATTCGGATCTGCTTACCCAATGGGTGCCAGAATGATGTCTGGACATACTGAATTACACGAACAACTTGAAAGCCAACTTGCAGATTTTGTTAATAAAGAATCTGCTTATGTACTTAACTTTGGTTATCAGGGTATTTTATCAACTGTAGATACTTTGGTGGGAAAAGATGATGTAATTGTTTATGATGTGGATGCACATGCTTGTATAGTAGATGGAGTAAGACTTCATTTAGGAAAACGTTTTACTTATAAACACAACGATATTGAAAGTTTAGAGAAAAATCTTCAAAGAGCTCAAAAAGTAGCTACCCAGACTGGAGGTGGTATTTTGGTAATATCTGAGGGAGTTTTTGGTATGAGAGGAGAGCAAGGGAAACTCAAAGAAATTGTTACTCTAAAAGCAAAATATAATTTTAGATTTTTGGTAGACGACGCCCATGGTTTTGGAACTCTAGGAAGAAATGGGGCTGGAGCAGGAGAAGAACAGGGAATTCAGCATGATATAGACGTTTATTTTGCCACATTTGCAAAATCAATGGCCTCAACGGGTGCATTTATAGCAGCTGATAAAGAAATCATTGACTATTTAAGGTACAATATGCGATCTCAAATGTTTGCTAAATCCCTACAAATGCAGCTAGTTAAAGGAGCACTTAAGCGTTTGGATATGTTAAGAACTCAACCTGAATTTAAGGCGAAGTTGTGGGAAAATGTAAATGCCCTCCAGAGTGGCCTAAAATCTAATGGCTTTGATATAGGTGATACCCAAAGTTGTGTTACGCCAGTTTATCTTAGGGGTAGTATTCCAGAGGCGATGGCCCTTGTAAAGGATTTAAGAGAGGAATACGGGATTTTTTGTTCTATAGTTGTTTACCCTGTGATACCTAGGGGTATTATTTTATTACGATTGATTCCAACAGCCTCACATACATTGGTTGATGTGAACGAGACTCTAGAGGCCTTTGCTAGCATCAGGGAAAAGCTAGAAAAAGGTGTTTATAAACGACTTTCTGACGCACTTATTAATACTGACAGGTAAGAAAACCATTATTCATTTAACATTACGGGCATTACCAACATAGTAATATCCTCACCTTCGTCGATATTATCAAGAGGGGTAATAATTCCAGCACGATTTGGAAGAGACATGGATAACTTGATCTCTCCACAACTTAAATTATTTAACATCTCAATTAAAAACCTTGAGTTGAATCCAATCTGAAGATCATCTCCTTTATATTCACAATCTAAACGCTCTTCTGCTTTGTTACTGTAATCAAAATCCTCAGCGGATATTTGAAGTTCGGCACCTGCAATTTTTAACCTTACTTGATGGGTAGTTTTGTTTGAAAAAATGCTAACTCTTCGGACAGAGTTAAGGAAATCAACACGACCGATTTGCATTACATTAGGATTTTCTTTTGGAATTACCGCCTCGTAATTTGGATACTTACCTTCGACTAAACGACAAGTTAAACGGAGGTTACCAGACGTAAACTCAGCATTGGTTTCATTATACTCGATCAATAAATTGTCATCAACACCTTGTAAAATGTTTTTTAACAATTGCAAAGGCTTTTTAGGCATAATAAACTCAGCATTACTTTCAGCTGACAGATCTTTTCGTGTATATTTTACTAATTTGTGGGCGTCTGTGGCAACAAATGTTAGCTCAGTCGAAGAAAATTGAAAGAAAACTCCACTCATAACAGGTCTCAGGTCATCATTTCCTGAAGCAAATAATGTAGCATTGATAGCTGCGGCCATAACTTTACAATTAATTTTAGTCTGAGTAGGGTCTTTTACTTGAGCCGCTCTGGGAAAATCTTCTCCATTTAAATATGCAACAGCATATTTTCCATTGTTGGCACTTATTTCCAGAGTGTTATTTTCTGTTTTGACGAAAGTCAAAGGTTGTTCAGGAAATGTTTTTAGTGTATCTAATAAAAGTTTTGCAGGGAGAGCTATCATACCACTGTCCTCTGATTCCACATCTAAAGTACATGACATTGTTGTCTCAAGATCAGATGCAGTTAATACAAGCTGATTGCTATTCAAATGAAAAAGAAAATTATCTAAAATTGGAAGGGTATTAGATGAATTGATTACCCCACCTAATACTTGTAATTCTTTAAGTAGTGCCTCACTTGAAATGATAAATTTCATGTGTCGTATAATTTTTAACAACAATAAAAATATACTTAATGTTTATAATAATAAAATGAAGTTATTAAAAGTTATTGACCATATCTTGATTTTCTAAATCTAGAAAAAATAGTCCCAATTCCACCGAGTAAAATTAGTGGAAGTATCAAAAGAGTAATACGCCACCGATTACTTTTTTGAGATACTGATTCTAGATCAAAAATAGGGAGAGTAATGGATTTATTTCTAATTTTTAAAAGGTCATAATCGTTCATTAAATAATGAATACTATTTTTTAAAAATACTTTATTACCGTAAAAATTGTTTGTCCATTTGTCATAACCCAAAACTAGTGGATTTCCTTTTTCTAGTTGATTTTCAGCCAATGTACCATCGGAAAAAATAATCATTTCACTTTCTCCTTTCTCAGCATGATTATCTAATTTAAAAGGTTTAATCCGATTTTTAAATGCTGAAAATAAATTGCCAGAAATCAAAATTCCAACGGTTTGACTTGGTTGGTTAAAAGAGGAGGGAATTAGTTTTTCTGATGCCTCATTTAACTGAATATTTATTGGTAGTTTAACTTTTTGAGAAAAATCAGAAGTTGCTACCAAAACTGTTTTTTTGGCAGTACTTTTTAAAGTGTCAATTGTCGAGGCAAACTTAAGCCATAAATTTGAAATACCATTTCCAATAAGATGATTACTGGGTTGAACTAATGGGTAATAAGGCCATGGTATAGGTAGGTATTGGGTCTGATTCTGAGTTCCAGTTGCCAAAACTATAGGTGCACAGTAAAGATCCTTCACTAGATTTTTTTCTAACCTAAAACCGTATTTAAAAAATATATTTGACATATTAAGTTCGATTTTAGAAGCAACTGCATTGCCTTCAGGATTGAATAAGCTATCTTGGTTTATATCAAAGGGATTAATCATCCATAATTGTTTACCTCCATTAATAAAATGTTGATCCATGATGTATTTTTCTTCTTTTGAAAAAGCATTTTTTGGATTTGAAATAACCAATAATTCAAACTTCTTAAGGTTTTCCAGTGTTTTAATTGGATCTTTTTCAAGAGCTTTCATGTCAAATGAGGCCAATTTATAATATGGCTGGAGATCTTTCATTAAATCGGTAATTTTTTTGTTTTCCGAAGTACCGTGAGAAGTAAGGACTGCTATTGTTTTCTTTTGTTTACGATTTAATTTAAAGAAAGCATCAAAGAATTTAAACTCAATTTGAGCAATCGAACGATTTAATTTTTCTTGCCTATTATCGCCGAGTTTATTTGTTATTAGTGGAATTCTAAAAGTTTTATTTCCATCACTAACAACAGCCCAAGGAAAAATGATCATTTGTTCTAATGCTTGGTTTTTTTGAGAAAGAATATATTCCGGGCTAATTCCATATTGATTCATTTCATTGATAAGTTCAGCTGAATTGGAGGCACCCTCATAAGGGTCAATATACTCAATTAAAATCTTGTTGCTATGAGCTTCCATACTCTGAATAAGTCCTTTAATTTCTCCTAATAAGCGCAGATAATCTGCAGGGAGTTTTCCGCTTAAGAAAACATCAATTTTTATTGGCCTATCTAGTGTTTCTAATGTTTCTATTGTAGATGAGTTCAGTGTGTAACGTTGGTCTTGAGTAAAATCAAGTTGAAAATCAATCCATTGAGCTAAAGTTGCCACGAGAAGAGGAAAAAATAAGTTTATTAAGAAGTTTAATCTGTTTCTCATCGCCCTTGATTTTTTATTTTTAGTAGAACGTAAGAACTTAGATAGAGTAGAATATAGTTTAAAGCGATAAAATAAATTAGGTCTTTGATTGAAATCAGTCCTTGACGAAGTCTTAAATAATGTTCAAAAATCCCAAGCTGATTAAATAAATTATAAGTTTTGGCATCAAGCATTAAATCCGCAATACCTTTCCATAAAAAAAACTGAACAAAACAGAGTATAAGCGCGAGCATGAAGGCAGTCACTTGGTTTTTGGTCATCAAGGAGGTTAGTAATCCCATAGCTACAAAAACACTGCTTACTAGTATAAGTCCAAGATATGATATAAAAGTACTTCCCCAGTCTAAAGGAATACTGTTCAGTTTCAAATCGTATATTGGAAGAAAATAAATAAAAGTTGTTAAAAAAACAATCATTACCAAAAGCATTGCACCGATATATTTTCCCAAAATAATTTGCCAACGGGTCAAAGGTTTGGTTAGTAATAATTCTAGGGTTCCAGTGCGTCTTTCTTCAGAAAAACTTCTCATGCACAATGCCGGAATCAAAAACATTAGTAGCCATGGACTTAAAATAAAAAAACCATTTAAGTCTGCAAAACCGGCGTTAAGCAAGTTAAAATCTGAATCAAAAAACCAAAGAAATAATGTGGTTACTGAAATGTAAGCTCCAATAATGAGATAACCGATTCCGCTACTAAAAAAAATAAATAATTCTCTTTTGGCGATAGCCCACATACTATTCAAATTTTACCGTTACTGAATCTCGATATTCTAATCCAAATAAGGAGTAAGCACTTCCTACGGATTGAGGATTACTCTTGTAAATTGCCAACTCTAGATGATCTGCATCATTAAACAAGGCTATTTTTTTACCATCCTCATCTCTTTTTTCCTTTGGAATATTGAAATCTATCGCATCAGAGTATGCATCGAATACTTCCCTAAACTTAACATTTCGGGCAAAAATGGTAAATCCTCTAGATTTCCCAATTTCATTGAAGAGCTTTCTAGTGATATTTGTAATTACATTTCCGTAATTGTCCACATAAATTACACTCCCTACAACTTGATCCCCTGTTAGGTTGACCACTGGTCGTAATTCCACCAATTCTTTTATTTGATCGGCGGTCTTTCCAATTACCTCCAAAGCTCCACTCCTTGATAGATGTGCAGCTACTTTTATAAATGTATCTAGGACGGGAAAAACAACTGCGCTTTGATCATGAATATTTATAGTCACTATTTTCTCTGCCTTAAATACCCCTTTAATTATTGAGAAAATACCATTATCAGCTCCAATAAAATAATGCCCATCAAAAAACATAGCCAAATGATCGTTTTCTGGAGTTTTTTCGGACTCAACGCCAACGATATGAATTGAACCTTTAGGGAAGGTTTTATAAGCGTTTTTAAGAACATAGGCGGCCTGAGTAACGTTATAGGGTTCTATCTGGTGGCTAATGTCAATTACTTGGGGGCTTTGAACGGTGCTTACTATAGCTCCCTTAACGGCAGCCACTGAATAATCTTTATTTCCAAAATCAGTAATTAAAGTTACAATGGGCATAGGAGTTTAATGCTAATTATTTTTTAAATTTGAATTTTAGACTACTCATTAACAAAATTAAATTATTTTAATTGACTATCCTTTGAACGAATTAAAAATTGAACTAAATGAGGTCGATCCTCAGGATTTTTTCGGGCAACAAAACATTCATATTGATAAGCTAAGAGATTATTTTCCGAAACTCAAAATTGTCGCGAGGGGAAGTAATATAATTGCATTCGGAGAACAACCTATATTGAAGGAGTTTCAAAAACGTGTTGATATGATGATTACTCATTTTGGTAAGTTCAATAAATTAAATGAGGAAATTATTGAACGTTTAATTATGTCTAATAAACCTGAAGACCTTGATCCTTCCTTCAGTGAAGACAGCTTCATTCTTCATGGGGTAGGTGGGAAAATAATTAAAGCACAATCTTTTAACCAACAAAAGTTAGTAGCATTAGCTAAAAAAAATGATATAATTTTTGCTATTGGCCCCGCAGGTACAGGAAAGACCTATACTGGTGTTGCTCTAGCTGTTAAAGCACTCAAAGATAAACAGGTCAAAAGAATTATTCTGACCCGACCTGCAGTGGAAGCTGGAGAGAATTTAGGTTTCCTTCCTGGTGATCTCAAAGAAAAGTTAGATCCATATATGCAACCACTTTATGACGCTCTAAGAGATATGATACAACAAGAAAAGCTAAACAGTCATTTAGAAAATGGTACAATACAAATCGCACCCCTAGCTTTTATGAGAGGAAGGACTTTGGACAATGCTTTTGTAATTTTAGATGAAGCTCAAAATACTACACATTCCCAAATGAAGATGTTTTTGACTCGTATGGGTAGGAATGCAAAGTTTATGGTAACAGGTGATCCTGGACAGATTGACTTACCTCGTAGAGTGATTTCTGGATTAAAGGAGGCACTATTAATTCTTAAAGAAACAAATGGAATTGGCATAGTTAAACTAGATCAGAAAGATGTAATTCGACATAGTTTAGTCAAAAAAGTTATAGATGCCTATGGAGGAATTGAACATAATAATTAGGTAATCAATGGCTACGATCACTAAACCTAATTTCCAATTTCCAAGACAATTATCCAAATATTCAGGAAAAGTTCGAGAGGTATATGAATTAGAAAATGGTATCTTAGTAATGATTGCTACTGATCGATTGTCTGCCTTTGATGTTGTTATGCCTTCAGGAATTCCATACAAAGGACAAATTCTTAACCAGATTGCTAATCAAATGATGAATGCCACTGCCGATATAGTCCCAAATTGGCTGGAAGCTATACCCGACCCAAATGTTTCAATTGGCAGAAACTGTACTCCATTCAAGATTGAGATGGTAATTCGAGGCTATTTGTCTGGACATTCCGCAAGAGAATACAAGGCAGGAAAAAGAATACTTTGTGGAGTGGAAATGCCTCATGGTATGATCGAAAATGATGCTTTCCCTGAACCAATAATTACTCCGGCAACAAAGTCAGATCAAGGTCACGACGAGGATATTTCAAAAGAACAAATTATTGAAAAAGGTATTGTTAGTGAAGTCGATTATTTGCAGTTAGAAAAATATACTCACGCTCTTTTTCAAAGAGGTACCGAGATTTCAAAATCTAGAGGTTTAATATTAGTAGATACTAAATACGAGTTTGGAAAGACTATTGAAGGAAATATTGTTTTGATTGATGAAATTCATACACCAGATTCTTCACGTTATTTTTATAGTGATGGTTATAAGGAAAGACAATTAAGAGGAGAGCCTCAAAAACAATTATCCAAAGAGTTTGTAAGGCAATGGTTGATTTCTAAAAATTTTCAAGGCCTAAGAGGCCAGAAAATACCGGTTATGACAGAAACATTTATTAAATCAGTATCATCCCGCTATATTGAGCTTTATGAAAAAATTACAGGAGAAAATTTCATTAAAGCAGATACCTCTAGTATAGAAGAACGAATAGAACGGAACGTGATAGACTATTTATCTGGAATCTAGTTTCTATTTTTGGAAATTTAACACACAAAATACCAGATTACTATTTTTTAATTTTTTTATTTTAGTTTAATTTTTTGATTATTTGATCAAATGTTTGACTTATTTCATCCATCTCAATACAAATAGTATTTTCCTTTTTATACCATGTCAATTGGCGTTTTGCATAGTTGCGAGTATTTTTTTTTATCTCTTCAATCGCTTCGTGAAATTTTGTTTTTCCTTCAAAATATTCAAATAGTTCTTTGTAGCCAACAGTTTGTAATGCTGGCAGTTCCTTGTGGGGTAATAAGTCTCTAGCTTCCTTCTCTAATCCGGTGTCTAGCATCTGTTCTACCCTTTGGTTAATTCGCTTATATAGATGTTCTCTAGGCATTTGCAAGAATAAAGTTTTACTTTTAAATGGTCTAGCTGAGCGAGTTTGATTTAAAAAAGATGAAAACGGCTTTTGGATACTTTCACATACCTCAAGGGCTCTTATAAGTCTCCTAGGATTTTTTTTATCAACAGTTTGGTAATATTCAGGATCTATTTTTGCCAATGCTAATTTTAATCCTTTTAAACCTGAGTTTTTATAGAGTTCTTTTACTTTTTTAACTGCTTTAGGTTCTGTTTTTGGAAATTTATCTAATCCATCAATTAAAGCTTTTGCATAAAGTCCTGAGCCACCAACCATGATTATTTTGTTATGTTTTTGAAATAAATTTTTAAGTAATCTTAATCCTTCTTTTTCAAATTTACCAGCATTATATGGCTTATGTATACTTTTATTTTGAATAAAATGATGTTTTATTTCGTGTTGTTCTAATTTTGAAGGCACGGCAGTACCGATGGACATCTCCTTGTATAATTGCCTCGCATCGCACGATAAAATTTCAGTTTTAAAGTATTTTGCTAGTAATATACTTATTGAAGTTTTTCCAATTGCAGTAGGTCCGGCCACATAAATCAATTCTTTAATCGACATCATTAAGGATTTCACCACATTGATGACAATATTTTGCATTGTCTTTATGTTGAGTATTCATACAATGAGGGCAGGCTTGGGTATTTTTATCTACCTTGAAGGCTTGAGAAGTGAATTCGGCAGAAACTATTCCAGTTGGTACGGCAATGATTCCATAGCCTAAAACCATTATTATTGAAGCGATAAATTGTCCTAGGGGTGTTATGGGTGCTATATCCCCATAGCCGACAGTAGTCATTGTTACTATGCACCAATAAATACTTCTAGGAATACTCGTAAAACCACTGGAATCATCTTCAACCATATACATTATTGTTCCAAAAATAATACACAGTACCACTACACTAAACATAAAAACTAGTATTTTGGTACGACTTCGAGCTAATGCATTCAGCAGAGAGTTAGACTCTCCTACATATCGGGTTAGTTTTAGTATTCGAAACACCCTTAGTAATCTCAAAGCTCTCAAGGCTAACAATGACTGGGTTCCCCCAACAAAAAGCGAAATATATTTAGGGACGGTAGATACAAAATCAATTATCCCGTAGGGACTTAGAATGTATTTTAGTGGCTTGCTAACCGCAATAATCCTTAGTATATATTCTATAGAGAAAATGATGGTAATTACCCACTCAGCAATGTTTAATAAGTCGTGGTGTTTTTCATCAATCCAATTGATACTCTCAAGAGCTACTAATACCAAACTAGACAGAATAAAAATAAGAAGCAAAATATCAAAA
>CACHZY010000029.1 GCA_902584445.1 uncultured Bacteroidota bacterium | reverse complement strand
TTGGCTGAGGAAGCTTTAGTAAAAGCTGAAATTACCGCGAATAAAAATATGGTTCCGTTTGATGATAAGTCTCCTTTTGTGACCTCAGGGATACGATTTGGTGTTGCAGCAATAACGACTCGCGGACTCAAAGAAAGTGATATGATAACAATAGTTGATTTGATTGATCGAGTAATCACTAGACCTGATGATATAGTAAATATTAATAATGTTGCAAAAGATGTACACCAGCTGATGAGTGGAAGATCTCTTTTTTCCGTTTAGACTACTTTTTTATAAATCCCTCACTATCAATTATTTTAACGATTTTGTCATGGTTCTTTGTTTTTGTAAATTTATAGCCAATCAACCTACTTAATATTTGAAAAAGACATTACCATTACTTTCTTTTTTAGCTTGTTTTGCTTTAGTTTTTGGTGTTAAAACTTATTTTTCACATCAACCTAAAAGTGAAGTATCTATTTTGGAAAATGAATTTGATGATTCCTTTGAAAAAAACATATCATTACCTGAAACTGTTAGCTATAATTTTGATGTAAAGCCAATTCTTTCAGATAAATGTTATAAGTGCCATGGGCCAGATCCAAATTCAGTTCAAGCAGATTTTAGATTAGATATTAGTGAAGACTGGTATCGTAAAAGTATGGAAAATGAGAATAAAAACATTATTAGTTCAGGCGATCTCTCAAAAAGTGAGTTAGTTGATCGTATAAGATCCACACGTGCTTCTCATCAAATGCCTCCTCCAGAATCTAATTTAGTCTTATCAGAGCGTGAAAAGCTAATCATCGAGAAATGGATATCTCAAGGTGCAAAATGGGAACCTCATTGGGCTTATATCTCCCCCTTAAAAATCGATGAAAATATTCATTTTAAATGGAATATTGATAAATTTATTTTACTTGAATTAGAAAATAAAGGTTTAAATATCTCGAATGAAGCTCCAAAGGAATTACTTTTAAGAAGGCTTTATTTTGATTTAATTGGACTTCCTCCCACATTAGCTCAGATTAATCAATTCCTTCATGATAAAAGTGAAAGTGCATATGAAAAAGTAGTCGATAAATTACTTTCCTCTCAAGCTTATGGAGAGCGAATGGCCTCAATGTGGATGGATATCGCCAGATATGCAGACACGAATGGATATCAAGATGATACTGAACGAACAATGTGGCCCTGGCGTGATTGGGTCATTCACGCCTACAATAAAAATATGCCGTATGACCAATTCGTGACCTGGCAATTGGCAGGTGATTTATTACCTAACGCAACCAAAGAGCAAATTTTAGCAACTGGATTTAATCGTAACCATATGATTACCCAAGAGGGAGGGGTTATTGAGGAAGAGTATAGAGTTGAATATGTAGCTGATCGTACCGTTACTACAGCTAAGACCTTCATTGGGCTTACAGTGGAGTGCGCAAGGTGCCACGATCACAAATATGATGAAATAAGTCAAAAAGATTTTTTTAATTTATTTGACTTTTTCAACCGGATTGATGAAGATGGTGTAATTTCTTACACTGATAAAGCACCAAAACCAAATATTAAGCTTGATCACAATTTGATAAAAGAAAAACTTCCTTTTATTAAAATGCCAGACAGTATAATTGAACTGGATCTTATGGTAATGAAAGAGGCCGATAACCTTAGAAAAACTTATTTACTTAATCGAGGAGCATATGATTCTCCTTCTGACATAGAACTAAATGGAAGTATGCCATCGGTTATTTTACCTTTTAAACAAAATTTTGAAAAAAATCGTCTAGGACTTTCAAAATGGCTATTTGACCCTACTAATCCAATTACATCAAGGGTAGCAGTTAATAGGCTTTGGCAACAGTTTTTCGGAATTGGTATTGTTTCTACACCATCTGACTTTGGAAATCAAGGTGCATTACCGACTCATCCTAAACTTTTAGATTGGCTAGCAAGAAAATATATTGATGAGGGTTGGAATACTAAGAAAATGATTAAGAGGATTGTTATGTCAAAGACTTACAAACAATCAAGTAAGCCAACTCCTTTTAAATCAAAAATAGATCCTAAAAATTATTATCTTTCTCATTTCCCACGTCAAAAACTAAGTGCAGAAATGATTCGTGATAATTTTTTGGTTAGTAGTGGGTTATTTGTTAACAAAGTAGGTGGTCCAAGTGTTAAACCATACCAACCTCCTGGTCTTTGGGATGAATTAACAGGAGGGAGTACATCAAATTCTCTTAAACGTTATACTATGTCAACTAATGGAAATCAATATAGAAGAAGTCTTTATACTTATTGGAAAAGGACAGCTCCCCCACCAGGAATGATTACATTTGACGCTTCAACTAGAGATTATTGTACGGTTGAACGCCAAAAAACAAGTACCCCGCTTCAATCACTCGTCCTACTAAACGATCCTCAAGTTCAAGAAGCAGCAGAGCATTTAGCTACAAGTTTATTATCTAAAGAATTGAAATCTCATAAGGAAAATATTATTCATATATATCGAAAAATTACTGGAAGATCACCCCAGAAAAAAACTTTAAATTATTTGATTGATTACATAAAAGAGGTTGAAAAAATACACTTACAAAAAGTGGAATCGTTGGATAAATTTGATATTCAAAATAAAGTCTACACTTCACTATCATTATTGATTTATAACCTAGATGAAACTTCACAAAAAAGTTAGGATATGGAGGAATTAGATAAATACTTTTTAAATAACAATCGTCGTCATTTTCTAAAAAATATTGGATTTGGAATAGGAGGTCTTGCACTTGGCAGCATGCTGGATCCTGTTAATTTAGCCGACTCAAATAAAATGTCTAAGTTCCATTCAGGATCATTACCATTACCTCATTTTGCTCCCAAGGCTAAAAGGGTTATATATCTTTTTCAAAGCGGAGGACCTTCACAATTAGACTTATTTGATTACAAGCCTTATCTGAATAAATTTCGTGGTATTGATTTGCCAGATTCCATCAGAAAAGGGCAGAGATTGACTGGAATGACTTCAAATCAAAGTAAATTTCCAGTAACAGGTAGTCTTTATGACTTTAAACAATATGGGGAATCTAGGGCATGGGTGAGTACCTTAATGCCCAATGTTTCAAAGATAGTTGATGAGTTATGCTTTGTTAAATCTATGCATACGGAAGCTATCAATCACGACCCTGCAATAACTTTTTTTCAAACTGGTTCACAGCAACCAGGGAGGCCAAGTATTGGCTCATGGATGAGTTACGGCTTAGGTAGTCTTAATGATAATTTACCCTCATTTATTGTTCTTCTTTCAACTGGGAATGGAAAACCTCAACCACAGCCACTATATTCAAGACTTTGGGGTAATGGATTTTTAAGTTCTCTCCATCAGGGTGTTCAATTCAGATCTGGTAAAGACCCAGTTTTATATCTCCAAAATCCTGAAGGTGTTTCAAAAGAAGAACGAAGGAAAATGCTTGATCATTTAGCTGAGATTAATGAGGCTCAGGAGAAATCCTTTGGAGATTCTGAAATTAGTAGCAGAATTTCAAATTATGAAATGGCCTATCGAATGCAGACATCAGTTCCTGATGCAATGGATATTTCCGATGAGCCAGATCATATCCTACGAATGTATGGCAAGAACTCATACAAACCTGGAACCTATGCAGCAAACTGTTTGCTGGCGAGAAGATTAATTGAAAAAGATGTGCGTTTTGTTCAGTTATATCATACGGGATGGGATCAACATGATAACTTACCATCTCAGATTAGCCGTCAGGCTAAGGACGTGGATCAGGGGACTGCTGCACTCATTATGGATTTGAAGCAAAGAGGTCTTTTGGAAGACACTTTGGTAATTTGGGGTGGAGAGTTTGGAAGGACTAATTATTGTCAAGGAAAATTAACTGACATAGACTATGGTAGAGACCACCATCCACGCTCATTCACCATTTTTATGGCGGGCGGTGGAATTAAACCTGGATTTACCTATGGTGAAACTGATGATTTTGGATATAATATTGTAAAAGATCCAGTTCATGTTCACGATTTACAGGCAACTATTTTGAATCAGTTTGGAATAGATCATGAAAGAATGACATATAAATTCCAAGGGAGAAGGTTCCGATTAACGGATGTTCACGGAGAGGTGAAAAAAGAGTTATTAGATATATAGTTTAGTTTTTGGAAACATTATTTGAAATAGTAAAGTATTTAGGTAAATTCCACCCTCTGGTTTTACATCTCCCAATAGGCTCTTTGTTATTGACCTTTCTATTGGTTGTCATCTCAAAACTTCAAAAATCTTCTCTTGACAAAGCAATACGTATCGGGGTTGATTTTTCATTTTTTGGAGCTCTAACTGCAACAATACTTGGTTATTTTTTATCATTAAATGATACCTATAATGTCGAAAATCTGAAGCCACACTTATTTGGGGGTCTCATTACCCTGTTTTTAACCTTTAGCTTGTCTATAAGTCATAGATTACAGGGGAAGAAAAATTTTTTTATTAGTTTGTTTGTGATGACTCTTATCGCATTGTCCATTACAGGTCATAAAGGTGCTATGATTACACATGGTGAAGATTACTTAGCTCCTGAAGATTTTTTTGAAGAGTCAAAAGTTGAAAAACTTAAAGATAGTATTCATCTTTATGAAAAAGTGGTAAGTGTGATTTTGGAGGATAAGTGTGTTAGCTGTCATAATGCATCTAAAAGCAAAAATAACCTGCGATTAGACAGCTATGATTTGATGATGAAAGGAGGCAACCTTGGGAGTCTATTTGATATAGATCAACCTGAAAAAGGTCTTCTAGTCAAATACATTTCATTACCGATGGAGGATAAGCTTCATATGCCTCCAAAAAATAAAGCACAATTATCCGATAATGAAAAGTGGTTACTCAACCATTGGGTTAATTCTGGTGCTTATAAAAAATCCACATATACTAAAATAGATGATGAAGATTTGCTTAAAAATCAGCTTATTTCTTTCTTGGGCCTCGAAAAAAAGGTAAAACAAGCTCGTGGAGATGTATTGGCAAAATTAGTTACAATGGGCTTTAGAGTCAACCCTAATGCAATTGGAGATAATTTTCTCAAAGTAAAATTTATTAAAACCAAGTTGAAAAGTGAACACATTAAGATTTTGACCAAAATCAAACAACAAATTGTTGAATTAGATTTAAGCAATTCAAACTTTAACGATGAAATGGCATCAACTCTAGTAGACTTTCAAAACTTGAGGGTGCTTAGGTTAGATAGAACTGCTATAAGTGATAAAGCATTATCATTTTTGCATGGTAGTGAGTTGAAAGTTTTAAATATATGTAATACCTCTGTTACATTTAGTGGTGTTTCGTCTTTATTAAAATTTACAAAACTTAAAAAAGTATATGCTTGGAATACAGCCATTAAAGATGAAGGAAAAACCCAACTCTCAGCTTTGGGCTCAGGTTTAATTAATTTTGGTACATCTAATTTATTTTCAGAAAAACTAAGCCTTAGAGCCCCTGAAATTAATTCATTAAATAAAATATTCGATGACTCTATTTACGTTTCGTTTGAAGAGCCTCAAATTAAAAATATTAATATTCATTTCACTTTAGATGGAAGTGAACCCAATAAAAATTCTGCCATATATAAAAAACCTGTTAAATTAAATAATTCATCTACTGTAAAAGCTAAATCTATTAAAGATGGTTGGTTAGACAGTAGTGTTGAAGAGGTGATGTTTTTCAAGAATAACAATTATGTTATAGATTACAAAGTAAAAAATAAAACTGAAAAAAAATACTCCATAAGTCATAAGATTGATTTAACATATGTGGATAATGAGAAAGTCATTTTTGATAATAAAAAAGGATATAGAGTATACAAAGGAACTAGTATTGAGAATGCAAAGACCTGGATGGGGTTTTACAAGAAAGATTTTGTTGTTGATGTTAATTTAAGGAATTCCAATAAAATTAACTTTTTAACACTTAGTATGTTGGAAAACCTCGATATGATGGCAATTTTTCCAAAAAGAATTGAAATATATGGTTTTTCAAATAACAAATGGATCAAGTTAAATGAGAAAAAAATTTCATTGCAGAGTCATCCAGATGAGCGTATATCTTATTTTAAAGACTTTACATTACCAGTTAGTTTAAATAATTATAATAAAGTTAGAATTGTTGCGGTTAATCATCAAAAATTCCCAAACGCACCTGTCTATCAATTAAAAAGAAAAAAGAATTCATGGATTTTTATAGATGAATTAATTTTCTGGTAAGAACTCAGAAAGTTGCCTTTTCTTTTAAAAACAAATCTTGAATCTTACTAGAGATATTTATTGGTTTTCTTGAAGCCGGATTTACATAGCACCATTGGGTTTTACAACTAACTATTAATTGACCTGTTTCATTATCGTAAAATTCTACTATTCTAAGACTTAGGGGTCCTTTAATTTTTTTCACATGAGTTTCAATTCTGATTTCATCGTTCAAAAACGCACCTAGTCTGTATTGCACTTCATGGCTTCTGACAATCCATACCCCTTCAATATTTATTTTATTATTAATTTTTTGCCAATGGGCTTTGGCAATTTCTTGAGACCAATTAAGGTATTGAACGTTGTTGACATGGTTTAGATCATCAAGATGATCTTTAATGACTTTAATTTTTAAAATATAAAGTTGACTCACTTTTTCTGACTTATTTTAACTTCAAATAGTTTACTCCAGTTTTTTCCAGTGACAAAAAAGGTTTTTCTTTTTGGATTATAAGCAATTCCATTTAAAACATCCAAATTACTGACTTGTTCTACTCTTTTTTTTAGGCCTGAAAAATCAATAACACCCTCCACTGCACCTTGAGTAGGGTTAATTATAATTCCTACTTCTTTATTGTATTGATATGTGTTAGCGAATATTTTACCATTCACCCACTCAAGTTCGTTGATCTTATTTAAAGCAGTCTTATCAGTCATAACTTGTATTTTTTCAATTTCCTTCTGGGTTTTTGGATCGAGAATCCAAATTTGGTTTGAGCCATCTGATTTATACAATCTTTCTCCATCATTACAAAGTCCCCAACCTTCTTTACTTTTCTGATAATTGAAAGATCGCTCAACTTTTAAATTATCTGGATTATATTGAAAACCAATATTTCCTCGCCAAGTAAGTTGAAAGAGTTTTTGATTCAAAAAAGTAATTCCTTCAGCAAAGTAAACCTTGTCAAGAGATTTTTTTTCAAATATAGCACCAGTTCTAAAATTTACTTTTCTAATACTTGACTTGCCCCTCAGACCAGTGCTCTCATAGAGTGTATCACGATAAAACTCCAGCCCTTGAGTATAAGCCTGTCTATCATGAGGATATTCATTAATAACCTTATAAGTGTATAATTCTGGCTTTACGTCTGATAATAAGGTAATTTGGGTTTCATATTTGGACTTAGTATCCTTATAATATATTAAGACGGTAAGAGGGTAAATGCCAAGTTTAAAGTCTGTTAAAGCAAAATCTTTTGTGATTCGCTTTTCATTCAAGAAATAATTTATTGAGTCAATAGTGTGGTTCTTTCTGTTCGAGATTCTAATTTGAAGTGTGTCGCTTTGTATGAATTTCTTATCTTCCTTAGATATCAAAATATTAAAATCTTTGGAGATATCGGAATTACATTTGAGTAACAGTAAGGGGAATAAAAACAAAAACCAGATTTTCATAGAATTTTTACAATACTAATAGTTTTTAAAATTAAGAATTTAAAATAATTGCTGAACAATGTAAACCTATTATATTTGTTGTGGGCAAGTCCTGCACAACCAGCTCCTGCCGAATCCCCCCAGGGTGGGAACGCAGCAAGGGTAGGCGGTTGAAGCGGTGTGATGTAGATCGCTTGCCCTTTTTAATCACCCATGACTAAAGTAATACTAATTACAGGGGCATCATCCGGACTTGGCAAGGCTACTGCTATCTATTTGGCTAGCAAAAACTACAAAGTTTTTGGAACCAGTAGAAACCCTAGTAATTACCCCAAAAATGACACTTTTGAACTGTTACAATTTGATTTAAATAAACCGCAAACCTCTAAGGCTTTGGTCGATGTGATTATAAAGAAGTCTGGAAGAATTGATGTTCTAATCAATAATGCAGGGGTTGGGATTACTGGCGCAATTGAGGAAACGGATATTGCAGCTATGGAGTCTAATTTTAAAACTAATTTTTTCGGTCCTTTAGCTTTAACTCAACAGGTTCTCCCTGTAATGCGATCTCAAAAATCGGGATTGGTGATTAACATCACCTCAATTGGAGGATATATGGGCTTACCCTTTAGAGGGATTTATTCATCTTCAAAAGGTGCTTTAGGTACGGTAACAGAAGCCTTGCGAATGGAGGTTAAGCGATTTGGGATTGATGTAGTCACCTTGGCTCCAGGGGATTATGCTACTGAAATTGCGTCTCGAAGGCATTATTCACCACTCAAGGAGATGTCTCCATACTATGATGTCTATAAATTTTCCCTAGAAACTATTGATCAGCATGTTGCTTCTGGAAGCGATCCAAATGATTTAGCCAAAATGGTCGATATAATAATCAAAACCAAAAAAAGAAAAGTACACTATATATCAGGTTCTTTCCTACAAAAGATCTCTATTACACTCAAAAAAATATTATCCGATACCATTTACGAAAAACTTATAATGAATCACTACAAAATCAAAAATCCAACTAAATGAAATTTTTTATAGACACAGCAAATTTAGATCAAATCAAAGAAGCTCAAGGCCTAGGTGTATTGGATGGGGTGACCACAAACCCCTCTCTTATGGCCAAAGAAGGGATTACAGGGCGTGAGAATATCTTAAAACACTACTTAGATATCTGCGAAGCCGTCAATGGGGATGTCTCTGCTGAAGTAATTTCAGTAGATTTTGAAGGTATGATTAAAGAAGGAGAGGAGTTAGCTGCCTTGCATTCGCAGATCGTTGTGAAAATCCCTATGATCAAAGACGGTATCAAGGCATTAAAATATTTTTCAGACAAGAATATTAAAACTAACTGTACTTTAATTTTTTCGGCCGGTCAAGCATTATTAGCTGCTAAAGCTGGGGCAACCTATGTTTCTCCTTTCATCGGTCGACTAGATGATATTTCTACTAGTGGACTGGGATTGATAGACGAAATCCGCTTGATTTATGACAATTACGATTTTGAGACGGAAATATTAGCCGCATCTATTCGCCATACAATGCATGTAATTGATTGTGCAAAAGTAGGAGCTGATGTCATGACAGGACCCTTAAGCTCAATTGTCGATTTACTTAAGCATCCATTAACAGACTCAGGTCTTGCAAAATTTTTAGAGGATTACAAAAAAGGAAACTAGTATTTTTTTAGTAGATCTGAAAAGTCAGGGGAACTAAAATTTCCAAATCCTTCTTTTATGATCCCTCCTCTATTCAATACTATAGCCCGGTTCAAAAGGGAAACAACCCATTTCTTGCTACCTTGCTCAAAATCAATGAATGCCAATTGAGATTCTGCTGGGATCCCCATCATTCTATGTACCTGAAACACAATCTCATTAAATGGTTGTAAACAAACCCCTTTAAACTCATATTGAGGAAATTGTTTTGAGAGTATTTTAACTTTTTTAATGGTGTTTCGGTAGTGGCCCATTTGTGTTTGAGACCAAAAATAAAGCACTGTTGGTTTTCCAATAAATAAACTACTACTATTAATAGTTTCTAACTTATGATTTTGTAAAGACAATTCTGGTAATTTCCTTCCTTTGGACATGTTTTTAATATCGTTATGGAGTCCTAAAACTTCTTTAAAATGGGAATTAGAGTTGTTTACAAATAGAAATTGATTTAGGAATTCATCATGATATTTATGATTTTCAAGATTTAATAACTCTTCGAATGCTACTGCTCGAGCAAGGTTGTTTTTTAGCACAGAACCTGATATATGCTCATTTATTAATTTTAAACGTTTGATATTGTGGTCAGTCGTTTGTTTATTTTTAAAATAGTTTTGGTTGCTATCCAAGGCTTTTTCGCTTAAATAGTTCATCAAATAGTTGATATAGGGATCAAAAAAGGCTAGATCAGTTTCTCCGAGGTTTAGGTGTTTTCTGTATTTGAAAAAACTTTTATTTTCTATTTCACTCCAGTTTGTCCCCCTTAGTAACGCGTATCGCTCTTTTCTTGTAGCATAGGGATATATATATGCTGCTTGCGTTATTTTTCTGGCGATTGGAGTGAGTTGATTGATCGAATCCATTTTAGCCCATCGTTTATTTTTTTGATCAAGTAAAGAATCAATGAGTTTTTTAAAACTTACTCCATCGCTAGAATATTTTGATGATAGAAAGGAATTTTCATTATCATAAGATAATAACAAATCCATCATAAAGTTATTTTTTGCAGCCCCCCTCCCAGAATAAACTATTGATTCGTTAAAAGATGAAGCATTTATTCTAACCCAGATACTGTCTCCTTTTTCCAAAAAAACCGATTTATATTCTGGAATATGTTCTAGTTTATAAATCCCAACCTCAAGAGAGTCGTAATATTTAAAGAAACGATAATTGTTATTTAATGACAGGCAATCAATAGTCTTATTATCCTTATATAAAGTAACAAAGCTTGCCGATGGATTAATTATTTGTCCACCAAAGAAAATTCTATCAAATGTTTTATTCGATTGGCATGAAGAAATGCCAATTAGAATTAAAAGGTTGAGAAACCAAATAATATTGAATTTTTTTTTAAGCATATATCTGCAATTTACGCTAACTAATGCTTAAAAAAAAGCCAAGTCTCGAAGAGAAATATTTACTTTTGCCAAACAAATATTAAAATTATGCTTTCGGTAAATAACCTATCGGTTCAGTTTGGAAAAAGAATTCTTTTTGACGAGGTTAACATCACCTTTTCACCTGGGAATTGTTACGGGATCATTGGTGCAAATGGTGCCGGTAAATCAACATTTTTAAAAATACTTTCTGGTAAGCAAGAGGCCAATTCAGGGGATGTTTTTTTAGAGCCAGGCAAACGGATGTCTGTTTTGGAACAAAATCACAATGCCTATGATAATCACTTTGTTTTGGATACAGTCCTAAGGGGAAACCATCCCTTGTTTAAGATTAAAAAGCAAATTGAAGAACTTTATGCTAAACCCGATTTTTCAGATTCCGATGGAGTAAGGGTAGGGGAGCTTCAGATTGAGTTCGAAGAAATGGATGGTTGGAATGCTGAAAGTGATGCTGCTTCTTTACTCTCCAATTTGGAAATATCCGAACACTTGCACCACACACCAATGGCAGACCTTGATGGAAAACAAAAGGTTAGAGTTTTGCTTGCACAGTCTCTTTTTGGTAGCCCTGATGTACTGATTATGGATGAACCAACTAATGATTTGGATTATGATACCATAATGTGGTTAGAAGGTTTTTTAGCCAATTATGATAATACTGTTATTGTCGTTTCTCATGATCGTCATTTTCTTGATGCAGTTTGCACCCACATATCTGACATAGATTATGGGAAAATAAATCATTATTCAGGTAATTATACCTTTTGGTATGAATCAAGCCAGTTAGCCTCTAGACAACGCTCACAGCAAAATAAAAAGGCAGAGGAAAAAAAGAAGGAATTACAGGAGTTTATTGCACGTTTTTCTGCTAATGTTGCTAAATCAAAACAAGCAACTTCACGGAAGAAAATGATCGAAAAACTTAATATAGAAGAAATCAAACCCTCAAGTAGACGTTACCCTGGAATCATTTTTGAACAGGATCGAGAAGCTGGTGATCAAATTTTAAATATTGATGGGCTTTCTTATAGCTTGGAGGGTCAAAAGCTTTTTGATAAGCTACATTTTAATATGGCCAGAGGAGATAAAGTTATTGTTCATTCAAAAGACTCTCGAGCAATCAGTGCTTTTTATGAAATTATTAATGGTAATCTTAAAGCAGATTCAGGTAAATTCGAATGGGGAATTACAACTACACAAGCTTATTTACCAATCGATAATAGTGATTTTTTTACCTCAGATTTCTCGTTGATCGATTGGCTGCGCCAATGGGCATTAACTGATGAGGAGCGTGAAGAAGTTTACATCCGCGGATTTTTAGGGAAAATGCTATTTGGTGGTGATGAAGCATTGAAGGCTTCCGATGTTTTATCAGGAGGGGAGAAGGTAAGATGTATGTTATCCAAAATGATGATGTCTCGGGCTAATGTTTTAATGCTTGATGAACCCACGAATCATTTAGATCTAGAATCCATTACTGCTTTTAATAACGCACTTAAAAATTTTAAAGGAACTTTACTTTGTTCTACACATGACCACACTTTTGCACAAACAGTGGGCACGCGAATTCTAGAATTAACGCCCAAGGGGATGATTGACCGCTACAACAGCTTCGATGATTACATGAGTGATCCCAAAGTAAAAGATCTTAGGGTAAAAATGTATTCTTAAATTTGAAAACTAGACTTTTATTTTATTCCAGTGCTCTTGTTTTAAAATATGAATAGTAAATCGAGAGCGAGGATGGATTACAATCGTCTCATAACTTTAAATGAGATATAGCTTTGGAAATTAATGTCAGATCGAATTTAAAAAGAATGGTGGAAACTCAATTGTAATTGGTTTTTACCTGAAAGATTAGTGGTTTGTCTCATCAAACCAAATTGCACTTTTAACCCTTCCCTAATCATATATCCAAAAGCACTATACAATCGATTTCGATCTAAAAACTCAACAGTTCTACCCATTCCAATGTTACGTTGCCCATTGATGAAAAGCTCATTATAGAAAGCAAAATAGGGTGTTTTTGCTACAATCATTTCTCCTTTTAAAGGGATATTTATAAACAAGTTGTAACGGTATCTGGTTCTTGTATCGTGATCATCTACATAACGCAATTCATAACGAAACCGATGATTTGAGTATATTTTTTTTCCGAGCTTAACTGCAAAAGAGGTTTCCTGATACAAGCGGTTTTCAGCAAATATAGCTTCCGAAGAACCTTGTGTTCCGGTAGTTATATTAGCATAACCCAAAACCAGTTTTAAAGGGGTATTTTTAGGCTTGTAATTTATTCCGCCTCTCAACATAATTTGTTGCAAATCACCTAATATATTAAAATTACGATGCTGAATATCTCCTTGAAACCCCCATTGACTATCTTCAAAGCTAGTATTAAAAACATACATATACCAAGCACCTAACTCATCTGTGTCTGATTGTGAATTGGATTGATGATGGAAAAAAAAAGCTAATCCAATAAGCATTAAAGATATTTGCTTTCTCATGGTGGCAAATATAGAAAATATATAAAAAATTAGCCAGCACTCAATTTAGTACTTAAAACGCAATATTCTATAATAATGCTAATCTAGACTAACCAATACATTTTAGTCATCGGCCACGCATCAAAAATCAGTTAAAATGACTCTCTCATTCGAGTATTTTAGAGCCAATATAAAGCAATGTATTTATAAAGCAAACTTTACAGTCCTTACAATTATTTGAGTGCCGTTGGAAAAATTAACCAAATTTTGAGCACACAAAGGTTAGGACTTGTTGTATCGATTATTCCAAATAGCTGGGTTAAAATTTTTCCCTAAGGCGAATCCATAAAACAATACTATTGAAGCTATGGCTTTGAAAATAAAGAAATAGAGCATCCAAAAAGTTGAGTTAGATGGAGTTTTGGTGAAAATTTCATACGGTGTTATGTAGGTAGCAAATAAGCTTACGAACAATATTGCAATGATAAGATTCCAAATATTTTTGAAAGGCCACGCCCAAAGTTTTCTTGCAGGCGAAAGGTCCTTACCCCATTTGTGGATCAAATAATAATATCCATTTCCGATGGGAACAAATAAAAGTGGATCGTCAGTCTTTTTGAGACGAAATAATATACTTGGTGCCATTATTTTAAAACCTCTCAAAGTGGTTTCATGAGTTTTTTCAAGTTCGCATATCTTTTCAATCGCTGAGGCAGGGATATTACCCTTAAAATACTTCAAATCTAAAAACCTTAAGCGGTAATCAATACAAACCTTTCTAATTTGATCAACATGAAATATTTTGTTATGGGATAAAAGATCAAAATCAAATTGATTAATATTGTCTTTATTGGGCTGAAGTAAGCTGCTAATTAAACCGTTAAAATCATTTTTAGGATTTTGTTGAGCAACTTTTTCTAGTATTTGATCTATCTGAGTTGGGGTGAAGAGTTTCATTTGCATTAATCTTTTTCATTTACACAAAATTATAAATAAAATTAGTTTTTAACAATAAGAAAAAAGGAAAAGGATAAAATTTTAACGTAACTGAGCACCAAGCTTACTTTCAAATTGTTTCTGAAGTTTTCCCATAATCTTGTCAACATATTTATCTGTCAATGTTTTTCGTGGGTCTTGGAAGTAAAAACTTACTCCATAAGACTTTTTACCCTCGGGTAGATTTTTACCTTGATAAACATCAAAAAGTTCAACAGTGGAGAGAATACTTTTTTCCGTTTTGAATGCAATTTCCTGTATACTGTCAAACTTAACCGAGGTGTCTAATAATAAAGCAAAGTCTCTCCTAGAATTAGGGAATCTTGGGATTTCTTTATACTCGATATGATTTTTTTTAGCAACTTCTGAAAGTGCTTCAAAATCAATTTCAGCATAAAGAACCTCTTGATCTATATCGAAAGTTTTAAGGATTTGTTTTTTTAAAAATCCAAATTCGAGTAAAGGTTGGTCATCTATGAAATAAGATAAACCTTCAGAAAAAATATCTAAACGAGTATTTTTTTCTTCCCATTCTACAGAGGTATTTTTTTTAAGAACTTTATTTAAGACTCCTTTAAAATAGAAAAAAGCTCCTGGTTGGTTATCGACATTCCAATTTTCATTATAGACATCACCGGTTAGGCATAGGGAAAGATATTTCGATTCTTTGTAGGATCCATTAAATTGTTGATAGGTCGTACCCAGCTCAAATAATTTAAGATTTTTGGATTGTCGGTTAATGTTAAATTTTACAACCTCGATGGCACTGGGAAGTATTGAGCTTCTCATTTGTGAAAGCTCTTTTCCCAATGGATTTAGGATATTTACAGATTTAACAGCTTTAAGGTCTGGGGTTAACTCGTTGTTTTTCGGCGCAGTGATAGAGTTATTAATCATTTCGTTAAAACCTAGATCTACCAACTGATTTGATAGTCGTTCCTCGATTTGGTGGTTATTAACTGCTACATATGTAGGTATTTTACTAAGCAATGAAGATGATATGTCAATATTATTATATCCGTATATCCTAAGTATTTCTTCAATTACGTCTGCTGGTCGAGTGACATCAACCCGATAACGTGGAATTTCAATTAGTAAACCATCTTCATCCGAATGCTTAACAATTATCTCAAGTCCATGGAGGATTTTAGAAATATCTTCTTTGGAAATCTCTTGGCCAATGGTTTTATTAATATCATCATATTTTAGTATAAATTTTGGTGCTTTGGGAAGCTCAGAAATTTCCTCATAAATTTCGTCTTTAATAACTCCACCAGTCAGCTCAACAATCATATTTGAAGCATATTTAAGTGCATATTCCGGCAGATCAGGATCAATACCTCTCTCAAAACGGAAAGAGGCGTCCGTATTGAGTCCATGTCGCTTGGCAGATTTTCTCACACTAACTGGATCAAAATAGGCACTCTCCAAGAATATGCTTGTAGTTTTTTCGCTTACTCCAGAATCTATCCCCCCAAATACTCCGGCAATACAAAGGGGTTTCTCGTGATCACAAATCATTAAATCCTCTGAATCTAACTTTCGTTTAACACCATCTAGGGTAATAAAAGAGGTATTTTGGTCAACGGTCTTTACTATGATTCCTTTTTCAATTTTATTAAGGTCAAAGGCATGAAGTGGCTGACCTATATCGTGTAAAACAAAATTGGTAATATCAACAACATTATTTTTTGGACTAATCCCCAATGATCTTAACCGATTTTGTAACCAAGGTGGGGATGGAGCTATTGTTAAATCTGAAATAGTTACTCCTAAATAAATGGGAGATTTATCTGCTGCTTCAACAGTGACAGAAAAGGACTTGGTTGATATTTCTGTTTTAAATCTTTCTACTCCAGGTATCGACCATTGATAAGGAATTCTCTTAAACTCACAAAGAGCTTTTAGATCTCTTGCTACCCCCATATGGCTCATAGCGTCTGCTCTGTTAGGCGTTAATCCTATTTCAAAAACTTGATCTGACTCTAAATCAAAAACTTTATTGCAAAGGGTGCCGTTTTTTAAATTTTTATCCAACACCATTATTCCATCATGTGAATCACCAAGACCTAATTCATCTTCTGCACAGATCATGCCATAGCTTTCTTCACCACGTATTTTACTTTTTTTTATTTGAAAAGCATCTCCTTGATGGTCATATAATTTAGTTCCAACAGTAGCTACAGCAACTTTTTGTCCTTTAGCTACGTTGGTGGCACCACAAACAATTTGAACTTTTTCGCTTCCTAAATCAACTTGAGTTACCTTAAGACGATCGGCATTGGGATGTGGGATGCAATTCAATATCTCACCTATAATAACGCCTTTTAGTCCACCTTTAATAGATTCAAAAGAAGAAATTCCTTCAACTTCTAGCCCAAGGTTAGTCAGCATTTCCGAGATTTGCTCCTGGGGAAGGTCTACTTTTAGAAATTGTTTAATCCAGTTATATGCTATTTTCATTTGAAGTATAAAGACTTTTCAATAAAAGCGTAAAGATAAGAATCTATGATTAAGGATGGGTTTTAACTTATGTAATTCCAAATATTCTTGAAGGCTTTCATTTTGGCAAGAGTTTGCCTTAAAGGCATGTTTTCAGGAGATTCTAGTTTTGAATCCAAACGTAAAAGCTCGTTGGCATCATTTCTTGCAATTTGAAGCCATTGATTATCTTTTATAATATCAGCTATTTTCAACTGCAATACACCACTTTGTTTTGTACCCATTAAATCGCCGGGTCCTCTAAGCTTCAAATCAACCTCTGCAATTTCGAATCCATCAGTCGTCGCAGTCATAGTTTCTAGTCGGGTTTTGGCATCTGAACTAAGCTTGTGACTACTTATCAAAACACAAAAACTTTGATCATTTCCTCTTCCTACACGCCCACGAAGTTGATGTAATTGAGATAATCC
>CACHZY010000028.1 GCA_902584445.1 uncultured Bacteroidota bacterium | reverse complement strand
ACTTATATAAATTCCATTACTAATCAACCAAAAAAAGTAGAATTTATTTCCAATGGAGTTCCATCATCGTGGATATCTCGTAAGAAAGTAAATAAAAAAAATGATATGATTCCAAATAAACTAGTGATTACATATGGCGGTAGTTTTGGGATTGCTAATGCACTTGAACCGCTCGTTTGTTTATTAGAGGACCAAAAGGAGCTTTCTAAAAAAATCAAATTTAATTTTATTGGATCTGGATATCTAAAAGAGAAATTTAGGCTTAGGCTATGTAAATATGATAATATACATTTTTATGAAAAGTTAAATCGAAAAAGCTTAATAAAAGAGTTAATTAAGTCAGATTTGGCTTTTATATCCTGGATGGATTTACCTGAACTTTATCGATATGGAGTATCTGCCCAAAAATATTACGATTATATGGCTTCCGGAATCCCAATTTTGTCAGCTCAAATTGGAATTAATGATCCAGTAAAGCAATCCGGATGTGGTATTATAGTTCAAAACAATACTGAAGGTATTAGAGCGGGTATAAATAAATTTTTGATGTTAAGTGAAAAAGAAAGAAACGAAATGGGTGAAAATGGAAGAAACTACGTAAAATCTTTTACTTACGAAAAAATGGCTGAAAAGTATATTCAAATATTTCAGCATGGTTTAATTTGAGCTTCTTAATTATCTTAGTAAAAAATTACTCATGAAAGGTATCATTCTTGCTGGTGGCTTAGGGACTCGATTGTCACCTGTTACCAAAGCAGTTTCCAAGCAACTACTACCGGTTTATGATAAACCTATGGTTTACTATCCATTGTCAGTTTTGATGTCAGCAGGAATAAAGGAAATATTATTAATTAGCACACCTTATGACCTACCTTCCTATAAAAGATTACTAGGTGAAGGAAGGCAGTTTGGAATACATTTTCAATATGCCCTACAAAATGCTCCAAATGGAATTGCAGAAGCATTTTTGATTGGAAAGGACTTTATTGCTGATGATAATGTTTGCCTTATACTGGGAGATAATATTTTTTATGGTGAGGGTCTGAATGCTCTAATTCAAGAGGCAATTAATAAACCTAACATTGCTACTGTATTTGGATATAATGTCAAAAACCCGCAACGATACGGTGTTATTGAGTTTGACAAAGCTGGTAAAGCACTATCCATTGAAGAAAAACCAATTTATCCAAAAAGTGATACAGCAGTAGTTGGACTTTATTTTTATCCCAATAAGGTATTAGAAATAGTCGAGAATGTAAAGCCAAGTTCGAGAGGAGAGTTAGAAATAAGCAGTTTAAATCAGACTTTTCTGGATCAAGATAATTTGCAAGTTAAAATTTTAGGTAAAGGCATGACTTGGCTGGATACTGGGACTCATGAGTCTTTGATTGAAGCAAGTCAATTCATTCATACAGTCGAAAAAAGACAAGGGCTTAAAGTTGCATGTTTAGAGGAAATAGCATATAAAAAGGGATGGATTTCAAAAAATCAACTAATTAAAATAGCAAATCAATTGTCCCAGACTAAATATGGTCAATACCTTTTAGAACGTTACAATAAATAAGCATTATATGATAATTACCCAAACTGAACTTCCTGAAGTATTTATTATAAAGAATATTGCATCAAGTGACAACAGAGGCTGGTTTATGGAAAGCTTTAGAATCGATTTAATAGAGGAATCTCTAGGACGAGAAATAACTTTTTGCCAAGATAACATAGTCAAATCTAATTTTGGGGTTTTAAGAGGCCTTCACTTTCAAGAACCTCCTTATGCTCAATCAAAACTTATATCAGTGGTTGAAGGAATAATTTTAGACGTTATTGTGGATATTAGAAAAGGATCACCCAATTTTGGAAAACATATATCTATTGAGTTAAGCAATAAAAACAAGAAGCAAGTTTTTATCCCACGTGGTTTTGCTCATGGTTATATATGTTTGAGTAAATTTTCTTTGGTTACTTATAAGGTAGATAATAATTATAATAAAACTGCTGAGGCAGGGATAGCTTTCAATGACCCTAATTTGGACATAGACTGGCAGCTTCCTATTAATAAAATTATTTTATCTGAAAAGGATAAATCCCACCCATTTATTGATGAGGCTAAATGCTTTGATTACAATCAATTACTTTATGAATAAAATTTTAGTTACAGGGTCCAATGGTCAATTGGGTGAAACTTTTAGATATATTTCAGAGAAATTCCCGAAATATAATTTTCATTTCCTTGGTTTACCAGAGTTTGATCTTACAGACAAAAATGAATTAAAGACATATTTTAAAAAAACCCCTATAAATTATATTATTAACACGGCAGCCCATACAAAGGTGGATCAAGCAGAAGAAGATCCAGAAGTGGTAAAAAAAAGTAATATAAATATATTAAAGAATTTATGTGAGCTGTCATATGAATATGCATTTAAACTTATTCATATTTCATCAGACTATGTTTTTGATGGAACAGCTACAAAACCCTATAAAACGAATGATACTGTAAATCCCATAGGTGTATATGCAAAGTCAAAAGCTGCAGGAGAAAAGACTATCCTCAACGCAAAAGTTGACGCCTGGATTGTTAGAACCTCCTGGCTTTTTAGTCCATTTGGACATAATTTTGTTAAGTCTATCTTTCAATTAATAAAAAATAAAAAAGAGATCAATGTAGTAGCGGATCAAATTGGTGCACCTACCTACTCCATAGATTTGGCAAGATTTATACTTAATGCTATTTCACAAAAACCGAATTTTAAAGGATCAGAGGTTTACCATTTCACTAATAACGGAAGCACAACTTGGTTTGATTTTGCATGTGCAATAAAAAATGAGATTAATGCTGATTGTATAATCAAACCTATTACTACCAGAGATTACCCAACTATAGCTGAGCGACCAAAATATTCTGTTTTAAGTTGTGAAAAGACAAAAAAGGAATTTAACTTGAATATAAATTCTTGGGAGTTAGCACTAAAAGATTGCCTTAAGATTTTAAATCATTAGATGAAAGGAAAAACTATTTTAATCACTGGAGGTGCCGGATTTATTGGTTCTCATTTATTAAGGTTCATGGTCAATCAATACCCTGATATCCATTTCGTTAATTTCGATGTGCTGACCTATGCGGGGAATACTGAAAAATTAAAAGATATTGAGAATTTCTCAAATTACCGCTTCCTTAAGGGAGATATCGCTGACACCAAGTACCTAAAAAAACTATTTTCCGATTTTCAATTTGATGGTGTTATTAACTTAGCAGCCGAGTCTCATGTGGATCAATCCATCAAAAAACCTCTCGATTTTGCGCAGACCAATGTAATGGGCACCTTAACTCTTCTAGAGGCTACCCGTAGGGCATGGGAAGACAATTACGAGAATAAATTATTTTACCATGTTTCCACTGATGAAGTATATGGAAGTTTGGGAGAAAAAGGCAAATTTTTGGAAACTACTTCCTATGATCCCCGATCTCCTTATTCCGCATCAAAAGCATCAGCCGATCATTTTGTTAGAGCCTATTTCCATACTTATGGTTTCCCCGTTGTATTATCTAGTTGTTCCAATAACTATGGCCCTGACCAATACCCTGAAAAATTAATTCCACTAACTATTCAAAATATAGTTAATGAAAATTCTGTCCATGTTTATGGTGATGGAAAAAATATTCGTGATTGGTTATACGTTGAGGATCATGTTGAAGCTATAGATTTGATTTTTAAAAAGGGAAAAGTGGGAACAACCTATAACATAGGTGGAAATAACGAAATACGTAATATTGAAATCATAAATAGATTGATAGCTCTTGTCGACAGTCAACTTGGCAGACCTGAGGGATATTCTAAAAGGCTTATAACTTATGTTACTGACAGGCCTGGTCACGATTACCGTTATTCTATCGATTCTACTAAAATCCAAAAAGAATTGGGTTGGACTCCCAAAACAGCTTTTCAAAAAGGGCTTGAAAAAACTGTTATTTCTTATCTAAATATGATTAAAAGCAATTAGTTAAATATATATACTCCCACCCCACTTATTTATTTAAAATAAGTTTAAGTGGGTTGTTTTTGAAGGTAAAATAATTATATTTGCAATCCAAAAATATTCACTATGTACGCAATTGTAGAGATAGCAGGGCAGCAATTTAAAGTTGTGAAAGACCAAAAGCTTTTCGTACATCGTTTGCAAGATAAAGAAGGAAGTAAGGTTTCCTTCGGCAAAGTCTATTTGCTTGATGATGGAAAAAATGTGACTATAGGCGCTCCAGCTATAACAGGTGCTTCAGTACAAGCCAAGGTAGTGGGTCATCTTAAAGGGGATAAAGTCATCGTGTTTAAGAAAAAACGAAGAAAAGGATACCGTGTTAAAAATGGACATCGGCAAACTTTATCCGAATTAATAGTTGAAAACATTGTCGTTTCTAAATCTAAATCCGCTTCAAAATCTACTGTGGAAAAAGTAGCTCCAGAAAAACCTGCTGCAAAAAAGAATGCACCAGCCAAAGTTGCTGTAAAAAAAGCCGCGTCTAAAAAAGCTAATTCGCATGATTATTCCAAAATGAACGTGAAGGAACTGAAATCCGAAGCAAAAGAAAAAGGAATTGTAGGGTATAATACTTTAAAAAAGTCAGATTTGATATCAGCTCTAAGTAAATAAAGAATTAAATTAAAAAATATTTAAATGGCACATAAAAAGGGAGTAGGGAGCTCTAAAAACGGAAGAGAATCGCAGTCAAAACGCTTAGGCGTCAAGATATTTGGTGGCCAAGCTGCTAGGGCAGGAAATATTATCATCCGCCAACGTGGAACTGCCCACAATCCTGGTGAAAATGTTTACCTTGGAAAAGACCATACCCTTCATGCCAAGGTTGATGGATTAGTTAAATTTACTAAAAAGAAAGATAATAAATCTTACGTCTCTATAGTCCCATTTGAGGCTTAGCACCACTTTTTTTAATTCTCGAATCTTTTTTATTCAATGTCTTTGATTGCATCATAGACATTTTTTTTGAGTATTTGATGATATCCCTCGTAGGATGAATTTGGAAGTTTCTGTGTCATCCAAATTGCTACAATATTTTTCTTAAGATCTATAAAAAACCTTGTATTAAAATAGCCCCCCCCCAATAAAGTGATTGAGCCTTTTCCTCCAATTTAAGTGTTGGATCATACTCAATAGCAAATCCATAACCAAAACCTTGGTTTTCCCTCGAATAGGTTGAACCAACTTGATTTATCTTCATCAGGTCCACCGTTTTCTTTTTTAAAACACGCTCCCCGTTTAATTTGCCTCCATTGATTATCATTTGGCAGAATTTCCAATAATCCAGTGCGGTAGAATAAAGTCCATGGGTACCTCCATATAGTGATGTTCCCAATCGAGGGGGTTGGTTTTTACTAACTACAAATTTTTTTTTGTTATTTGTGTGGTGAAGGGGCATTACTCGTTCTAGCCCTTCTCTGTCTACATTATAGCTTGTATCATCCATATCCAATGGATTAAAAATGTTTTCTTTCAAATAATGAGAAACAGTTTGCTTCGTAACTTTTTCAATAATTACGGCTAGTAGGTCACCACCGGCACTATAGTACCAACTTGTCCCTGGTTGAAACATTAATGGAGCACTAAGTAAAGCTTTAGCCCTATCTTCAACTGTTTTGTGTAGCGAGTAGTCAGTAAAAAAGGGATAATTCTCCCCATAAATCAACTTGCCGATATCTCGGTCTAATTTATTATTCCAAAGTCCATGAGAAAGTCCAGAGGAGTGAGAGAGTAATTGACGAATGGTGATAGAGCTATTTATTATTTCAGTGGGGCTATCAATACCCTTTGACCAATCAAGTGCAACTTTTAGACTAGCGACTTCTGGAATGTATTTCGAAACCTCATCATCAAAATCAATTAAATCCCTTTCATATAGTTGCATAATTGCAACACTTATAATTGGCTTTGTCATAGATTGTATAAAGTAAATGCTGTTCTTATCTAGTTTCTTTTTAGTTTCTAGATTTGAAAATCCACGTGAACTATGCACAACGATTTTATTATTTCTGGCTATGAGAAATTCTGCACCGGCTAATTTTTCGGCTTTAACTTGTTCTTCTATGTAATCGTTTAGCTTGGATAGTATTGTTAAATCTAATCCTTCGTTCACTTGGCCAAATAAAGTTTTTGGCAAAAAGATTAATATTAATAGTTGAAGAATTAATGATTTGGTATTTCTAGTCATTATTTTATAGTTATTTTTTTGAAATATATAAAAAAAGCCAGGTTTAACTGGCTTAATTTAAATAGATGTAAATAGGGCTAGTAGCGATAGTATTCAGGCTTAAAGGGTCCTTCTACAGTTACTCCAATATAATTTGCCTGGTCCTTAGACAAGTTATCCAGCTCAACGCCTAAATGTTCCAAATGAAGCAAAGCTACTTTTTCATCTAAATGCTTAGGAAGCATATAGACTTTATTCTCATATTTTTCTGAATACTTCCATAATTCTATCTGAGCCAATGTTTGATTGGTAAAAGAATTACTCATTACAAAGCTTGGATGGCCCGTAGCACAACCTAGATTAACTAATCTTCCTTCAGCTAGAACAATCAATTCCTTCCCTTCTTCTAGTGAGTAAAGATCAACTTGTGGTTTAATTTCAACTTTAGTATGGCCATAGTTGTCATTTAGCCAAGCCATATCAATTTCATTATCAAAATGTCCAATATTACATACAATAGCTTTGTCCTTTAGAGCTAGAAAAGATTCTTTTTTGAGAATGTCTTTATTTCCAGTGGCCGTTATTACTATATCAGCATTACCAATAACAGAGGATATTTTCTTTACCTCAAAGCCATCCATTGCTGCTTGTAAAGCGCAGATAGGATCAATTTCAGTAACTGTTACAATTGCTCCTGCGCCTTTAAAAGAGGCAGCTGTTCCTTTACCAACATCTCCATATCCAGCAACAACTACACGCTTTCCTGCAAGCATTATATCTGTCGATCTTCTAATAGCATCGACAGCACTTTCCTTACAACCGTACTTATTATCAAACTTAGATTTGGTTACTGAATCGTTCACGTTAATTGCAGGCATTGGCAAAGTGCCGTTTTTCATCCTCTCGTACAATCGGTGAACACCAGTAGTTGTTTCTTCAGATAAACCTTTGATTCCTTCCACTAATTCAGGATAATTATCCAAAACTAAATTGGTCAAATCCCCACCGTCATCTAGAATCATATTTAATGGTTCACGTTCTTTACCAAAAAATACAGTCTGTTCAATGCACCAATCAAATTCTTCTTCATTCATTCCCTTCCAAGCATACACTGGGATACCAGCTGCAGCAATGGCAGCGGCAGCGTGATCTTGAGTAGAAAATATATTACAAGAACTCCACGTAACTTCAGCTCCCAATGCTGTTAAGGTTTCAATTAATACAGCTGTTTGAATTGTCATATGCAAACATCCAGCAATTCGTGCTCCCTTTAGGGGCAGGGTTTCGCCATATTCCTTTCTTAACGCCATCAATCCTGGCATCTCAGCCTCAGCTAATTGAATTTCTCTTCTTCCATATTCAGCCAAAGACATATCTTTGACTTTATAAGGTAAATAGGTAGCTGCCGTTTTAGTTCCCATAATTTATTTTATTGGTAATTCTTAACAAAAGTACGTACTTTAATTTCAATTTCAAATGCCTTTAATTAATAGCATTGTATTATCAACTGACCTTCAAATTTTAATTTGGCATATTGAAGAATCTATTGAGGAACTTTATAAAAATATAAAACTGACATCTGAGGATTTAAATAGGTTAAAAAAACGTAAAAAAGTAATTAATCAAAAAGGATTTTTAGCGATTCGAAACCTTTTTTTGTCTGCAGATATTAACCCGGAGAAATTGTTTTATAATTCAACGGGTGCGCCAGTTTTAAAATCTGGAAAAAAAATCTCTATTTCGCACTCCCAAACTGTCGCTGGGATTGCATATGGGTCAAACCCTGTTGGATTTGATTTGGAGTGCTATCAAAAAAAAATTTTAAATATTGCACCGCGTTTTTTGCATCTTGAAGAAGATTTTGTTTGGAAAGGATCTTATGTGATTGAAAAAATTACTTTAGTTTGGACCGCGAAGGAAGCCCTTTACAAACTAATTCAAAAAGAAGGGATTAATTTTTCTGAGCAACTGCTAATTGCCCCCTTTGAATGGGGAGTAAAATCTGGCAGTGCAAAAGTTTTTATTTCCGATCAAATATTTCATTTTTCCTTAAAATTTATTGTAGAAAAAACCTACTGCGGTACCTTAGCTATTAATAAGAACCTTTAAAAAGTAATTATGAAAGTATCAATAGAGTTGACCTTGACCCCCCTTAGCGATGATTTTGAACCTTCAATAAAAACCTTTATAAAAAAAATTAGAAATCTAAATTTTAAGGTTATAGAAAATCCTTTAAGTACACAAATTTTCGGTGAATACGACACTTTAATGTCTTGCATCCAGGAGACTATAAAGGAAACTTTTGAGGAAGAGTCGTTTGTTATGTTAAACATGAAAATAGTAAAGGGAGACCGAAGTAAATATGTACCAAGTTTTTGATGTTCTATTTGGGCAGTATAGGGAGTATCTCCCCCAAGACATTATTTTAGAAATCGCAGGGGTAATCTTGGGATTACTCAGCGTTGTTTACGCTAAAAAAAACAACGTATTGGTTTATCCGACAGGCATGGTTTCCACGGCTATTTTTGTCTATCTACTGTTTAAGTGGTCCCTATTGGGTGATATGATCATCAATGCTTATTACTTTATCATGAGTGGATATGGCTACTATTATTGGTCACAAAAAAAAGGAGCCATTTACATTCACCAGGTTGATTTTATAAACGCTAAGGAACGTAAAATCTCTTTATTTTTATTCTTCTTGAGTTTATTTTTTGTTTATTGTCTATATCAAGTATTTGACCGATGGAATGATTGGACAGCTTATATTGACACGCTAACTACTGCAATTTTCTTTGTCGGCATGTGGTTGATGGCGAGGCGTAAAGTTGAAAACTGGATTTTTTGGATTGTTGGGGATCTAATCTCAATTCCACTTTATTTTTACAAGGGGCTAACCCTTACAAGTTTACAATACCTTATCTTTACTATAATAGCCATATTTGGATACCTTGCATGGAAAAAGATTTTAAACAAGTCCCTTCCAACCTATTAAAAGTAGTCATTTACGGACCAGAATCTACTGGAAAGACTACTTTGGCGAGGCAACTGGCGTCCCATTACCAGACAACTTTGGTAGAAGAATTTGCCAGAGATTACCTTCAAAAAAAATGGGATAAAAAAAAGGAGGTTTGTTCCAGAGCCGATTTACCCATTATAGTCTCGGGACAAATCCAATCTGAGAATGAAGCCATTATTAAGGCCAAAGAAATACTTATTTGTGACACCAATATAGTGGTGACTAGGGTATGGTCAGAAACTCATTTTGAGGGCTATTGTGATCCCCAAATTGCCGCCTGCTGTACGAAATTTCATTACGACTATTATTTACTCACAGGGATTGATGTTCCATGGCAAAAAGATGACCTAAGAGACCGCCCCAACGATCGGCAAATGATGTTTGATTATTTTAAAAAAACATTAGAACAACTGAGTCAAAACTACTCTGTATTGGAGGGCAATCAAGAACTAAGGCTGCAGATGGCCATTGATATAATTGATAAATTATTAAAAAAAACATAGACAAGTTTTCAAATTTTTAATCTTAGACTTACCTTTACAAAATCTCAAAGGGGTGCCCATAAAAATTGGGCTGAGATCAAACCCATTGAACCTGGGCAGGTAATGCTGCCAAGGGATTTTATTTAACAATTAAAAACTAAGAATAATCACCCCTTTTATTTGAATAAATAATATTCAGATGAAAATGATTTACTTAGGATTTTTAGCGATTATCCTTTCTAATCAATCGCTTGCACAATCAATAACTATTCTAGACACGACTCCCACCATCGAATTAGAGGAGGTTAAAATTGCTGGAATAAGGGTAGATGAAAGTCAGCCTTTTGCCTTTACTAACATTGATAAGGAAGAACTTTCCTCGAGAAATTTGGGTCAAGATTTGCCTATAATGCTCAATTATCTACCTGGAGTAGTTACTTACAGTGATGCTGGAAATGGAATAGGTTACACAGGGATCAAAGTAAGAGGGAGTGACCCCTCTAGGGTAAATATTACAATTAATGGTATACCTTATAATGACTCTGAGAGCCAAGGTGTTTACTGGGTAAATTTACCTGACTTTACATCCTCTGTTTCAAGTCTTCAGATGCAAAGAGGGGTTGGGACCTCTACCAATGGATCAGGGGCTTTTGGGGCAAGTATTAATTTATTGACTGATTCTGTTTCAAAGCAGGCATTTGCTGAAATAGCGAATTCTATTGGGAGTTTTAATTCCCTAAAGCATACCTTGATGTTCTCCACTGGCTTATTGAATGATCACTTTGAAATATCTGGACGCTTGTCAAAAATTACATCTGACGGATATATCGATCGGGCATCCTCAGACCTGACCTCTTACTTCCTACAAGGAGCTTTCCAAGATGAAAATAAGCTAATCAAAGCCGTTATTTTTGGGGGGCACGAAATTACTTACCAATCTTGGTTTGGGGTTGATGCTAATACTTTAAATATGGACAGAACATATAACCCGGCTGGAGAGATCTATGACGAAAGTGGTAATTTACAAGGGCACTATGATCGGCAAGTGGACGATTACACCCAGGACCACTACCAATTCCATTGGAACCAAAAATTGAACACTTACACCAACTTATCTTTAGGGTTGAATTATACCTATGGCCGTGGTTACTACGAGGAATACAAAGATTTATGGTACGAACAAAATATCAATTTTTCACAAGAAAATAATTTTAGTTATTTGGGTCTTGCACCTTATACTATTGGAAATAATACTATAGACACCACTGAAAATATTATCAGAAAATGGCTGGATAATGACTATTATGTCGCCACCTTTTCACTCAACACCCAAAAGGGAAATACCGCTTTAAATTTTGGTGCGATGTTCAGCGATTATATAGGTGATCACTTTGGGGAATTAGTATTTGCCTCAAATGCCTCTGGGGGAATGCCAAGAGATCGTTTCTACGAAAACCAAGGAAAGAAAAAAGAAGGGAATGTCTATGTTAAAATCAACCATCAGTTTGACAATCAATTTTCGAGCTATTTTGATTTGCAATACCGAGCTATTAGCTATACTGCCGATGGAAATCTCAAAGGACCTGAACTTATTGCCGTAGATGAAGATTATAGTTTTTTTAACCCTAAAGCAGGTGTCGTTTTTAATCTCAATAAAAAAAATAAATTTTACCTGTCTTATGCAAGAGCTAATAGGGAACCCACACGTGGTGATTTTGAGGAAGGAAACCCTCAACCTGAGGAGTTGAATGACTTCGAATTGGGCTGGCGTTTTATAGGTAAAAAATCAAGCTTCCTCGTCAATGTTTATATAATGGATTATACCAACCAGCTAGTATTAACTGGTGCTCTGAATGATGTTGGAACACCTGTCCGAGAAAATGTGGGGAATAGTAGTCGATTGGGCATTGAACTCGATGGAAATTTCACTCTTAGCAGTCAATGGACATGGCAGCCCAACCTTACACTTAGTAGCAATCGAAACCACGATTACTATTTTGAAAGAGATGGAAAATTGACCGATTTAGGAAAAACACACCTCTCCTTTTCTCCAGCTGTTGTTGCTGGAAATATAATTATCTATCAACCCAAATCTAATTGGAGGTTAGCACTTTTGACTAAGCATGTTGGGGAACAGTATATGGGTAATATCGATTCGGATAATTCAAAATTATCAGCCTATACAATTTCTGACTTAAATATCGCTTATCAGATTCCTCCAATGGGAATATTTAAATCACTAAATATTTCTTTACTTGTAAATAACATATTGGACATTAAATATATTTCTAATGGATATTTCTACACTTTCGATGATGATTATTCTGAGCCTGGCAAAATAACAACTATTGAGGGATCAGGCTTTTACCCTCAGGCTGGAATTAATTTTTTACTTGGATTAAATGTTAAGTTTTAGAAAAATTAACCTTTATAATTAAGAAAAATTGATCTAAAAATCATAACGTATGGCGTTTTTGTTTTAAGAGTTTTTCAATTGTTTTAACTACTTTAGCGCGACTTTAAACCAAAACAATTATGAAATACACAAAAAAATTTATTTTTTTTATTACAATTATGCTTATTAGTGTTAATTCACTGTTGGCCCAGGTAAGTGTTTCGGGTAATGTTATTGACCAAGATGGTCAACCAATACCTGGAGTTACCATTTTAGATCTAGAAGATAATACTAATGGAACCGTAACAGACTTTGATGGGAACTTCACTATTAATATTCCATCCGATGGAACTTTAAGCGTTAGTTTTATTGGATATGTAACACAAAATATTTCGGTTTCTGGGCAAACCAATTTAAATGTTACCCTTGAGGAAAATATTTCAGCCCTAGATGAAATTGTTATTACAGGTTATGGGTCGCAAGTAAAAAAGAGTGATTTAACGGGCTCAATTTCCTCTATAAGTTCAGAAGATTTTGAAAGTCAACCCCTAATTAGGGTAGACCAAGCTTTGCAAGCTAGAGCTGCTGGCGTTGCAGTTACTCAAACCAGTGGTGCACCAGGTGCTGGTTACAAAATAAGAATTCGAGGCGCAAATTCAATTACTGGAAATAATAATCCTCTCTATGTTGTTGATGGACTTGTTGTAGGTAATATTAATAATATAAATGCAAGTGACATTAGCTCAATGGAAGTACTAAAAGATGCTTCCGCAACAGCTATTTATGGAAATAGAGGGGCAAATGGAGTTGTATTAATTACTACTAAATCTGGCTCAAAAGGGAAAGCTAAAATTCAGGTTGATTCTTTTTTCGGAACTTCTGAAGTTGTTCAGAGAATCCCTGTTATGACTCCTTCTCAATTTGCCGAAGGTGTTAACTTAAGAGATGGTGTTGAAACTATTTCGCAATCAAGAATTTCTGAATTGAGAGCCGGGGGTGGAGCTGATTGGCAAGATTACTTTTTCAGAAGTGCACCTTTTTCTAATATTGTTGTATCTGCTAATGGCGGGTCTGAAGATGTTGATTATTACATTTCAGCAAATAGCTACAAAGCTCAAGCGACTATTATAAATCAAGATTTTAATAGATTAAACATTAGAACTAATTTGAACGCCAAACTAAGTGATAAATTAAAGGTTGGAATCAAAAATTTTATTAGTCGCTCTGAAAATAATGGGGCCAGGGCGAACCTAGCAACTGGTATAGCCTGGGATATGAATACCCCTCCAAGAGATTCAAATGGAAATTATAATTCTGCTCCCCTTGTTTCTGGAGTTGGAAATGGGTCTCCAATGCCCCTTTTGGCTCCAGAAAATAATAAAGTTGAAAATATTACAGATCAATTAATTTCAAGTATTTATGCCAATTATAATATAACCGATGAAATTACACTAAACATATCAGCAGGGATTGAAAAAATTGATTTGACTAATAGTAGATATACCTCTTCAGAAGTAAATGGAGTTACTGAGGCAGTTGTTCGCGATCAACAAGGCATTCGTTTTCAGAATACCAATAGATTGACATATAAGAATGATAATCCTGATCACGCTTTTCAGGCAGATATTGTTCATGAACAGCAGTCTTTTGAAATGAATTTTAGAGAAGCAATTGCGAGTTCTTTTTTCTCCAATTCTACCAATTTTAAGGAACTTTCACTTGCTGGTATTCAGAATACAGATAGTGGTAATTCGAATGAGAAGCTTGAATCTTTTCTAGCAAGGATAAACTATTCTCTTTATGACAAGTATTTATTTACTGCTTCAGTTAGAGCAGATGGATCTAGTAAATTTAATGAAGATAATCGTTGGGGAACATTCCCCTCTGGATCTTTGGCATGGAGAATTTCCCAGGAAGATTTCCTAAAAGATCACGCTACAATTAGCTCATTAAAAGCAAGAGCAAGTTTTGGAATAACTGGTAGCCAAGCCGTAAGCCCTTTTTCTACAATTTCAATACCTGGAATCTCGGCTAGTAATAATTATCCGTTTTCAGGAGGTGTTGCAAGTATTGGTGTTGCTCCATCAAATAGGATGGCAAATCCAGACCTGACTTGGGAAACCACTACTCAATTTAACCTTGGGGTTGACCTTGGTCTTTGGAACTCTAAAGTCTTATTATCTATTGACTATTACAGTAAAAAAACAGAGGACATCTTACTTACCAGAGTATTACCTGAATTCGTTGGCCCTACACTTATAACTCAAAATGCGGGTGAGGTTGAAAATAATGGTATTGATATTTCTTTGAATACTGTTTTATATGAAAAAAATGACCTTTCAATCAATTCAAATTTTAATCTATCAGCTAATAAAAATAAAGTCGTTAAGTTAGTTGATGGTATTGATAGTATGGTTTTGGGAAATCAATACTATGGGAATACATTTCCAGTAAACCCCACAAGAGTTGAAGTGGGAAAACCTATTAGTACTTTTAGAGGTTATCATTTTGATGGAGTATATCAATTAGGAGCATCTGATGGGACTCCTGGACATGCAAAGTATAAAGATCTTAATGGTGACAAAAACATTACATCTGAAGACATTGGTAATGTTGGTGATGGTAATCCAGATTTTACCTGGGGTTGGAACCTAAATTTTGATTATAAAGACTTTAATTTAAATATGGTATTTGAAGGAGCACAAGGTAATGATATTTATAATTTTCAAAGAATGAGGATGATGGGCCTTGGCTCTGCTCAGTTCCATGCAGTTCATGCAGATTACATTAATAGTTGGTCTTCAACAAATCCAAGTAATACTATTCATTCTGGTACTCAAGCAGCTCGTGATTCAAACCAGTGGTTGTCCTCTCAATTTCTAGAGGATGGTTCTTACACTACACTTAGAAGTGCTTCTCTAACGTATAACTTAAAAAACATATTGAGTGATATAGGAATAGACCAACTAAAGGTATTTGTAAATGCTGAAAATTTATTCATTATAACTGATTACTCTGGTTTTGATCCAGTTTCAACTGCTTCAGGTAATTCAGATCTTGATCTTGGGATTGATCTAAACGCTTTCCCTATATCAAGATCATTTTCAATTGGATTTAACCTCACATTTTAAAATATTTAATCATGAAAAACACATATAAAATATTTACGCTCATTACTTCTGTTTTATTCGTTTTCTCTTGTAGTGACTTAGAGGAAGACAGAAGCGGAATACTATCATTAGAAAACTTACAATCTGAGGGAGACTTAGTTGCTGCTCTTGTGCCAGTTTATAAAAGACTTCAATACTCCTACAGAAATCCTCACTTTATGAGAACAAACACGTTTGGATCCGATGATATCACCACATGGTGGGGAGGTAATAAGGCCCCTCTAAGAGTTTTTGATTCATTCAATTATGGAAATGGAGAAAATGGCGATATTAATTGGTTAGATTACGATTGGAAAGGGTTTTGGAAACTCATCTATCACGCCAATTCTCTAGTTGAGGGATTAAAAACATCTACTGCTCCTGACCAGTTAAAGGCAGTTGCTGATGGAGAGGCTAGATTTTTAAGAGCATTTGCTTATTTACAACTTGTAAGAGAACATGGAAATATGCCTATTATTTTAGATGGGATGACTCCTACTGGTGAAGAAGAACGTGCTACCGTACTAGAAAACTATAAGCATATTGAAGCAGATCTTTTAATTGCTGAAGCTAATTTACCTGCCCCTGGTTCTACTTCTAGTGTTGGAAGAGCATCTGCTGCCGCTGCTAAAACCCTCCTTGCTGATTTATATCTTACTTGGGCAGGATGGCCTGTAAAGGATACCTCTAAAAATACTCTTGCTGCAAGCAAGGCAAAAGAGGTTATTGATATGGGTTACCACTCATTATTACCTATAGATGAGCTTTGGTTATTGAAAAATGCCAATAGCAGAGAAAGCATTTTCTCTGTTCAATTTTCTAAGGAAGAAGACCAAAGAAATGGTCATCCTGCTGCTACAAGTTTTCACATGGCAAGAGGTTGGTCGGATATGTATCCTGAATTACAATTCTTTAAGGACTTCCCAGAGGGCCCAAGAAAAGATGCAACATTTGTAACTGATATCCCCAATCGAGGTTTTTCAGGAGGAGCAATAATCACTAAAAATCCCCCAACAATCGAATGGAGTGTTTCTCAAAGATTCCATCCTATGTATGGAAAATTTACTGCATCTGAGGACCTAACTGTAGTTGGTAGAACAATGGGTTATAGGGCTATAGAAATTTATCGTTATGCTGAAGTACTTTTAATATATGCAGAGGCAAAAGCTGCATCAGGCGGACTTGACGCAACTGCTTTAAGCGCGTTAAATCAAGTTAAGAGAAGAGCAGCTGGTTTAGACCCAAATACTCCTAATGCTACTGTTGACGTAACTACTGCAACAGTTCAGGATATAATTGATGAGAAAGGGTGGGAGTTAGCTGCTGAACACAAAAGATGGTTTGACCTTGTAAGAACAGAAACTCTTGAGAGTGCTATTTTGAAAAGAGATCCTACTGAGCAAGTTCCATTGGTAAGACAACCTGGTAAGGCGCAGTATATTTCACCTATCCCTGCTGAGGCAATAGCAACTAGTAAATTGGTTCAAAACCCCCAGGGATTCAAAATTCAATAAAGAGTTAAATACTGGTAATATTAAATCAGGGAGTGAATTTATCACTCCCTGATTTTTTTATATCTATTTCTTTCCAAGCTTAAATCATTTCAGCTCAAGCTTCTTTTTTTCTTCGATATCAGTAGGATATTTAATTAATGGCTTGTTATGAATTAAGACATTCTCATAATTGAATATTAGTTTAAATCATTTAAATAGGGACTTAGAAGTGCTAAGACTTTTCAAATCAAGCCTTTATGATATATAAAAGCTTATATGGAGGGATTTAAGTTGCTTAATCCCTCTTACTTAGATAGGATTTTGCTTGACCAAAAAAATGGAAACTTGTATGCCTCTCTCTTTGGACAAAAATTATTTTTAGATCTGAAATTTTGAAGCCATTTTGACTGATTAAGGATTGTCAACATTTATATTGAATACTTCCCCAATTAACTTCCAAACAGGGTTAATTTTATACCCCCTTTCTTAAAGATTC
>CACHZY010000027.1 GCA_902584445.1 uncultured Bacteroidota bacterium | reverse complement strand
TGGACCCTTTTCAATTTTCCAAAAAACAAAAAAATAGAAGAATCCTAATTTTTGTTATCAGCTTTGTTTACCATCTGGGTTATTCCCAAATGGTAACACTATCTGGTAAGGTAACTCACCAAGATAGTCCCGTACCATATGTCAATATATTTTTAAAAGGAACTACACTGGGCACTTCCACAGATGTCAATGGTCAGTTTATAATTCAAGACATTCCCCTTGGAACCTATACAGTATTTATCTCATCCGTTGGTTTTGAGACCTTATCATCTAAGCTATCTCTTATAAAACCATTAAATGTAGTTAGTAATTTTCAACTTGTTGAAAATACTTCTTATTTGGAAGAAGTAGTCATCTCTGGAACGATGAAAGAAGTCTCCAAGCAAGAAAGCCCAGTTCCCGTCAAGGTTTATGGACTTAATTTTTTTAAAGCAAATCCTTCCCCCTCTGTTTTTGAGTCACTTCAAAATATCAATGGGGTTCGGCCACAATTAAATTGTAATATTTGCAATACTGGAGACATTCATATAAATGGCCTAGATGGACCTTATACTATGGTCCTAATTGATGGAATGCCAATTGTAAGCGGACTTTCGACTGTATATGGATTAACGGGAATTCCTCAATCATTGATTGAGCGGGTTGAAATAGTAAAAGGACCTGCATCTACCCTTTATGGGTCTGAAGCCCTTGGAGGGCTTATTAATATCATTACCAAAAAAATATCTCGTGCTCCCTTATTCATATCTGATGTTTTTTCATCGGATTGGGGAGAATTAAATTATGATTTAGGTGTTAAATTTGATTATGGTGAAAAGGTTCAATCTCTTTTTGGTGTTAATTATTTTAATTATCAAAACCCAATAGATAATAATAATGATGGTTTTACAGATCTTACTCTTCAACATAGAGTTTCGATCTTTAACAAATTGAATTTTAATCGCAAGGACAATCGCTTATTCTCCATAGCTGGAAGATATGTTTATGAGGACCGTTGGGGAGGAGCGATGAATTGGGAAAAGAAATATAGAGGAGCAGATGAAGTCTATGGAGAAAGCATTTTCACCAACCGATGGGAAACTACAGGTAGTTACCAATTACCTTTTAAGGAAATCGTTAAGCTCCAATTTAGCGCTAATGGGCACTATCAAAACTCGGCTTATGGAACTACTATTTACAATGCTACCCAACACATCGGTTTTGCCCAAATGACCTTGAATAAAAATTTTAGAAGTAGTGATCTACTCCTAGGTATTGCATATCGATATACATTATATGACGATAATACCCCTGCTACTAGTGGAAGAAATCAACCCAATGAGATTCACCTTCCAGGAATTTTTATCCAAAATGAAATAAAAATTAATGAGCTAAACAAACTACTGCTAGGTTTACGATATGATTACAACAGTATCCATGGAAATATTTTAACACCAAGATTAAACTATAAATGGAATTCATCGGATAAGAAAAATATTTTTCGAATTAGTGCTGGTAATGGCTTTCGCGTGGCCAATATCTTTACTGAAGATCATGCTGCACTTACGGGAGCACGTTCTGTAGAATTTGAGGGCAAACTAAACCCCGAAAAGTCGTGGAATGTTAATCTAAACTTTGTAAAGAAAAATTATTTTACCAATGGATTCTTTCTTGGAATAGATAGCAGTATTTTTTATACCTATTTTAACAATAGAATTCTCCCGGACTACGACACTGATCCAAACAAGATCATTTATGGAAATTTAGAAGGGTATTCAGTATCTAAGGGGATTTCTTTAAATCTTGATATGTTATGGATAAGTGGATTAAAAATTCTAGCTGGAGCTACCTTAATGGATGTTTCCGTAAATGAAAACGGTGAACGTTTTAGGCAACTGCTTACTGAATCATTTCAGAGCACTTGGGGTATATCTTATGAATTAACCTCAATAGGACTAGCAATAGACTATACTGGAAATTTATATGGTCCAATGCGATTGCCTTTACTGGGTAAGTTAGACCCAAGACCCGAATATTCTCCTTGGTGGAGTATTCAAAACATACAACTTACCAAAACCTTTTCAAATCAATGGGAGATATATGGCGGCTTTAAAAATTTACTCGATTTTACGCCTGATTCTAGTAGTATAGCAAGACCCTATGATCCATTTGATCAAAATGTAGTTTTTGGAAATGACGGGCAAGTCATTCCTACTGCTGAAAATCCCTATGCACTTACCTTTGATCCGTCTTATGTCTATGCAGCAAATCAGGGAATTAGAGGATTTATTGGAGTTAGATACACCCTAAAAACAGGAATATGAAAAATCCAAAACTATATTTGATCTCTTTTATTATAGGAATCCTGTTCCCTTTAACTGGTTTTTCACAAATTATTTCTCAATCGTTCGAACAATTGGATGGTTTACAAAAAACTCAGAACCGATTTGTTGTGGTCTTTATTCATACAGACTGGTGTAAATATTGTCAAGCTATGAAAAATACGACTTTTAAAGACAAGGAAATAGCTGCTCTATTGAATCAAAATTTTTGGTTTGTAGACTTAAATGCAGAAGAAAAAAGCGATATTACTTATAAAGGACAAACTTATAAGTTTCGACCCACTGGAAACAATACTGGCATTCATGAACTGGTAGAGAAATTTATGATGCCTAATGGCGAGGCTGCCTTTCCCTCAATTTGTATTTTAAATCCTGATTTTGAAATTATTTTTCAATACAATCAATTGCTATCAATTAATGATCTACGATTATTACTCGATAATCTATTAAAAACAATGTAAAATGTTAGTTTTAACTTTGATCTATCTTTAGGTTACATATCCATATCATCAATTCAGTTGATTTTATTCATTTCTTTATCAGGGCTTTAAAAATTAGATATTTATTATTAATCAGTGATAAATTTTATGGATCTAATTTTTTCTAGCGATCAATTATACACTATTGACTATTTCTTTAATGGCATTCCTAAATTTGTAAGATTTTGAATTAAAATTTTATCTTTTGGAGGTTAATGACCAAAATTTTTTAGAGGCTTTAAAAAAGATATATAATCAAGTCTCCACAGCTCCTAATAATTTAAATAAAGAAGGGGTTCGCCTTTTGAGTTCAAAATTAACCAAAGAGGCATTTTCTCATGTTAATTTTCAAATCCTAGGCTCTGAAAATCTACCATATAGTAACAATTGTATTTTTATTTACAACCACCTGGATAATCATCCAGGCTATACCGTAGCAGACGAATTCCAAATTACTTTAGACAGTCATTTTGTCACTAGCCTAATTTTGAATAAATACTATAACCAAACGGGAAATCGTGTCGCAAGGTTTTCACTGGATTCTGAAATCAACCACAAGTCTTATTATGATCGGCTAGGATTTATTAGAGTTTATGCTAAAAACTTCACTCCGAGTAATTTAAAAAAAAAAGAGATCAGAGCTATCAACAAACAGTTTTATCCTCAAGCGATAGAAACTTTGAGAGGAGGATCTGGCTTGGTGTTTAGCCCAGAGGGCTATTCTTATACCACTGAAGACTCTCCTGGCTCTTTTCGACATGGCATTTTCAAACTTGCCTGTCGAATGATTCCTCAGCCTTTAATTGTCCCATTGGTACTGGCTAATTTTGACAAACTTGCTTCACAGGCGACCTTCAAGTGTCAAATTAAGAAACCTTTTCGAATGAGCGATTTTACTATTTTGGATGAAAATGATAAATATTTTCCTAGAATTGTAAAAAGGATAAATGAGCAGTATGCTGTTTGGGTTAAGGATTTGATCCTAGAGGATAATAATTTTAAAAGAGAGATTAGGGATCTAAAAAAGAAAATTGACCAAAAAGAAGACACCACGAATATGATAGTTTTTTATGGAAGTTCAACTATAAGACTTTGGAAAAACCTTGAGGAGAATTTTCCAAAACATAATGTTTTAAATTTAGGGTTTGGAGGCGCATTTATAGAATCATTAGAAAAATATTTTGAGACTTTATTCCGCTTTAAATGTCCAAAAATAATTGTCTTATACCTAGGGGGTAATGATCTTAGCTTGAATTATAATGCTAATAAAATTGTTGAAATGATTAGGGCTCTAATTTTTAGGATTCACAAAAAATTTCCTGAAAGTAAAATCATAAATATTGGGATCAAGCCCTCTTTTGAGCGTCAAAAAGATTTGGAAGTTATTAAACAAATTAATCATAGGATGCGAGAGTTTTCGAATAATATTACTTATTTAAATCAAGTTGATTTATTCAAAGAACTAATGACCAATGGAAATATTGATAAAAAATATTTTCTTCAAGATGGACTTCACTTAAATAAACAAGGCTATATAGTTCTAAATAAATTACTACATGCAGAGCTTAAAATATTGAAAGTCTAGTGTAAATGGGACATATACAACAAAAAACATTACCAATGTGTTTAATGTTAGTTTGATAAGTCGAAGCTCTATGAGCTATTGAGTATTTTTTGTTATTTTAGGTATATTAAATTTTAATACATAAAAAAAATTCCTCAGAACTGGCGTCCTGAGGAATAATATTAACCATAAACCAATTTAAAATGAATTAAAGTGGTTGCTAAATTTAATATTAATTTTTTAATTATAAAAGTTTAATTATCAGAAATAATAGATCAGGTTGCCCTATAGTTAAATTATTGGATGTTTTGGGAGACAAATGGTCCATAATCATCGTTAGAGATATGTTTAACGGAAAAAAAACTTTTGGCGATTTTCTCGGTTCTCCTGAAAGAATATCTACAAGCGTATTAACTAGTAGACTTGAGCTTTTAAAATCATATGAAATTATTGACTCTGTTCCAGACTTGAAGGACCAGAAGGTAAAAAGATATTATCTTACCGATAAAGGTATTGATCTTTTTCCTGTAATGTATGAGATGTTTTATTGGAGCATGAGAAATTTTAATAGAGGTATTGTCCTCCGACCTGAAGGTTTTGCAGCCCATTTACAAAAGGACCCTGACAATAAGGATGTTAAGGGTATGTCGTCTGATCAAGTTATTAATGAAGCTCAAAAAAAATATTTAAAAATTAGGTCAAGTATTTTGAAATGATGTTTATTTTATCTTACTTTGATTTAACAATTAACCATAAACCAGTTTAAAAAACCTTCTAATGTTCTAATTTAGAGGGTTTTTTATTTTTAATCAGTAAAGCAATATCCTCTTTAAGCTGTTTCATTTCAAGTTTTAGTGTAGCATTGTAGATTCCCCTTAAACGTAATTTTTTATCAACTAAAACTACGTGTTCGGTATGGAGAAATTCGCTACTATCCTTTGTGAAGCCCAAATTTTTTTCAGCAAAATAGGATTTTCGTGCAAGTTTATAAATTTCACTTTTTTTACCGGTCAGTAGGTGCCAGTTTTTAGCCGTTATACCGTAACTTTTTGCAAACGACTGAAGTTTTGGTATTGAATCTATCCATGGCGTTACAGAGAAGGATATCATTAAAAATTCAGGATGATTTTTATAGGCTTCTGAAACTATTTTTAAATTATTAGTCATGATTGGGCATATTCTTGTGCAGCTTGTAAACATAAAATTCGCAATATGAACTTTACCTTTTAAATCCTCATTAGAAAAATTATTTATTTGATGACTTTTCGCCTCAAAGTTTCCAATTTTATGGGAAATTATACTTTTGATTTCATTGGACCTATTAAGAAAATATGGTGAGAAATCTGGGGTGTTATAATATGGTAAGTAGTCTGGTTGATTATTACAGTTACAAAAAAAGGTTAGCAAAATTATACTATTGAATACTGTCCGATACATTAACACAATTTTTAGTACCTAACAATCCATAACGACGATTATTTTTAATCACGTAATTTGATTTCACTTCTCCATTATTAAACCACAATTTTTGACTTCCGTTTTCATATCCATTGACATAATTAAAAGATTTTATAATTTGCCCTTTTCGATTCCATTCTTTTAGACTTCCATTATATTCATCATTTTTTAAATTATATTCAAACGCCAAGCTACCATCTTCCCAATATCCAATATGAATACCCTCTTTTTTCCCATTTATATAATTTCTTTTTTCAAATATTCTATTTTTTGTATAAAATCTTACAAATTGACCATTCTTGATTCCTTTAAAATATGATCGTATATAAACAGTATCTAAACCATTTTCATGTAATTTAAATACCTTGCCTGTAAACGGAGTTTTATTTTTGAAAAAGATCCCATTTTTTGAATGAAAATTAAAGATTTGGACATTGAAAGAGCTTACTTCTTTGGAATCTAAATCTATGCAACCAAAAATAAATAGCAATAAAAGGGCATAGCACCTATTGAGATACTGTTCCAGGGGAACCATAATATCCATTTCCATTTATGTAGGGGTCAGTATCAGTAATATGATAATGATAAATACCATTTGGATAATCAGGTGTAATATGACTATGGCCATGGTATTCGTCAAGATTTTCATTTGTAATTTTTACGTCATTTTCAAATGGACCATAAACTGGAAATCCATCTAATAAAAACCCTAATAGTGCATCTTGACCTTTATTTGAAGTTAGGTAAGTTGGTTCGAGGTGATAATGATAAACACCTTGATTTTGTGGATGACCTGCATATTGGTCAAATGAATTAATTTCATTTGTCAAAGGCTGATTATTGGGACCTGCATATTGGTTATAAAAAGCTACTCCATTAAGAGATACTCCGATTGAACCCAATTGAGTTGAGACTTTACTAGACGCTTCTTTAGGATTGAGGGGAATTTTAAATTTGAAATCAAATGTTTTAATTGAATTTGGATTTTGGTTAAAGTTGGTATTACTTCCGTTGTAAGGCTCATATAATTCATGATTTCTCGAGTAATAGGGACTTTTATGGTCAGGAGCGCCATCAACTTCTATAACTACATTATTTCCATCTAAATAAACTCGAGATGCTGCATATATTTTTTTAAAAACTTCAGGGACCCCTTCCTCAACAACATTTGAATTATTATCTGTAGTTGATTCGGAAGTTTCTTGTGAATTTGAAGAGGAATCCTCATTTGAATCGCTTTTGCTACAATTATTGAATAGGAATATCAATGATAATATTAAAAATTTATTTGCAAATTTCATATGGTTAACTTTCTTATAAAATTATCAAATAAAAAAGACAAATCCATCTTTTAATATCGAATAATTTTAAACTCAGTTTTTCTGTTAAGCTTATGCTGATCCTCAGTTAAATTACAACATTCACATCGACTTACCCAAGTTTCAATACCTTCATTTTTTAGTTTCTTATATATTTTTTTTGCCTCATAAGCTGTATTAGCTTGACCCATTATTATTTGATATAAACCATCAATATTTACTTTTATTTCTGCATTATTTCCATTAGATATAAACTCTTTTTTCCTTTCCTCAGCGAGCTTTAATGATTCAAAAGTACCCCCTAAAATTAAATAATCTTTTGTATCATTTCCTTCAATACGATCTTCTCCGTATCCTTTACCAAAAACTCTTTCAGGCTTCTCAATAGCATTTTTAACGTAATTTATAATTGTCTGGTTTCTCTGTTCTGACAACTCTAGATTATATTTTCTTTTTCCTCTACAATCAGAATAGGAACTAACCTCGACAACTAATTGCGGGTTTTGAACCATTGCTAAAGCAACAGCATCTACACGATTTTTATAATTTAATAGCAGATCTGAGTCGTTATAATTGTAGTATATAGGGAGGAAGGTTTGTTGTAAATTTTCAGGAAGTTTATCTAAAGAAATGGTAGATCTGTCAAGAATAACTTTTACAGGGTTTGACTTTCCATATTTACTATTAATAACATAAGAAAATGAATCAATTTCTTTTAGTGGGTTATTATTTTTATATAAAAATGATCCATTAGAATTAAGTTTAATTTTTCCATGTTTTACGTTTTGATTCAATTCAATTTTCTTCTGAAATAAAGCAGTTAATGGGTCATTTGCAAAAAGTTGTTTCTCATCATTGGCCAAAACACCATTTGTACTAACGATTAAGGTGTCCGTGGGGCTATAAGTATATTTATCTGGTAAACCCTCAATTTTTGGAGTAAAACGAAATACATACAAATCATCATCTCCTTTTCCATTTGGACGGTTAGAACTCAGAAAACCATAGTCCAATCCATTATTTAGATGGAAAGAAAAATCATCATTAGCACCATTAAAAGGATTTGGTAAATTTCTAACTTTCCATCGAATATCCACAGAATTAATCGCAAGTTTTAGATTCATTTTACCTGCATCACTTTTGGCGCTGTAAAAAAGAAACTTTTCATCATAAACAAACGGGAAAATTTCGTCTGCTGGGGTATTAATGTCTGGCCCTAAATTAACAGGTACTCCTAAGCTGTTATTTGGTAAAATGGCAGCATAATACAAATCCATTCCTCCATAACCTCCTGGCCTATCACTTGAAAAATACAATCTTCTATTACTTGAACTTACGGCAGGATGTAAAGTTGAGTAGCCATTCAAATTTATGGGTAGAGGACTTGCAGTTTTTTCACCGACTTCACTATAATTCATCGAGTATAAGTCAAGTTGAATAAGTTCTTCTTTTTCGTAATTTCCAGAACTTCTTGTAAAATAAAATTGATTGTTTAATTCATCCCAACTGGCTGGTCCATCTTGGAAAACAGAATTTATCCCTTTAGGAAAAGGAGTTTCTTCGTCAACTCTAATATCCTTATAATTAAATTTTGCATGGTAGAGGTTATAAATATCAGAATTAGATTTTATTCTTTTTTTTAATCCTTGATTGTATTTTTCAGATTGTTTTTTGGCGTAAATAAGTCGCGTTTCATCTTTATTTTCAAGTAAATATGCTCCAAATTCAGATTCTGTTGTATTAATATTTAGATTTATTAATTTATAAGGACTTTCCATACCCATATATGGTTCAAAGATCATATCTGCTATTGGTAATCTAAGAGCTTTCTGTCTATATTCATTTTTCAAACTTTCATTTTCAGTTATATAGCTTGCAAAGTGATAATAGTCAAGAACTAATGCGTCATTTGAATCGACTAAAGGTCGAAGGGTCTTTTCGGCTTTTTTTAAATTCCCAATCATAGCATAAGACTTGGCAAAATTACGTCTAGCATCTTGAGGGATGTTATCATCAAGGCTTAAATATTTTGCGATTGCGGTTTTATAATTTTCATTTATAAAATAATAGTTGGCCCATTCAATTGTTCGATTAAGCTGTAAATTGCTTTGACCAAACATTCCACAAAAAACAAATAGCCCTAAAAATAAAAAACCTTTTTTCATCATTAGAATATTCTGGGTGAACGAAGAATATTTTTAATCGTAGGGATCAAATCAAATCGCATCATTAATTCATGAGTTGAGTGGTTTACATTGATATATTTACCAAGGGATGAGGTATTGAAGGAATATCCCAATGAAACCGTATTATTCAAATGAATTCCTGAGATTATTCCGAAACCACCTCCAAATTTTGATCGAGGTAGTACACCTGTAAAAGTAGACCTTAGTTGTGGTCCGATCCAAAAAGTGTTTTTGAATAACATAATTGTACTTAAATCATATCCAAAAGGAGCTCCAGCTGTATATTTTATAAGTATACTGGGCTTTAATTTCAACCCTTCTGATAAATTCACTATGCCTCCAAATATACCATAATAATGTCTTTGTATGTTAAAACTTTCATTTTCAATAAACCAAGGAATTGAAAGTCCTGCATACCATTTTGGTGTATGGTAATACATTCCAAATCCAATATTAGACTTGAACTCTCCCTCCCCTTCAAAAATAAATGAATTATCACCAACATCTGTGGTGCGAATAATTGACTGATCAAAATCATAATTGACAACACCTAACTTGATTCCAATTGACAAAAAAGCTTTTTCTAAAGCTAAGTGATATGCTAGGTCTAGTGCCACTCTTGAACTAGTCATTGGACCTATTTTATCATTTACTCCGCTCAATCCAAAACCAATATTTTTTGAAGTCATTTTGTGGTTAAAGGTAAAAGCTTGTGATTCTGGAGCACCATCAAAATTTAACCATTGACTTCGGTGAAGAATTGTGAAATTAGTGTATTCCTTAGATCCCGCATAACCTGGATTAAGACTTTGGTGGTTAAACATATATTGAGAAAAAATAACTTCTTGTTGTCCATTAACTTGAATTAAATGGAGACAAAATAAGTAGCAAACAATAGTTTTTAACTGTATTCTCACAAAGGTTAAATATATTAATAATTTGACATATCAATTAAAATTGGACCGATCACTTGATTGTATTTTGAAATGTTATTTTAATAAATAACTTTACGGTCAATCTTTAACAACGTCAATAGTAAATAATAAATTTGATTATGAATGTGATTCAGTTGAGAACTTTTACACTCTTTTTTGTCTTACTCAATTTTCATTCAATTAAAGCACAGCTTAGTAAAGTTCATTACATTCCCCCGATAGCGGCTCATCCTGCGACGAATTCAAATGCATATCCTAGAGATCAATACATTTATATATCTACTCCTTCTAATGTTGATGTGAGTTATAGTATTCAACCAGTTGGCTCTCTCCCTAGTAGCTATATCTCTGGTGTTGTTTCAAATACCAGTCCAAATGTCCATTATATTGGAGAGGGCTCCACAAATTTTGCAATAGTGAATAGTGATTTTTATGGAGGAAGAGTTTTGGATGATAAAGGTTATATTATAACCTCTGATTCCCCTATCTATGTTGCCGTTCGTCTTCGAGCATCTTCTCGAAATGGAGGAAATTTCCCTCAGGCAGGAGCTTTAGTTAGTAAGGGATTATCTGCATTAGGGACCTCTTTTAGGACAGGGACTTTTACCAGTGAAAACCCTGACACTGGAAGTGGAGCTAATTATTTGAATTTTATTTCGATAATGGCAACTGAAAACAATACAAATATAATTTTTGATAATCTGGTAAAAGGATTAATATTAAAAAACATTACGACTCCTTCTGGTGCAGGAACATTTTCCTTGACAACAAATTTAAGTAAAGGGGAGAGCTACCTAATCTCGGCAGAAGCTGAAGATTCGGTATTTAATCAGGATGGTTTAATCGGGGTATCAATAACTTCAGACAAGCCAATTGTTGTTAACTCAGGCTCTGCAAACGGTAGTTTTCACGATGGTGGTGGAAGAGATTATGGAATTGATCAAATTGTTGGGGCAGATAAAATAGGTATGGAGTATGTTTTTGTAAAAGGTAATGGATCTAACGGATGGGAAAATGTCTTGATTGTTGCAAACGAAGATGACACTGATATTTATCTGGATGGGGATCTATCAGTTGTATTTGCCAATTTAGCTAAAGCCGGGGACTATGTTTTAATAGAGGGAAATGAATATAGTAATGGAGGATCAAATAGAACGCTATATGTTAGTTCATCTAAAAATGTTTATGCTTGGCAAGGAATAGGACTTGGAAGCGAGGCTAACCAAGGGATGTTTTTTGTCCCACCATTGTCATGTCAAAGCCAAGGAGAGGTTAATAATATCCCCTTGATAGAATACATAGGAACATCTTATTTTGGTGGATATGTTACTGTTGTGACTAACAGTACAGCCACGGTAACCTTTTCAGATTTTAATAATTCAAATATGTCACTGGATGATTCAAGTTTTTCAGGAGGAGTTAATGTAACCGGACCAGAGTCAATTGATGGTGCTGACTATAAGGCATATATTCTTCAAAATTTAAGAGGTAATGTATCAGTTGAATCTAGTGGTGAGCTATATTGTGCTTATTATAATCAAAATGGAGCCGCAACTTCAGGTGGATTCTATTCAGGCTTTATCTCTCCTCCAGAGACTGTGATTAGGGCTCCAAACCTATCAGGGGAAAAGTGTCTTCCAAATATTGAATTATTTGGATCTGGATTAGAAGCTTACGATAGTTTTACTTGGATGTACAATGATGGTAGTGGGTATGTTGACCTTGGAGTAAACACTAATCCTTATCAACCTTTAAATCCAGGTTCTTACAAAATAAAGGCTCAAAAAAGCTGTGGTGGAGTAACTTCATTTGCCTTTTCTGAACCAGCTGTTGTGAGTAACTGTCCTGATGATTTTGATGGCGATGGAGTAAATGATAATATTGATCTCGATATTGATAATGACGGAATATTTAACCAATATGAATCGTCAGGGATATACAATCTAGATCTTTCAGATTTTTCAAATCCTATTATTTCACTCCCAGATTCTTCAACAATTACTGGTGCATTTAACGTTACGACAGGATCTACAGGAAATGATAGTGTTATTGAACAAACCGTTTATGGTGATATTGCATCGCTAGTTCAAATAGGACCTAATTACGAAAATACTTTAGAATTTGATTTTAACGAAAAGGTTAATTTCAAGTTTACTCATTCAACAGAAGTTCTTCATGATATTATTGTAAATGAAATATTTATTTTGTCAACCTCTCAAGCGACTCAAAGCTTGTCCATTTTAGACCCTGATAATATTTTATTAATCGATACTAATTATGATAACATATATGAATCTGGAATAGAACTTTATTCAGCAAATGAAATAAGATTTAAGTTTAATCCTAGTCCAAACGGAAATACACCTTTCGCTTTTTATGGTCAAAACATGGATAATATCAAATTGAAACACATAAATAATAATTCAAGTGAAGTTTCCTTAATTAGATTTAATTTATCATTACATCAATATTCTTTGGATACGGATAACGATGGGATTCCAGATTCATATGATTTAGATAGTGATAGCGACGGATGTAGCGATGTAATTGAAGCTGGGTATTCAGATACTGATAACCCACCAGATGGTATTTTATCGAATTCACCAGTTTCAGTAAATAGTCTTGGTCAAGTAGCAGGGAATGATGGTTACACCGTCCCAAGAGATGGAGACAATAATGGGGTTTATGATTTTCAAGAAGTTGGACAACCTCTCGATTTATCAAATATCACAACTCATCCTCAGTCTCAGAGCGTTTGTATTGGTGAAACTTTGAATATTTTGGCAGAGACAAATGTTCAAAGTGCTGTCTTCTCTTGGCAAGTTTATGATGGGAGTGAGTGGATAGATATTTCGGATAATTCTATTTACCAAAATTCAAATTCAAATAATTTAGAAATAACCCCGAGTGATTCTAGTTTTGATAGTTTTAGATATAGAGCGAAAATTGCTAACCCAGCTTTTCTATGCAGCCCAATTAGCTCTAATGAGGCTACCTTAAGTATATTACCCCCTAAAACATTTACATTATCTGACAATGAGATTACCATTGCTGAAACTGATTCACCGACAACTTTTCAAATCGCTCTTGACAGCCCCCCCTTAGCAGATGTTACGGTTAGCTTCTCTAATCCAGATATATCTGAAGCACTTTTTTCTCCTACTTCTATAACTTTTACACCCGTAAATTGGAATATTAACCAACAGATCACTATTACTCCAAAGACCGATGGGCTAATAGACGGAGATCAAGTTTTAGCCTCTCAAATTTCATTTAATTCAATAGATAAGTGTTTTTCAAATATAACTGGAGAGACAGTAACTATTACAGTTCAAGACGTTAATGCTGCAGATTTTAAAATCATTACAATCGATAATCTATCGGATGAGAATGGAGATGAAGCTTCTTTTACTATTGAGCTTATGTCACAGCCCACAGGTATAGTTGAACTTTTTTTAAATTCAAGTGACTTAACAGAGGGAAGCCTAGCAATTGACAGAGTAACTTTTAATCCCTCCAATTGGAATATTCCTCAAATTATATCAGTAGAAGGACTTCCTGATCCAATTCCATTTAAGGATGGAAATATAGATTATAAAATTATTACCGGAAATGTAAGTTCAACAGATCCTGAATATGATGATCTGGATGGAACTACTATTGATGATGTTAACCTCACGAATCAAGATAATGAGGGCCCGGGGATTGAGTTGATTGTAGTAGGTGGAGTCCAAAACACAGACGAAAGTGGTAAAAGTTTTGATGTTCAATTTAATCTTCTTTCGAGGCCGCTTGATGGTGGGTCTGTGAATTTTAGTTTACAAATTTCTGGGGATCAAGACGAGGTTTCATTATCCTCAACTGAAATTACTATTTTAAATGAAGATTGGAATAAACCTTTCAATAATCAGATAACCATTTCTGGGCTTGACGATGAACTTATAGATGGAGATATTTTTCTAGTTCTAGAGACTGGAAACCCTGTTTCATCAGATATAGTATATGATTCACTTGATGAATTTGATGTTGCAGATTTAATATTCAGAAATTTAGATAACGATCAAGCTGGATTCAGCCTTGGTTCAATCTCAAATAACTTGAGTGAGGATGAGAATATAGCTAACTTTTTTGTTAGACTTGACATTGAGCCTAATCAAGATGTTTACCTAAACTTAAGTTCAAATGATCCTTCTGAGGTGAAAGTTGATTTACAATATCAAGAATTACATTTCACCCCACTAAATTGGAACATTCCTCAAACAGTTATTGTTAGAGGGGTTGATGATTCATTTATTGATGGTGATCAATTAACTCAAATTTCGGTTGGAGTGAAGGAAGACTCTGACCCCAATTTCATTTCAGAACCTAATCAGTCAGTTGATGTAATTAATATTGATAACGATAACGCAGAAATAATTTTAACTCTAATTGATCCTCTAACCAGTGAGGATGGGGATAAAGGTAATTTTACTGTTCAATTAGGAGCGCCCCCAATCTCAGAGGTACAACTTGTTTTTTCAAGTTCCAATATTGATGAAGGGGTTGTGAGTGAAACCTTTACATTTAGTTCACTAAATTGGGATCAACCACAAGAGGTTGCAGTAACTGGAATGGATGAATTAATTCCTATTGCGGACGGTGCTGTAAACTATCAGGTTTATATTTCATCAATTATCTCCAGTGATCAATATTACAATCAATTAAATCCATATGACATAGCTCCACTAAATTTTATTAATCAAGATAATGATTTCGCTTCGGTATTTATAAATCTAATTGAAAATGATTTTACATCCAGCGAGTCTGGTGATCAAGTTAAAATTGAATTTTCTCTTAACTCAAAACCTATAGAAGATGCATCAGTAATAATTCCAATTTCATTATTCGAAAACGAGGATGAAATTGAATTACCTAAAAACGAAATAATTATTGAAAATCAAAATTGGGATAAACCCGAATCAAATCAGATTATACTTACTGGCTTAGACGATGTTATCTTAGATGGCGATCAAAGTATAAACTTTATAACAGGAGATCCAAAATCCAAGGACATTAACTATGATAGTCTGAATGCTTCCTCTGTGGCAAACTTAATTTTGCAAAATCAAGACAATGATTTTGCTGGATTGGTTTTATCAGGAGACGTTAAACCACTTGGAACAAATCCTGAAGGGTCTAATATTTCAAATTACGAATTAACAAAGTCTACTTCAGAATCTGGGGATACTGTAAATTTTAAGGTTAAATTAACTGTTCAGCCTACTTCAGATGTCACCTTTTTTTCAACGTCAGGTGATATTACTGAGGTAGGAGTTATAGAAAATCAGATAACTTTTACCCCCGAAAATTGGAACGTAGACCAAGAAATTACTATTTATGGGATAGATGATATATTATATGATGGGGATATAAAAACAAACTTATTTTTATCAGTAGATACCTTTACCTCAGATATAAATTATAAAAAAATAGAAGATATTATTATTCAATTAACCAATTTGGAGAACGATATTGATCTGGATGGAGATGGACTTCATCACTATTTTGATAATTGTCCCGAGATATTTAACCCCAACCAGGAAGACCTTGATCTTGATGGAATTGGTGATTTTTGTGATCAAGATATAGATGGAGACGGAGTAACTAATCAACAGGAAGAAATTGATCAAACTGACCCCTATGAGAATTGTGATTTTATATTTAATAGTATTACCCTAAACATTACTTCTCCAATGGATTGTGATAACGATGGGGTAACAGATGAAATAGATTTAGATGATGATAATGATGGAATACTAGATATTTTGGAAACAGATGCTGATTTCGATCAAAATGGAAAGGTTAATAGATTAGATTTAGATAGCGACGGTGACGGCTGTAATGATGTTATCGAAGCCGGGTTTCTTGATCCTGATAGGGATGGCTTATTAGGAACAAGCCCTGTAATAGTTGATGAATTTGGTAAAGTGATTTCAGCTGAAGGGTATCTTTCTCCTAACGATTTAAATAATTCCTCAGAATATGATTTTCTAGAATTACCACAAGCTATAGAAATCACAAAGCAACCCTTAAAACTAATGGTTGTGTTTGTAGGTAAGGATTTGAATATCAATATTGAGGTTAACACAGAAGATAATATAACGATTCAATGGCAAATTTTAGATCCTGAGGTTAATTCATTATGGGTGGATTTAGAAGAGTCCGACTTATACAGAGGAGTAAAAACTAAATCTCTAATGATAATTGACCCAGATGAGACAACAGTCAAATTGAAATTTAGGGCTAAAATAAGCTCAATAGCTTATAAGTGCGAACCATTACTATTTTCTAATGAGACAAGTTTTGATTATCAGCCTCTAGAAATTCCAAATGCTTTTTCTCCAAATAATGACGGAATGAATGAGAAACTTGAAATTAGAGGGTTAGGAAAATTCCCAAATCATAAACTCACAATTTACTCACGCTGGGAGACGGTAATTATTCAAGAGGCACCATATAAAAATGATTGGGGCGGTGAACAAAGATTAGGTTACCCGAAAAACAATGGAGGAGATCTTCCCGAAGGAACATATTTCTACATTTTAGATTTAGGAAATGGCCAATCCACTTTTAAAGGATTCATTTATTTAAAGCGCTGATTAAAATGTCTAACTAGTTTCTGTGTAAAAAACCTTTTGAAAATTTTCACCTTATTACTGGTTTCAATCATTATTTATTTCAGTTTTATTACTATTAAGGAATTAGATTTTTCAGACATTTTTGAGTATTAGTATAATCTCGTTATATGAATTTTAAGCAATTTTACCCAATGGACTGATCAAGGTTTTTAACCTAAAGATTATCTTAAAAAAATTTTCAAAGCTATCTTTAACCTTTAGTTTTTAGTTTGGAGTAATTATAGAGCTTTTTCATCATTATTTTATAACCATAGGGTAGGATCAATCATGGATTCCTTGGCCAATGAATTCAGAATCATAATTATTATTATTCTTGTTTGCATGTATCCTAAATTATTCTTCATTAAACCCTAACTTTGAATTCATGCAGTTAAAGTTTTACAAGGTATTGCTTAAAAAAAGATTTCCCCTTGCCATAAGTCGAGGCATCAGGGGGGATGCTTATAACTTATTTCTTTCTTTTGAAAAAGATGGGATTATTGGTTGGGGAGAGGCTGCCCCTGGAAAAAATGAAAACGCAGCTTCAGTAGAGGAAGTTGAATCTCAGTTAAATATTTTGATGGCTGAGGGAATAGAAAATAAAACCACCCAAGAGATTAATAAAATAGCTAGGGCCAAGGGGGTTGCTCCTTGTGCTACTGCAGCTTTAGATATGGCAATTTGGGATTGGAAAGCTAAAAATAAGGATTTACCTTTACATCAGTTTCTGCATTTTCCACCCCCATCGGTTCCAACCTCTATTACTATTGGAATCAATCACCCTGAGGTTGTTAAAGAAAGAATCCCACTTATTTTTGAAGATTCAACAATTAAAGCACTAAAAGTAAAGTTGGGTGCACCTCAAGGTATTGAAGCTGACCAAGAAATGTTTACTCAAGTATTAGAAAGTACTAAAAAATATGGTATAAAAATACGTGTTGATGCCAATGGAGGCTGGTCGACATCGGAGGCGATTTTCATGATGAAATGGCTTTCTTATCGAGGAGTAGATTACATTGAACAACCTATTAAAGAGGGTGAGGAAGAAGATTTAAAATATTTATATCATAATAGGCCTTTACCAATCTATATTGATGAGTCCTGCCGGTATTCTGAAGACGTTGCTAAATGGGCTAAATATATAGATGGTGTAAATATGAAATTAATGAAATGTGGAGGAATAACTGAGGCTTTGAGAATTATTCAATTAGCTAAGCAATATAAACTTAAGACTATGATAGGCTGTATGAGTGAATCTTCTGTCGCTATTGCAGCAGCAGCTTCCATTTCTGGAGTGATTGATCATATTGACCTAGACTCCCATTATAACCTAAACCCCGATCCGTCAACAGGTGTAAAAATGATAGATGGGGTAACAATACCTGATTTTGTCCCAGGGCACGGCGGAATTCTAAAGCCTCAATATTATGCTTAAACCGAATCAAAAAGTAGCGATATATATGCAAGGCTTTTTACATAGTGATTTTGGCAAAATGGGCTTGGGGATTATTCGGTATTCAGAAAATCCAATCGTTGGTATAATTGACTCAGAAAATGCTGGAAGTAACATCAATAGAGAATACAAAATTGATAGAG
>CACHZY010000026.1 GCA_902584445.1 uncultured Bacteroidota bacterium | reverse complement strand
GGAAAGATAACCTTTGCAGTAGAATCGGCTTTTATTTGAAGAGTATAGTTAATTTGTTCGCCGATGCGCATTTTAGTAGTATCAACAGCTACATTTAATTCCGGAGCGGTCTGACCTCTCATCATGCAAAAGAAAAAAATCAATCCAAAAAACAGCAAGATACTTCCCTTCATTACCCTCTTGATTTAAAAAAATTCAAAAGCTTTTTTACGTAGCTCTGATCCAATCGGCAATTTAAAGTTCCGGCACCATTTTTATTGAACAAGTTTTCAAACACTTTCACTTGTATGGAATATTGCTGAGCATAGGCCTTCCTAACTGCTGATGACTGTGTATTGACATAGGCTGTTTGACCCGTTTCGTTATCAAACATGGGGACTAAGCCCAAATTAGGGATGTTTTCCTCGTGACGGTCATAAATTCTAATACCAGTCAAATCGTGTTTTTTGGCCACAATCCTTAAAGTTTTTTCATAGTCACTATCCATAAAATCTGACATCAAAAAAACGATAGCTTTCTTTTTCATTACCCCCGACAAAAATTCTAAAGCATTGCTGACGCTAGTTTTTTGACTCTTAGGCTCGAACTCCAAAAGCTCTCGGATGATTCGTAAAACATGAGAGCGTCCTTTTTTTGGCGGTATAAAAAGCTCTATCAGGTCAGAAAAAAGAATTAATCCCACCTTATCATTGTTTTGCATGGCAGAAAAAGAAAGCGTTGCAGCTATTTCTGTAAGTTCCTCCCGTTTGAATTGTCCTTCAGTTCCAAATAATTCGGATCCACTAACATCAATCATCAACATAAGGGTCAGTTCTCTTTCTTCCTCAAATACCTTTACATATGGTTCGTTATAACGGGCAGTAACATTCCAATCAATACTTCTCACATCGTCTCCATACTGATATTGTCGTACCTCACTAAAGGTCATCCCTCTTCCTTTGAAGGTACTTTGGTACTCCCCACCAAATATATTATCGCTAAGCCGGCGGGTCTTAATTTCAATCTTACGAACTTTTTTTAAGAGCTCCTTGGTATCCATTGGTGCTTAAATTAGTAATGGTGTAGAATTCTATTTCCTATGGTACCTCTACTTCATTGATGATTTGGCTTATCAAATCCTCAGTAGTTACGTTTTCTGCTTCTGCCTCGTAAGTCAAGCCTATACGGTGTCTTAAAACGTCATAAATTACCTCCCGAACATCCTCCGGGATGACGTAACCACGGTGTTTAAGAAAAGCATGGCACTTTGCTGCAGTAGCCAAGTTGATACTTCCCCGTGGAGAAGCTCCGAAACTTATCAGATGCTTAATTTCAGCTAAATTATATTTTTCCGGATATCGGGTCGCAAAGATCAAATCGAGAATATACTTTTCAATTTTCTCATCCATGTAAATTTCTCTAACAGTGGCTTGGGCTTTTTCAATTTGCTTTGTTGTCACTACCGGTTTTATCTTTTCCTGTATGTTATTGAGATTAGAACGTATAATTATTTGTTCTTCGTCAAGCTTGGGGTAATCAATCACAGTTTTCAACATGAATCTATCTACCTGTGCCTCAGGCAAAGGATAGGTGCCTTCTTGCTCCACTGGATTTTGGGTCGCCATTACCAAAAATGGCGAGGGGAGTTTAAAGGTCGAATCACCAATGGTAACCTGCTTTTCCTGCATGGCTTCCAACAAGGCAGACTGTACTTTGGCCGGGGCGCGGTTAATTTCATCCGCCAGTACAAAGTTTGCAAAAACTGGCCCTTTTTTTATCGTGAAATCATTCTCCTTAATATTGTAGATCATCGTACCCACAACATCGGCAGGCAACAAATCAGGGGTGAACTGTACCCTACTAAAAACACCTTTTACCGATTGACTCAGCGTATTGATAGCGAGAGTTTTAGCCAAGCCTGGAACTCCCTCTAACAGGATATGTCCCTGACCCAACAGTCCGATCAACAATCTTTCGACCATATGTTTCTGACCAATAATAACCTTGTTAATTTCCATGGTCAAAAGATCGACAAAGGCACTTTCCTTTTCAATCTTCTCATTGATTGCTTTAATATTAACATTTTTATTTATAGTATCTTCCATTATCTCTAACGATTAAAACATTATTTTTCGGGAAAGCAAATTTGAAAAATTTTTTTATGCCCCATTGTTAATAATTGGTTAAAAATATTGTGCTTACAGGTTTTATTAGCACCGAAGTAGTTATAATTGATAATATCAAAATTAATGGAAGTTAAAAAAATGACAAAGTAATAAGGAATAATATCTTAATTATCAACTGCTATAATATTTAGTTGAGTTACTAAAAATTTAAATTTCTTTTTGTTGCTCCGAATAAAGAAAGTTATTGTAAGGAAAACGTTTAATATGAATTTTTCGGGTTGCTTCATATACCCTTTCTCTAAAAAGATCTAAGTTTTCTTTACTTACAGCAGATATAAATAGTGCCCTATTATTTATTCGGTGCATCCAAGTGTTTTGCCACTCTTCCAATGAATAATGATTTTTTGTTCGCTCTTCAACCAAATCAGTTTCGTCCCACGGGTCTGCTTTATATAAATCTATCTTATTGAATACGATTAATGTAGGCTTATCAAGGCTATTAATATCATTTAAAATTTGGTTAACAGATTCAATATGTTCTTCAAAATTTGGGTGGGAAATATCAACTACATGAAGCAAAAGATCTGCTTCTTTAACCTCATCCAAGGTACTTTTAAAAGACTCTACCAACTGTGTAGGTAGTTTACGAATAAAGCCTACTGTATCACTCAATAAAAAAGGAAGATTCCCTATAACTACTTTTCGAACAGTAGTATCTAGAGTAGCAAATAGTTTATTTTCAGCAAAAACATCACTTTTGGAAATAATATTCATTAATGTAGATTTACCAACATTAGTATAACCTACCAATGCCACCCGTACAAGTGCACCACGATTACCCCTTTGAGTAGCCATTTGTTTATCGACAACCTTTAATTTCTTCTTAAGTAATGATATTTTGTCCCTCACAATACGCCGGTCAGTTTCAATCTCTGTTTCTCCAGGTCCACGCATTCCTATCCCACCACGTTGTCTCTCCAAATGAGTCCACAAGCCTTTAAGTCGGGGCAATAAATATTCATATTGAGCAAGTTCTACTTGGGTTCGGGCATAACTAGTTTGCGCTCGCTGGGCAAATATATCTAATATCAATCCGGTTCTATCCAGAATTTTACAACGTAAAATTTTTTCAATATTTCCTTGTTGTGCAGGAGTAAGCTCGTCATCAAAAACAACGGTAGTCACTTCTTTTTCCCTAACGTATTTCTCAACTTCTTGCATTTTACCAGAACCAATAAAAGTTTTAGGGTTTTTGATTTGAATATTTTGAACAAATCGTTTAAGAACTTTTCCTCCAGCAGTATGAGCCAAAAAAGCTAGTTCATCAAGGTAATCTTTAGAATTGTTCTCATCCTTTTTGCTACAGATGATACCAATAATAATTGTTTTTTCAAGAATAAGCGATTTAGCTTCAATCATTGGAAATAGGATTTTTCCATTTTTCTAAAAGAAAGGATTTCCCATCAAAAACACCAAATGTAAAATGTGTAATCCAATCACCTAGGTTGATATAATTTGAATTCATACCTAGATCAATTTGCAGTGGTAGATGTCGGTGTCCAAAAATAAAATAGTTATAATGCTTCTCTTCCAATTTTGTTTTACAATATGCAACGAGCCACTCCTTTTCCTTTCCCAGAAACTTAACATCCTCTTCTCCTGAAATCAATTTATTCTTTTGTGAAAAATAGTTTCCAAGTCGTATTCCGACATCGGGGTGAACTAAACTAAAAAGCCATTGGAAAAATCGATTTTTAAAAATTTTTTTCATTCGCTTATAACTTAAATCTCCTGGACCCAATCCATCACCATGACCAATCATAAAAATAGTATCATTGATTTTTATATCAATTGGATTATGATATATTGTAACCCCAAGCTCTTTTTTAAAATAATCTTTCATCCACAAATCGTGATTACCAACAAAAAAAGTTACTGGAATTCCGCTATCAGTTAATTCAGCTAATTTCCCTAATACCCTAACAAAACCCTTTGGGACTACTTTTTTATACTCAAACCAAAAATCAAATAAGTCTCCTAAGAGATAAATTGCTGCGGCATCTTTACTAACCTTATCTAACCATTTTACAAAAAATTTTTCTCGCTCTTTACTAGACAATTCTGCATTTAAACCAAGATGATTATCAGAGGCAAAATATACTTTTTTATTTTTTGGAAGTTTCATGCTATTTTAAACTTCGCTAGATCAAGTTAATGGCCTGATCCAAATCTTCAATCAAATCTTGCTCATCCTCAATTCCTACACTTAGTCGAATCAATCCTTCTACTACTCCACTTTTTTCTCTAATTTCCTTTGGTATTGAGGCGTGGGTCATAGAAGCTGGATGTCCTGCCAAACTCTCCACACCTCCCAAAGATTCGGCTAGTGTAAATATTTTCAGATTTTCAATAATCTTAAAAGCTTCAGCCTTATCGCCCCCTTTTGGGACAAAAGAAATCATTCCACCAAAAGATTTCATTTGAATTTTAGCAATGTCGTGATTGGGATGATCAGAAAAACCGGGCCAATAAACTTTTTCAATTTTTGAGTTATCCTTTAAAAATTTAGCAATCACAGAACCATTCTCAGAATGCCTTTGCATTCGAATATGTAAAGTTTTAATTCCTCTAAGCGTTAAAAAGCAGTCCATGGGCCCAGGTACTGCACCACTTGAATTCTGTATAAATGCTAATTTTTCGAAAAGAGCAGCATCATTAACTGCCACTAAACCCAAGACTGTATCACTGTGTCCTGCAAGATATTTCGTTGCTGAGTGCATAACAATTGAAGCTCCAAGCTCAAGTGGTTGTTGGAGATATGGAGAAGCAAAAGTATTATCAACTGCTACAACTATCTTGTGAGCATTACCTATTGCTGAAATTGCTTTAATATCAACAACATTCATCATTGGATTGGTGGGAGTTTCGACCCAAATTAATTTAGTTTTTTTTGTTATTAGAGCTTCAACTGATTCAGAATCTTGCATATTAACAAAATGAATCTTTATTCCATATTTCTTAAAAATTTGCGTGAAGAGCCGGAAGGATCCCCCGTATAAATCATTAACAGAAATAATCTCATCATTAGGATCAAACATCTTAATTATAGCATCCATAGCAGCCAATCCAGATGCAAATGCCAATCCGTATTTACCGTTTTCCAAGGCAGATATAGACCGCTCTAGAGCACTCCTTGTTGGGTTATGAGTTCGACCGTACTCATAACCTCTATGCTTTCCTGGACTTTTTTGAGCATATGTTGAAGTCTGATATATTGGGGGCATAACTGCTCCATACCCCTTTTCCTCTTCTTGTCCACCATGAATGGTAGAACTATTAAAACGGAGTTTTTTGGTCATAAGTCAGATCTTTCAATATTGCAAAGGTATTGGATTTTAGACAATTTTAATTATTATAGTGATATCTTTGAAAAAATTTAAAAAAGCTTATTTATCACAATTTTTGATAAAAAATGAGATTCTTATTATTAAAAAAAAATTAAAAAAATGAAAACTTTATTCTTTTTGATTCTTTTTTCATTTTCGCTATTCTCTCAAAATAAAAATCTAGGCAATATATATTTAGACAACAATAATGTTACAATAAAGTGCGAAAAATCGATTATAGGAGATAAGAAAAAAATTAAGGGTAAAATTTATACCGTTGTGAATAAGTCTATATTAACAAAGATGATTCAGAACAATGAGGACGTAACTTGTGTATGTACTTCAAAAATAACTGACTTGACTGGTGTTATAGGAAACTATTATGGAATTAAAACAACGTTTAACCAGGATATATCGAATTGGGATACGTCGAATGTAATGAATATGACTGGACTATTTGGACAAGCATATGAATTTAACCAAGACATATCTTTGTGGAATACATCAAAAGTTAAATCAATGGAAAACATGTTTCTGGGAGCTAGTTCTTTTAATCAAGATATTAGTCAATGGGATACATCTAATGTTACCTCAATGAGTGGAATGTTCAATGGTGCATCATCTTTTAATCAAGAAATTGGTGAATGGGATACATCAAGCGTTGTAAATATGGAATCAATGTTTGATAGTGCTTTATCGTTTAACCAAAATATTTCAAATTGGGACACCTCATCTGTAAAAAATATGTGTAGAATTTTTAATAATGCCATTAAGTTTAATCAGGATATATCTAAATGGAATACTAGAAAAGTCTCTAATATGGATAAAATGATAAGGGGGGCCTCAGAATTTAAAATGGATTTGTCTTCACTATGCGTGATCGGTATATCAAATATTCCAGATCAATTCACTACTGAATCGACAAACTACCCTAAAGAATATATTCCAAAATGGGGGACCTGCCCATGATTTTAAGTTGTCGTAATTATTTAATTTATATATCCTAAATTTTGATAAACTATTAAACTCAATTAAAATGAATTTTTTTCTTCATTTAAGCACCTGTAGCACTTGTAAGCAAATAATTAAAGAGTTAAATCTCCCTGATAATGTTGATATCATTGACGTTAAAAAATTTCCAATTACATTGACTCAAATAGAGAAGCTAAAAACAAAAAAAGGAAGCTATAAATCATTAATAAACAATAGAGCACAACTTTTTAAGCAACTTAATATTGATACTAAAAAACTAACTGAGGAAAAAGCAAAACAATTGCTAACTGACCACTATACTTTTTTAAAGCGACCTGTTCTTTTTTACAAGGGAAAAGTCTTTGTGGGTAACCGCAAGGAAGAGATTGAATCAGCGAAAAAATGGATTAATGAATAGTAGGCTACTTGCACTTTTATCTGCAGGGGGTGCTACTTTGATTTACGGATTAAACCATACCATAGCAAAAGAGGTAATGCCGGATCATGTTGGGGCTTTCGGTTTCATCTTCATTAGAACTGCTGGCGCTTCAATACTTTTTTGGTTTGCAAGTTTATTTGTTCCCTTCGAAAAAATTGATAAAAAAGACTATTTAAAATTCTTTATTACTGCACTTCTAGGAATGTGCTTAAATATGCTTTCTTTTTTTAAGGGCCTGGAACTTTCAACACCAGTAAATAGCGGAATATTTGCTACAACAAATCCAATAATTATTTTATGTCTTTCATATTTTTTTCTTCAGGAAAAAATTGGATTAAAAAAATTTATTGGGATAACACTAGGTTTTATTGGAGCTTTAATTTTGGTTCTCCATGGAACTGAAAACTCATTAAGAGCACCAAATGTCCCTCTAGGTAATTTTCTGTTTTTACTTAATTCAATATTCTTTTCAAGCTTCATTATTATGGTCAAACCACTTACTCAAAAGTATAGTACAATAACAATAATGAAATGGTTATTTCTTATAGGTTTTTTTATGAATTTACCCGTGACAAGCATAGAATTTAGTGAAATTAATTGGATTAATATGCCATTTGATGCGATTTGGAGAATCATATTTGTTGTATTGGGTACTACATTTTTAACCTATATATTAAATCTTTTCGCTTTAAAAAAACTTCAAGCTTCAACTGTTGGTGCTTTTGCTTATGCACAACCTATAATAGCAATTTCCTATGCCATTATTACTGGAAATGATTATATAAGTTTTGGAAGAGGCCTAGCATGTTTAACCATAATAGTTGGGGTTTATCTTGTTTCACAAAAACCAAATTACAATTAACTAATTAAAATCTATAATTCTTTCTTACTTTTGAAAAAAACTCCAAATTATGAAAAATTTAATTTTATTTGTCTTCTCAATTCTCTTAATTATAAGTTGTAGCGGCGGTGAAAAGAAAGAAAAAAAAGAAAAATTTAAGTACGAAAGGATAAAAGAAGTCTCAGAGAAAATCCCAATAAATAATCCTAATGATTTCAAAGTAATTCTTAATTCTTTTGATAATATGATTTATGATAAAAATAAAATCGAGGTTAATTCAGGAAAAAATATAGTCTTGACTTTAAACCATAAGGGGAAGGTCTCTAAAGAATTCATGGGCCACAATTTTGTGCTGCTAAAAAAAGGAGTCAATGTCGATGAATATGCAAAAAAAGCAGTTTTAGCTAAATCAAATGATTATATCCCAAACTCAGATGAAGCTATTGCTTATACTAAAATGCTAGGAGGGGGAGAATCAACAACTATAAGCTTTTTAGCTCCAGAGCCTGGGACCTATAATTATATTTGTACTTTTCCCGGTCATTATATGATGATGAGGGGAGAATTGATAGTGAACTAAATTTTATAAAGACCAAATCTTTCCTCCAGTAGTTTCCATTAGGTCTACGCATCCTCTTTGTTCCCCAGGAATTGGAGCATATGCTAATACGTTTTCCCCAATGTACTCATTGGTTCTAAATGCAGTTATAGACAAGGAGCGTAATTGGTTTGCAAAACCATAAGCCAATGCCTCACTGGGTAATTTAGGAGAGTTACTTTTATTTTTTAAAGCTTTTTGATAGTCAGAATCCTGCTTTTTCCAGGAATTTTTTTGATCATTATCTGCCTTAAGATATTTTGCTAATTGAAAATCTAACTCTTTATTAGTCAATTTATTAGTATTACTTTTGTCGGAATCAAAAAGAGCAACATCTATAAAGCTATCTAATCCTTTTGAAATCTTTTTTTGGCCCTCCTCAGAATAAATTGTATAAATATAACCATCCAAAAATTCAGGTAATTTAAGATTAATAGCACCTGGAATTTCAGTTTCAGGAAGTATTAGCTCCATTAATTGAGATACAATAGCAAACTGGTTCTTATTGAAGTACTCAGGAACAAAGTTAGAAGAGCTGTTTTGACAGCTATGAAAAAGTCCAACGACTGCTGGAGTCACACTGATGGCTCCTGCGCCATATCCAATTGTTTTTAATGCTTTTCTTCTATCCATTATTGGTTATTAAATTAAAGGTTCATCTTTTTTAATTCTTTTACTGCATGATTTGCAGCTCTTGCTGTAATTGCCATGTAAGTTAGCGAAGGGTTAACATTACCCGAGGAGGTCATGCAGGATCCGTCAGTCACAAAAACATTTTTCACAGAATGAATCTGATTAAACTTGTTTAAAACAGAAGTTTCTTTATCACGTCCCATTCTTGCAGTTCCCATTTCATGTATTCCAGCACCATAATAATATCCATTATCACGAGTCTTAACATTTTTAAAACCTGCCGATTCAAGCATTTCTCCAATCTGTTGTAGTAAGTGCTTTCTCATTGAGTATTCGTTTTCTTTTATCTCAGCATCAAATGTAACCGTGGGGAGTCCCCACTTATCTTTTTTATCATAATCAAGATACATCTTGTTATCATGATAAGGTAATATTTCACCAAAACCACCAAGGTTTATTTTCCATGGTCCAGGAGTCTGAATTGCTTTTTTAAATTTAGAGCCATATGATTCATCGGAACCATTACCTTTATTTTGTCCTCTTTTTGCACTTCCCTGAAAGCCATATCCTCTTACAAAATCCTTGACATTAGTTGAACCACCAATATTTACAAATCTTGGAATGTAAATTCCCCCTGGTCTTCGTCCAGTATAATAAGAATCCTCGAAACCCTCAATATCAGCACTTGCACCTAATCTAAGATGATGATCCATCAAATTATGTCCTAGTTCTCCTGAATCATTACCAAGTCCATTAGGGAAACGATCAGATACTGATTGTAATAAAATCGAGGTAGAAGCAATAGTTGAAGCACATAAAAAGATAATTTTAGCTTTGTACTCTGTTACCTCATTTGTCTCAGCATCAATTACTCGAACTCCACTTGCCCTATTATTTTTTTCATCATAAATGATTTGATTAACAATTGAATTCGGTTGGAGAGTCATATTTCCAGTAGCATCTGCAGCAGGTAAGGTAGAAGAATTACTACTAAAATATGCACCATAAGGACAACCTCTTCTGCATCGATTCCTATATTGACATGTAACACGGCCTAGTCCGGGTTTAGTTCCTTCAGTAATATGAGCAACCCTGGCATTTGTTATAAGACGGTCATTGTATTTATTTGCTATTTCATTTTTAAACTTTTCTTCAGCACATGTTAATTCCATAGGTTTTAAAAACTCACTGTCTGGGAGTTGAGGTAACCCTAACTTTTCTCCAGAAACACCGATATATTTTTCAACATAACTATACCAAGGTGCCAAGTCTTTATATCTTATTGGCCAATCAATGGCAATACCTTCCTTAGCATTAGCCTCAAAATCAAATTCGCTCAATCTGTAAACTTGCCTTGCCCACATTAAAGATTTACCACCAACGTGATATCCCCGAACCCAATCGAAAGGCTTATCCTCATTGTATGGATGTTCATTATCATCTACAAAAAAATGAGAAGTTGATTCATGAACTGCATATCTAGTCGATCTGATTTGCTTATATTGTTTCTTTTCAATTTCATACGTAGTTTTATCTCCACCTTTGAAGTCCCAAGGATCCATATTTGCCGTGTGATAATCAACTATGTGCCTGATCATTCTCCCTCTTTCGAGAACAAGTGTTTTCAATCCCGCCTCACACAACTCTTTGGCAGCCCATCCTCCACTTATCCCTGTTCCGATTACAATAGCATCAAATTCTTGATTCATGAATTATAAAATTGTCTAGTTTTTTATGTTGTCAAAAATAAGGACTTATAAAATATAAAGCCCTTAATTATGGAAAAAAATAATTATGAATTAATATCGATTTTGGTTTTAATAAATTAATCCTATTTTTACGATAATCAGATTTAAAATAAAAAAAATGAGTAAAATACGTTTAGGTGTATTAGGCGGAGGCGGTGACTCACTAATTGGAGTTCTTCACCGAGTTGCGTCTTTTATGTATGACCGCTACGAAATTGTAGGTGGCGTCTTTAATCCGAATTATGATGAAAATATAAAGTTTGCAAAGCAAATTGGAATTAGTACTGAAAGAGTTTATGAGAACTTTGAAAAATTTATTAATGAAGAGGCTGCCAAACCCGAATCCGAAAGAATGGAAGCTGTTTCGGTTTTAACCCCAAATTTCTTGCATTTTCCTATGGCTAAAAAACTTTTGGAAAATGGTTTTAACGTGATCTGTGAAAAACCACTGACGACTTCACTTGAAGAAGCGAAAGAATTAGAGGCTTTACAGAAAAAAAATAATACAATTTTTGCTGTTACATACACATATACAGGTTATCCTATGGTTCGCGAAATGAAAAATATGATCGCAAATGGAATAATTGGAGAAATTCATAAAGTAGATTTACAATATTATCAAGGTTGGATTAACCCTGTAATACATGACAAAGAAAAAAGAAGTAAAGTTTGGCGATTGGATCCAAAAAAAGCTGGAATTAGTTCATGTATTGGTGATATAGGGACTCATATTTTTAATATGGTTGAATATGTGACAGGAATGGAAGTCAAAGAATTACTTTCTGATTTAAACACATTGTATGATGACAACCCACTTGATATAGATGGTTCCATCTTAATTCGTATGTCCGATAAAGTTAAAGGATTACTTCGTGCAAGCCAGATTGCAACAGGTGACGAGAACAATATTACTGTTGCCATATACGGAAGAAAAGGAGCTTTAAAATGGGAACAGGAAAATCCTAACTATTTATATTTCTTAAAAGATGATGAACCCAGAAGACTTATCAAACCTGGAAATGTGTACAATACTGATGTGTCACTAGACGGAACTAAACTTCCGGCAGGTCACCCAGAGGGGATTTTTGATGCCATGGGTAATATATACAAAGGGGTTGCTAAAGCTTTAAGAGGTGAAAAATCATTTAGTGGAGAATTTCCAACCATATATGAGGGTGTAAGAGGAATGATGTTTATAGAAAAAGTAGTTGAATCCAATAAAAAAGGTAATGTATGGATAAGCATGGAAAATCAATGAAAACAATAAAAGGTCCTGCAGTATTTTTAGCTCAATTTGTAGATAAAAAAGCCCCCTTCAATTCTCTAGATGGAATGTGTAAATGGGCAGCGGATTTAGGATACAAGGGAATTCAAATACCTACTTGGGAAACCTTTTTAATCGATCTAGACAAAGCATCTGACAGTCAAACTTATTGCGACGAGTTAAAAGGTAAAATAAATTCATATGGTTTAGAAATTACAGAACTCTCAACCCACCTACAGGGGCAATTGGTTGCAGTACATCCCGCTTATGATTTGATGTTTGATAATTTCGCTCCAGATGCATACAAAAACAACCCAAAAGCCAGAACTGAATGGGCGGTTGAAACCATGAAGAAAGCTGCAATTGTTAGTGGTCGACTTGGTTTGAATGCTCACGCAACATTTTCTGGAGCATTACTTTGGCACACATGGCACCCCTGGCCTCAGAGGCCAGATGGATTAGTTGAGATGGGTTTTAAAGAATTAGCTAAAAGATGGTTGCCAATACTTGACACATTTGATGAGCATGGTGTTGATGTCTGTTATGAAATTCATCCAGGAGAAGACCTCCATGATGGGGTTACTTTTGAACGTTTCTTGAAAGAAACCGGTAATCATAAAAGGGCAAATATACTTTATGATCCTAGTCACTTTGTATTACAACAATTAGACTACCTAGAATATATTGATCATTATCACAGCTTTATCAAATCCTTCCACGTCAAGGATTCTGAATTTAATCCAACTGGAAAAAAAGGGGCTTTTGGTGGATATGGTGACTGGATAGACAGAGCTGGAAGGTATCGCTCATTAGGTGATGGACAAATCGATTTTAAGAGTATATTTACAAAACTAACTGAATACGGCTGTGATGTTTGGGCAGTAATGGAATGGGAATGTTGCATTAAGAGTCCTCAACAAGGTGCTCGTGAAGGTGCTCCTTTTATTCAATCTCACATAATTGAAGCCACTCAAAAAACTTTTGATGACTTCGCTGGATCTGAAATTGATGAAAATCATTTAAAAAAGATATTAAACCTTTAAAACTCATCATGAAAAAAATTTTGATTACAATCCTGACATTACTCATTATTTATTGCAATAAAACACCTAAGAAAAAAGGTGATCAATCTGAAAAATCCTCACAAAAAGAATGGGTAACACTTTTTGACGGGAAGTCATTTGACGGGTGGCATCAATTTAATGAAACCAAAATGAGTAGTGCATGGGATATAGTTGATGACGCAATGGTTTTTGATCCAAGTAAACAAATGGACAAAAAACAAAATAATGATCTTGTAACTGACAAGGAGTATACTAATTTTGAGCTTTCTTTAGAATGGAATATCGCTGAGGGCGGAAATAGTGGGATTTTTTGGGGAGTAAAAGAAGGTGAGCAATATAGAAAACCCTATACTACAGGACCTGAGATTCAAGTTCTAGATAATGAAAGACACCCAGATGCCCTAGCCAACCCAAAATTTCATCAAGCTGGTGCACTTTATGATATGGTTCAACCTGAGCAAGATGTATGCAAGCCTGCTGGTGAATGGAACCATGTTTTATTAAGTATTGACTATAAAAGTAATAAAGGAAGTGTTACTCTTAATGGGGTTGAAATTGTGACCTTCCCTGTATCTGGAGAAAAGTGGGATGAACTTATCGCCAACTCTAAATTTTCAGACTGGGATCACTTTGCTAAATTTAAAACGGGGAAAATTGGCTTACAAGATCACGGAGATATGGTCTCCTACCGCAATATTAAAATTAGGGAACTATAATTTTAGATGATTAAATCTATGACTGGCTTTGGTAAAGCCGAAATTCAATTCGAAAACAGGAATTATATTTTAGAGCTTAGATCCCTAAATAGCAAGAGCCTTGAGTTAAGTTGCAGATTACCCGCTCAATTCAGAGAAATTGAACTTCATTTAAAAAAAATTATTGGTGAGTCCCTTAAGCGAGGAAAAGTAGATTTAAGCTTGAATGTTGAAAATATTGATCAGCCTAATGCAAGGAATATCAATCTCGCTGCAGTAAATCAATACATCGAACAGCTTAGTAAAATTCAAGATGCAGATCGGCTAGAGTTACTAAAAATAGCTATAAAACTTCCTGATACTCTAAAGACTGAAATAAATGATATTGATGATACGGAAATCAAAACGATTGAAGATCTTTTAAGGAAGGTCCTCATAAGTTTAAATGAATTTAGATCCCATGAGGGTGCCAGTCTTGAGGAAGATTTTAAAATCCGATTAATTAATTTACAAACTTTGATTGACCAAATAAATAAGGAAGATCCTGAGAGAATAAAAAAAATTGAAAATAAGCTCAAAGCTTCTTTAGAAGAATTGCAAATTGAAATTGATCAAAATAGATTTGAACAAGAACTAATATATTACATTGAGAAATACGATATCACTGAGGAAAAAGTACGATTAAGTAATCATATTAAATACTTCACTAACACGATGGAGAACCCGAGTTCAAGTGGAAAAAAATTAGGTTTTATCGCTCAAGAAATGGGTAGAGAAATTAATACTATTGGTTCAAAAGCCAACCATGCTGGTTTACAGAAAATAGTCATCCAAATGAAAGATGAATTAGAAAAAATTAAAGAACAACTCCTGAATGTCTTATAATTGAAAGAGGTTAAATTCATTGTGGTGTCAGCTCCTTCAGGAAGTGGAAAAACCACTCTTGTCAGGGCACTTCTATCAGAAAACCTACCTCTTTCATTTTCAATATCCGCAACTTCTAGAGAACCTCGCGGTGATGAGGTTAACGGTGTTGACTACCACTTTCTAAGTACTATTGAGTTTAAAAACCATATAAAACAAGAGGCTTTTATTGAATATGAAGAAGTTTATCCAAATAAATTTTACGGGTCTTTAAAAACGGAGGTTGAGAGAAACTGGAAGTCCGGTAAACACGTTATTTTTGATATTGATGTGATAGGAGCTCTAAACATCAAGAAAAAGTACCCGAATCAAACATTGTCCATATTTATTATTCCTCCAAGTATAAATGTATTAGAAGAAAGACTTCGTTCAAGAGGAACAGACAGTGAAACAGCTCTTCTTGAAAGAATTCAAAAAGCCAACGAGGAAATTAAATTTTCAGAAAAGTTTGATAAATCGATTATCAATGATGATTTGGAAAAATCAAAAAAACAAATCATTAAAGTGGTTAAAGATTTTATTGATTCATAAGTTCTAAAACGATATGAAAAAAGTTGGACTTTTTTTCGGCACCTTTAATCCCATTCACAACGGTCATCTCAAAGTGGCAAATTATTTTGTAGAAAAAGTGGAATTAGAAGAGGTCTGGTTAGTAGTTAGCCCTCAAAACCCATTCAAGAAAATAGAATCGCTTATCGAAAATGCTCAAAGGCTAGCAATGGTGAATCTAGCTTTAAAAGATTTTCCAAAACTTAAAGTTTGCGATGATGAGATTAACCTATCTAAGCCCAGTTATACAATTAATACACTTGTTCATCTTAAAAACAAATTTCCTGATTATGATTTTATTTTAATACTTGGACAAGATATATTAGGATATTTCCATGAATGGAAAAATTATAAGGATATACTAAAAAATTATAAAATTTATGTTTACCCCAGAGGTAAATCACACTTGACTCTAGATGAATTTAAAGAACATAGAAATATTCATTTATTCACTGCTCCAAAAATAGAAATTTCTTCAACCGAGGTTAGAAAAATGATTTTAAAAGGAGAGGTTCCAGTTAACCTTATACCAAAAATGGTCAAAGATTATATTGTAGTCAACAAACTTTTTTTATAAAATTTGATTTTGGATTTAAATCCAAAAAAATATTTTAACCTTAAATAAACCTTATTTAATTTAATTGAATAACTAAATCAATAAATATAATGAAAACATTTCGATCAAGTAAGTCTTTTTTTAGCGGAGCAAAAATTAAATGGGAAACGGTTGACCCGGGAGTTAAACGTAAAATCATGGGTTATGATGACAAAATCATGTTGGTTCATGTCATTTTTGAAAAAGGTGGAGTCGGTTTGGTTCACAAGCATCATCATTCACAAGTCTCATATGTCGGTTCAGGGGTGTTTGATATCACAATTGACGGAGAAACTCAAAAACTTGAAGAAGGTGATTCATTTTATGTGCCACCAAATACTCTTCATGGAGCTTTTTGCATTGAAGCTGGGGAACTTATTGATGTTTTTAGTCCAATAAGGGAAGATTTTATGTTATGACTACAACTGCTCTTTGGAAATTATATCAATGAGATCCTTTGTAAGCTCATGCCTACTCCATTTCACAATTCCTGGCAATTTATTCCCCGCTTTGCCCTTTTCTTTTATGGCTTTAATTATGAAATTTTGTATAGCTTTTTTATCGTTACTTGGAATCATTTCAGCAAAAGATGCATCACTGAATAAGTTTCCAACATCAGAATTAGAATTGCCAATTGAAAGGACGGGTATCTCGGTAGCCAAATACTCAAAAAGTTTTCCTGAAATCATATCCTCATGAGCAGATTTGAAAATGAAGTTCAAAAGTAAATCTCCACTTTTCATAAGTCTAAGAGCGTTTTCATGACTAAGGTAGCCCTTATAATCTATCTCTACTTCGGGTAGTTCATCTTTAATATAATTTAAAATAGATTTGGAAATTTGTCCAGCAAGAGAAAAACGTATTCTAATGTTTCTACTTAGTCCAGCCAAGACCTTGGTAAAAATGCGATAATCTTGATTTTCGGTCAACAATCCAGTGTATACAATATGAAAATGGGGAACATTGGTTCTTTTGATGCTAGCCAACAACTTTGCATCATATCCATTGGGTAACACATAAAAGGTCTGTTTAGGTGATTTATTTCGAAGTTTTTGAACTAGGCTTCCTCCCTTAGTAGTAAATATAGCATCGGCCGTACGTAATATCTTTTTTTCCAAACGGGTATCTTTTTTTTTTGCCCAATTAGATCGATACAAATCTTTGTTGTAAAAAACAGCTGTCCAAGGATCTCTAAAATCAGCAAACCACTTAATGTCAAATAAGCTCTTTAGTCTACTGCCAATTAAATGAGTGGAGTGCGGAGGACCCGTAGTAATAATAATTTTAATATTTTCCTTTTTAATAAGCTTGATTGCCTCATCACCAGCAAATGCATTCCATCCTTTTCTTGCATCGGGAATCAAAAAATTCCCGCGTATAAACGCTGCAAATCTTCTTAGGAAACCATTCTTTTTAACTTCTCCTTGTGGAATTCCTCTTTTTTTGGAACCCGTAAAAAGTAAAGAATACCATTTCAAGAGCTCTCTTGATTTGGTTTTAGATACGTGAATATCATTTACTTCAGTGACTAAGCTTTTATCCAAAACCCTATATGAAGCGTATTTTTCGTCAACTGTAATGACAAAAGGGATCCACCCATACTGTTTGAGGTATTTGGCGAAATACATCCATCGTTGAACTCCTGAACCTCCTGAAGGAGGCCAGTAATATGTCATAATCAAAACTTTTTTGGAGGTTTTCAAAAATTATCTCTTGCTCAAAAATAACTATTTCTTTTTTTTAAAAAGTGGAACAGAGGAACAGGCTTCGCCGTAGAATAAGCTTTTAACTACAGGTTGTAACTTGGTAATCAACTGAACATAAGCATCTTCAGGTACAGTTTTATCACTACAGCCCTTTATAATAACGGATTTGTCTTTAAATGGTTTAGGATCAATATTTTTAATTTTATCTGAAAACAATTGAATCTCCAAATCTGCAAGCGTGCCCATTACCACTTTTCTCGCGTAAGGTTGCAAATAGGTCGTGACCAGAAGAGAAGCCCAGGCAGGTAAAACCGCATCCGATGAACAATAAAGCGCTATCAATTGGTCTTGATAAGCTTTCCAATCGTGATCTTTTAATTTTGTTCTAAAGTCTTTTTCTCTTAAGATGATGCCATGGTCGAGCCATTGTGATAAGTCCAACGCTTTTCTAGTTCCGATTTGGTAAAATTTTTCCAAATCGAAAGTAATCAGAGAACTTTTCGCCACGCGATTTACAAGTGTATCGGCCATTTTAGAGAAGTCCCAGTTCTAATTTGGCTTCCTCACTGATCAGATCCTGAGACCAGGGAGGATCAAAAGTAATTTCCACCTCGGCATCTGTAACCTCATCCAAAGACTTAACTTTCTCTTCCACTTCCTTTGGCAATGTTTCGGCTACTGGACAGTTTGGAGTGGTTAGAGTCATTAATATTTTAACTTCGGAGTCTTCATTGACAAAAACATCGTAGATCAATCCCAACTCATAAATATCAACTGGGATTTCTGGGTCAAAGATGGATTTTAGTACCCCTACAATTTTATCTCCAAGATCAGCAGTTTCAATAATTTCCTCAGTCATAGTCATTAGTTTAATTGGGTTTTAAAAGCAATTGCATACATTTTCAGCTGCTTGATCATTGAAACCAAACCGTTGGCGCGGGTGGGAGATAAATGTTCCTTTAAGCCTATCTTATCAATAAAAGAAGTATCAGCCCCTAAAATAGCATCTGGATGTTGATTGGAAAATACACGGATTAAAACAGCAATGATTCCCTTGGTAATTATTGCGTCACTATCAGCAGTAAAAACCAGTTTATCTCCTACCAAGTCCGCGTGAATCCATACCTTACTTTGACATCCTTTGATAATATTATCTTCGGTTTTATATTCTGGGTCAATAAGTGGGAGTGATTTTCCCAATTCTATCATATACTCATAACGTTGCATCCAGTCGTCAAATAAGGAAAACTCTTCCACAATTTCCTCTTGAACCGCATTGATTTTATTCATTGTTAAAATTAATAATTTATTTCAACATCTGAACCGCCTTTTCAACGGCTTTTACCATCGTATCAATCTCTTCAAAGGTATTGTAAAATGAAAAGGAAGCTCTTACGGTTCCAGGAATTCTATAAAAGTCCATAATCGGCTGTGCACAATGATGTCCTGTTCTTACCGCTATGCCTAATTTGTCGAGGATACTTCCTATATCGTAGGGGTGAATGCCTTGAACATTAAAAGAAATCACAGCAGTCTTATTTTGAGCCTCACCATAAACTTTTAATCCTGGGATTTTCTTTAGAGCTGCCGTTCCATATATCAAAAGTTCCTGCTCATACTCAGCTATTTTTTCCATACCAATGGAATTTAAATAATCCAAAGCTGCTCCAAATGCAATACCTCCTGCTATGTTTGGTGTTCCAGCTTCAAATTTATGTGGCAAATCGGCATAAGTAGTTTTTTCAAAAGTTACCTCAGCAATCATTTCTCCACCACCTTGATAAGGTGGCAAACGTTTGAGTGAATTCTCCTTTCCATATAATATTCCTATACCAGTTGGACCACAAATTTTATGAGCCGAAGTAACGTAATAATCGACATTTAGTGATTGGAGATCTGCTTTTATATGAGGGGAGGCCTGAGCTCCGTCAATTAAAACCTCAGCTCCTACCTCATGAGCTTTGTTAATAATTTCTTCAATTGGATTAACTGTTCCTAAGGCATTTGAAACATGATTAACAAAGACTAATTTAGTCCGGTCAGAAAGCAATTCATCATAAGCATCCATTAACAATACTCCATCCTCGTTCATAGGAATTACTTTTAATAGTGCACCTGTTTTTTCACAAAGCATTTGCCAAGGAACAATATTAGAGTGGTGTTCCAGTGCAGAAACAATAAGTTCATCCCCTTGATTAAGTAATTCCACATATCCATTACTTACTATATTTATGGCATGTGTAGTACCAGAGGTAAATATTACCTCATAAGGTTGAGCAGCATTAAAGTGGAGCTGAATCTTTTGTCTGGCGCCCTCATATGCATCGGTTGCCTCTTGACTAAGCGCATGAACCCCGCGGTGAATATTAGCGTTATAATTTTCATAATAATCCACAATAGTATTTATAACCTGAGTAGGAGTCTGGGAGGTCGCAGCATTATCAAAGTAGATTAATGGCCTGCCATTTACTTTCCTATTTAAAACAGGAAAATCTTTTCGAATTTTAGTTACGTCCATTTACTTAAAGATCAAACCCTAGATTTACTCCCAATTTTCTAGCAATCAGTATATTAATTCGCCTTTTTAAAATTGGTAACTCAACACTCTCCAGCACATTGTTAGCAAAGGCATAGGTCATCAATGCCTTGGCTTCTTTTTTTGGAATCCCTCTGGATTGTAAATAGAATAGTGCCTCCTCGTCTAATTGTCCGACGGTACAACCATGGGAACATTTCACATCATCAGCAAAGATCTCTAATTGAGGTTTAGTATTTACTGTTGCCTTATCATCTAGCAGAATATTATTGTTTTGCTGAAAGGCATTTGTTTTTTGTGCGATTTGATCCACATGTATCTTTCCGTTA
>CACHZY010000025.1 GCA_902584445.1 uncultured Bacteroidota bacterium | reverse complement strand
ATCATCAGTGTTCAGGAATCTATGGACAACCCTATTGAAGCCCTTTACGAAATCAAAAAAATTGCAGTTGAAGTTTTGGGTAATAAAGATAAATCTCCCCAATACCAATTACAAAAGTATTACCCTAACATTTATACTGAAGTAAGAAAAAAAGAACTTTCTGCACTGGGAAACTCTTTTGAAATGAGCCTAAAAAAGGGAATGAAATCGGGCCTTTTTAGACCTTCCCTAGACACCCACTTTATTACTCTTATTTATTTTAATGGATTCAGGGGCTTAAGGGACATCGAATTATTTCCTCCAGAGGAATACGATATCGACCAAATAATTGGAAAATTTATTGACTATCACCTTAGGGCAATTGTCACAACCAAAGGGTTAAAATTTTTAGAAAATCATAATACTTCAAAATCCCATGAAAATTAAATTTTTAATAATATTCTCATTATTCTTAGCTAATACTTTGGGACAAAATTTACCTGAATCCCTATCTTTAAATGAAGCAATCGAATTCGGATTATCCAACAACCGGTCTATTATCAATGCAGATCGAGAAATTTTAAAGGCCAAAAAAGAACGTTGGAAAACTATTGCCATTGGATTACCTCAAATCAGCTCTGAAATTAATTACCAAAACTTTTTAGAGATGCCAGTTTCTTTAGTTCCTGCTGAATTTTTTGGTGGACAGATGGGAACGTTTAGTGAGCTTATTTTTGGAACCGAGCAAAATATGATAGGATCTGTAAAAATGGAGCAACTTCTTTTTGACGGCTCCTATTTGGTTGGACTTGAGGCATCCAGGATTTATCTTAAAATTTCTGAAAATCTTTTTGAAAAAACTAACCTTGAAGTTAAGAAGCTAATTACTACTACCTACACCAATGTATTGATTGCACAATTTAACATCTCTTTTTTAGAAAAAAACAAAAAAACCTTGGAAGTTAATCTCAAAGAAATTCGTGAGTTATTTAAAAATGGCTTTGAAGAAGAAGAAAGCGTAGAGCAGATGCAGCTGTCTCTCTCACAAGTTAGCAGTAATTTGAAATACGCCCAAAACTTAATGAAAATAACTGAGGAAATGGTAAAATTTGTTATTGGTTATCCCACAGAAAAACCTCTATTACTTAGAAGTAATTTGGAGGATATTTTTAATGAGGGACTTTATTTTAAAACAATACCTGAAATTACAAACATTTCTAATAATATTGATATTAAAATTGCTGATAACAATGTCAAATCAGAGGCCTTACAGTTTAAATACGAAAAATCCAAAAGTTTACCTAAACTCAGCGGCTTCATTAATCAAACTTACACTGGAAATAGTAACGAGTTCACTTTTGCAGATCGCGATCAAAAATGGTATGGATCTTCATTAGTTGGTTTGAATTTAAAAATTCCCCTTTTTAGCTCTTTAGGTAGAAGTGCCATTTCTCAGAAAGCAAAAATCAGTTTAGATCAAGCTATAACTGAACTTAAAGAAACTCAAGAGAGAATTAGAATAGAGGTTAACGCAGCATATAATGATTATGATCTTGCGGTTGATAATTACTTTACTGAAAAAGAAAACCTCCGCTTAGCAGAACGGATTGAGAAAAAAAATCAAATCAAATTCTTCGAAGGTGTAGTCCAAAGTTTTGAACTTAGAATGTCACAAATGCAGCTTTATAATGCACAAAATAATTTTGTTACAGCAATTCATTCTGTGATTAATAAAAAAACGCAATTAGAAACCCTACTTAATTCAACATTTTAATCAAAGTCCATGAAAAAATTAATTTTTCTCCTCATCATTTCATTTATTGTAGCATCTTGTTCGAGTGAAAAACAAAGCTCAACTTCAGCACTTACTAAAGCCAAAGATCTAGCTAGTTTAAAAGTACAAAAGGACAAAAAAATTCAACAGATGAATGCCCTTAAAATTGAATTAAACAAAATCAATCAAGCAATTTTAACACTGGATCCAGATGAGAAGTTACCGCTAATCACATCCTTTGTTCTTACTTCTGAAAATTTTAATCACCGTTTGGAAGTTCAGGGCAACGTCCAAACCCGCCAAAATGTAATGCTCTTTCCTGAATATAATGGAAGTTTAAAGCAGGTTTTTGTAAAAGAGGGGCAAATAGTAAAAAAAGGTACGCTATTAGCTCAAATTGATGATGCTGGCCTAAAAAATCAATTGGAGCAACTTGAGATTCAATCGAGCCTTTCAAAAACAATCTATGAGCGTTACAAAAGACTATGGAATGAAAAAATAGGGTCTGAAATACAATTGCTCGAAGCAAAAACTAGGCATGAGGCCCAACTAAAGAGTATAGCACAACTAAAAAAACAATTACAAAGAACCGAAATTAGAGCCCCTTTTTCTGGGACTATTGATGAAATATTTGCCAATATCGGAGCCAGTTTAATAACAGGACAAACTCCTGTATTACGTGTTGTTAATTTGAACGAAATGTATGTTGAAGCAAATATTCCCGAACGTTACGTAAGCGAAATCAAATTAGGCACTGATGCCATAGTTGAGATTCCAATGTTAGGAAAAACTTACTCAACATATATTCGGCAAACAGGCAGTTTTATCAACCCTAATAATCGAAGCTTTAGGGTTGAAGCTCCTTTAGCTAACTTAGATGGAACTATTAAACCCAACCTAACTTGTAGGCTAAAAATAAAAGATTATAATAACCCCAAAGCGCTTATGATTCCAATAGGTATAATCAAAGAAAATGCTAATGGTGAAAATTACATTTTCAAACTCAAGCCAGGGAATAAAATAAATGTCTATACCACTGAAAAAATTTTTATTAAACTAGGTAAAAAAAGCATAGACAAAATAGAAGTAATAGAAGGACTTGAAGCAGGCACATTGATCCTCAATGAGGGCGCTCTAATAGTTGAGGATAATCAAAGGGTGAGAGGAATTAGATAGTAGAAAAATAATGAAAAATATTTATAAAGAATTTCGACTTTCCAGTTGGGCGATAGATCATAAAACCGTGATTTATGTAATTATGGCTCTATTTTTTTTCTTGGGAATTCGATCTTACAATGTTATGCCTAGGGAGAGTTTCCCAGAAATTAATGATACCCGAGTTTTTGTGTCAGCCGTTTTTCCTGGAAATACTGCCGAGGACATAGAAAGATTAATTGTAGATCCGCTTGAAGAGGCTCTGAAAGGAGTTCAGAGTCTAGTGGATATTACATCTACATCAGAAGAAGATTTCGCAGTTGTTAAACTCGAATTTGACGATGAAATTTCAGTAGATCTTGCTAAGCAAAGAACAAAAGATCTGGTTGATGGAGTTGTTTCCGGGGCAGACTGGCCTACTTTTAATAATGCAAAAGTTGAGCCATCAGTATTTGAAATGGATTTTTCTGAATTGATGCCTATTCTAAGTATCAGTATGATTGGAAATTATCCAATTGAACAAATGAAAGACTTTGCGGGATATCTAGAAGGAAAAATTGAACAGATCCCTGAGGTAAAATCAGTTGACATAAGAGGAATTGAAGCTTTTGAGGTAGAAGTTGCAGTAGATATTTATAAAATGACTGCGGCAAAAATCAGTTTTAATGATATCATCAATGCAATTAACAGTGAAAATACAACAATTTCAGCTGGAAATATTATTGAAGGCGGCCAAAGGCGGAGTATGAGAATAATAGGCGAAGTAGAGAATCCAAATGAGCTAAAAAAGATCGTGGTAAAAAGTGAGAAAGGAGCTACTTATTTGGGTGACATTGCAAATATAACTTTTGAAGAAAAGGATGTAACCTCTTATGCTAGATCTTACGGTCAAAAAGTGGTATTACTACATGTTAAAAAGCGAGGTGGTAAAAATCTAATTAAGGCTTCAAAAAAAATTGAAACTTTGGTGGATGAAATAGGAGAGAATTTTTTTCCCAAAGACCTAAAACTTTCAATTTCAAATGATCAATCTAGTATTACACTTAATCAAGTAAGTGATCTTGTTAATAATATAATTTTTGGTGTCATATTAGTTGTCATAGTATTGATGTTTTTTCTAGGCTTTAGAAATGCGTTATTTGTTGGTTTTGCAATTCCAATGTCCATGTTTATGTCTTTCATGGTTCTTTCATTTATGGGCTACACAATGAATACAATGGTTTTATTCGGTTTGGTCATGGGGCTTGGAATGTTAGTAGACAATGGTATTGTAGTGGTAGAAAATGTCTATCGATTAATGGAAAAAGAGGGCATGTCTAGGGTTAAGGCTGCTAAAGCTGGTATTGGAGAAATTGCTTTCCCAATCATTGTCTCAACTGCCACTACTATTGCTGCTTTCGTTCCACTTGGCGCATGGCCTGGTTTGATGGGAGAGTTTATGATTTACTTTCCCATTACCTTGTCTGTTGTTTTAGGGTCTTCATTGATCGTTGCATTGTTTTTCAATTCCATGCTGGTATCTCGCTTTATGGAGATAAAAGAGCGCGAAATTTCAGCCAGAAGCCTTTGGCGGATTACTTTTATTCTTGGAGGACTAGGAGTTTTACTATTATTCAATAATGGTTTATTAAGAGGTTTGGGTACACTAATGATTTTGATTTCTATTCTCTTTTGGGCATACAAATATTTAATAAAAAAACAAGCTACTCAATTTCAAATGATTTTTTTACCAAGGATGGAGAAAGCTTATAGTACTTTTCTTTCAAAAGCTTTGAAGGGCTCTCGGCCCATTGCTTTTTTATTAGGAACATTTTTACTTCTTTTTTCTTCTTTTATTTTATTTGGAATTTTTCCTCCTAAGATTGAATTTTTTCCTGAGAATGAACCTTTACAAATTTTCACTTATCTAGAATATCCACAGGGTACCGACATCAAAAAAACGAATGAAATAACTAAAAAAATTGAGGATGATATTAATAATATCATAACTCAAAATAAATACAATAAAGGCTCATATAACTTTCTTATTGAAGATTTTGGAGCCCAAGTAGGATCCGGAGCAGGTAATCCTGAAATAGATGGAGGAGTAACCAACGAAATGCCTCATAAGGGTAAAATTACACTTACTATGAGAGAATTTAAATACAGAAATGGTTTGTCCAGTGAAAATATGAGAAGCGAAATTCAAAATGAACTTAAAGGAAAATATCCTGGAGTAGCAATCTCTGTCGAAAAAGATGCCAACGGACCACCAGTTGGTTATCCTGTAAATATAGAAATATCTGGTAAAGATTATGAAAATCTTATTCAAACTGCAATGCAGATGAAGGACTTTCTTAATGCAGAAAATATTCTAGGAGTGGAAGAATTAAAAATTGACGTTAACAAAAACAAACCTGGAACAAAGCTAGTTATCAATAGAGAAAAAGCAGGTGAACTTGGTATAACAACTGCTATGATTGGAAGACAACTAAGAGCTTCGCTATTTGGTGCAAAAGCTGGAATATACAAGAAAGATGGTAAGGATTATGAGATAAATGTAAGGCTTAAAGAAGAGCAGCGTTACGACAACAACGCCTTATTCAACCAATTCATCACCTTTAGAGATCAATCTTCAGGAAAAATAAAAGAAATTCCCATAGCAGCTTTGGTAACCTCAAAAAACAATGCATCATTTAGCGCAATAAAACACCGGAAGTCCCTAAGAATGGTAACTCTATACTCAGATGTTCTGGCTGGATATAACGCTAACGAAGTGATGGCCAATGTAAAATCAGCTTTGATGAATTACAATTTAGATTTAGGAGTAGAGTTTAAATTTACTGGTGAAATAGAAGCACAAGACGAAAATATGGCTTTTCTCTCAAATGCCTTGTTAGCTGCGTTGGCATTAATTATGTTGCTTTTGGTTTTTCAATTTAATTCCATTTCCAAACCAATCATCATACTGATTTCAATTTTCCTAAGCTTTACAGGTGTTTTCTTTGGTATTACACTTTTTCAAATGCCATTTGTAATCTTAATGACCATGATGGGAATTATATCACTTTCGGGAATAGTTGTAAATAATGGTGTAGTATTATTGGATTATACTCAATTATTAATCGACAGAAAAAAACAAGAAATGGGCATTTCTAAAGAAAAAATGCTCGATAATTCAGAAGTTACAAAAGCAATTATTCAAGGGGGGACTGCCAGATTGCGTCCTGTTCTTTTAACCGCGATAACCACAATACTTGGATTGATTCCGCTTTCGATAGGATTAAATATTGATTTTTTCTCCCTGTTTTCACATTGGGATCCCAGAGTTTATCTTGGAGGAGATAATGTTATTTTTTGGGGACCATTGGCCAAAACAGTAATTTTTGGATTGACTTTTGCCACCTTTCTGACTTTAATTATTGTACCGGCGACCTTCCTAATTACCTATCGTTTAAAAATGAAATTTAAACGTGTTTTTAAAAGCTAAATTATGATCTTGTAAAACATGTGTTCTTATTATATTTGTCTAGAAACCACCAACAATGCATAGATCTCATAATTGCGGAGCGCTTTCCGAATCCAATTTAAACCAAGAAGTTATTCTTGCTGGGTGGGTTCACAAAGTCAGGAACAAAGGCTTTATTGTATGGGTTGACCTTAGAGACCGTTATGGCATCACCCAATTAGTATTTGATGAAAAGAGAACAACTGACAAAGTTTTTAAAAAATCCATTGAGCTTGGACGTGAAGACGTAATTCAAGTTAAGGGTAATGTAATTGAGCGCGAATCAAAAAATCCAAATATTTCTACAGGAAGCATCGAATTACAAGTAAACGAATTAACAATTTTAAACAAAGCGCAAACCCCTCCATTTACAATTGAAAATGAAACTGACGGGGGAGATGAACTACGCATGCAGTATCGCTATTTGGATTTAAGAAGAAATCCTGTAAAAGAAAATCTGATCTTGAGACATCGGGTTACAATGTCCATTAGAAATTTTCTTTCCAAAGCAGATTTTATTGATGTAGAAACACCTTATTTAATAAAGTCAACCCCTGAGGGTGCAAGAGATTTTATAGTTCCTTCAAGGATGAATAACGGACAATTTTATGCCTTGCCACAATCACCTCAAACCTTCAAACAACTGCTTATGGTGGGTGGATTTGATAAATACTTTCAAATTGTAAAATGCTTCAGAGATGAAGATTTAAGAGCCGACAGGCAACCAGAGTTTACTCAAATTGATTGTGAAATGTCCTTTGTAGAACAAGAAGATGTTTTGTCTCAATTTGAAGAACTAATCAAACATTTATTTCAAGAAATCAAGGGTATAAAATTGACTGAATTTCCGAGAATTTCCTATGCAAAAGCTATGGAAAAGTATGGTAGCGATAAGCCAGATATTCGTTTTGGAATGACCTTTGGAAACCTTAATGAAATTGCTAAAGGGAAAGGTTTTAATGTATTCGACAGTCAAGAGTTAATTATAGGTATTGCTGTTCCTGGCGGTGCCAATTATACCCGAAAAGAAATTGATAATTGGATTGATTGGGTCAAAAGGCCCCAAGTGGGTGCCAAAGGGTTGATATGGGTCAGATGCAATGAAGATGGCAGCTACAAATCCTCTGTAGATAACTTTTTTAACCAACAAGACCTAGCCGAATGGTCAAAAATAACTAACGCCCATGCTGGAGATTTAATTTTTGTAATGGCTGGAGACAGCCAAAATGCTCAAACCCAATTGAGTGCTTTGCGAATAGAAATAGCTGAGCAGATGGGACTCAGAAAATCCAATGAATTTGCTGCGCTATGGGTGACTGATTTTCCTTTGTTAGCTTGGGATGAAGACAGCAAACGATACCATGCCATGCACCACCCCTTCACCGCACCAAAGAACGAACATTCGGATTGGTTGACATCCGCTCCAGAAAAAGTATTGGCTAAGGCTTATGACCTTGTCCTAAACGGGAACGAAATTGGAGGTGGTTCAATAAGGATTCACGATACCCAATTACAAGAACAAATGTTTTCATTACTAGGTTTCACCAAGAAAAAAGCCAAAGAACAATTTGGCTTTTTAATGAATGCTTTTCAATATGGTGCGCCACCTCATGGTGGAATTGCACTTGGATTAGATCGACTTGTTGCTTTATTGGGTGGTAGTGAGACCATAAAAGATTTTATTGCCTTTCCAAAAAATAACAATGGTAGAGATGTAATGATCGATGCTCCCGCAAAAGTAAGCGATGATAATTTAGAAGAATTGTATCTAAAATCATTACCCAAAAAATCTTCTTCATGAAAATTATTTAAATTTAAAATCTATGAAATTATTTCTGAGAATCTTTTTTTTTTCACTTTTAACCTCCCTTATCATTGGATTTTATATCAAGACGTTTGAAAATTCAAATGAGGGTAACAAAATTATTGGCTTTACCGTATTGACAGCTGCTTTTATATTTATGCCTATTTTTTTAGTCCACCGATGGAAAGGAAAAAAGCTAAAAGACTATACTCTTTCTAAAGAGAATTTAGAGAAACTTAGAAATTCTTATCAAAAATAACTACTATTTTTCTGCTATCATCATAAGAAAGTGTAAATTGCGCTCTAAATTAATTTTTTATAAATGACTGGTACAGTTAAATTCTTTAATGGATCCAAAGGTTATGGATTCATTACCAATGACGAAACATCTGAGGATGTTTTTGTCCACGTTTCAGCCCTTAATGGGCTTACACTCCAAGAGGGTGACAAAGTTGAGTATGTAGAAGAAGAAGGAAATAAGGGGAAGCAAGCTTCTCAAATTGCCCTATTATAAAATACATTACGACTTAAAATGAAGCCTCTCGATGAGAGGCTTTTTTATTTCCTCTTGCTGTCAAAAAATTTGTTTAACAGTTTCACCGCTTCAGATTCCATGATTCCGCTGCTTACACTTGATTTGGGATGAAGGTTTATATGAGCTCTTTGGTAACCTCGCTTGGGGTCACTAGCCGCAAAAACAATTCTACTGAGCCGTGACCAATAAATTGCACCAATACACATAACACAGGGTTCCAGTGTTACGTACAATGTACAGCCACTAAGGTATTTGCCATTTAAATAATTAGCCGCCGAGGTAATCGCTTGCATTTCGGCGTGTGCTGTTACATCATTCAGTCGCTCGGTTAAATTATGAGCCCTAGCAATAATTTTATTATCTATGGCAATGACTGCTCCTACTGGGACCTCATCAGCTTCAAAAGCTTTTTGTGCCTCTATCAAGGCTTGTTTCATAAAATGATTATCATCATGTAATAATTCCATGCCGTTAAATTACAAAACCCCTTTAGTCAGCACAAACGAAAATTTATCTTTGTAACTTGAACCAGTCAATAATTATACATTTCAGATGAGAGGAAAAAAAAGATTGTTCCTGCTGGATGCCTTTGCACTTATATTTAGAGGTTATTACGCCTTTATTAAAAATCCTAGGATAAACTCTAAAGGGATGAATACCTCGGCTATCATGGGGTTTATGAACTCTTTATTGGATGTTATTAAAAGAGAAAAACCAGATCATCTAGCGGTATGTTTTGACAAAGGCGGTTCACAAGCCCGAACAGAAATGTTTACGGAATACAAGGCTAATCGGGATGAAACCCCTGAGGCTATTGTAATTGCCGTTCCATATATTCAAAAAATACTGGAGGCAATGCACATTCCCGTTGTAGTCAAAGAAGGGTTTGAAGCCGATGATATTATTGGAACCCTTGCCAAACAGGCCGAAAAAGAAAACTATGATACCTACATGGTCACCCCTGACAAAGATTTTGCACAACTCGTTTCTAAAAATATTTTTATGTACCGCCCTGCTCGAATGGGCACGGGTATTGAGATTTGGGGAATCCCCGAAATTCAAGAAAAATTTGAGATCGAAAGACCTCAACAAGTTATTGATTATTTAGGTATGATGGGCGATAGCGTTGACAATATCCCGGGCTTACCAGGGGTAGGAGATAAAACAGCCAAAAAATTCCTCAAAGAATTTGGTAGTATGGAAAATTTATTTGACAATTTAGATAAATTGAAAGGCAAGCTTAGGGAAAAAATTGAAGCCAATAAAGAATTGGGTCTTCTGTCTAAAAAACTTGCAACCATCATTACGGATGTGCCTGTTAAGTTTCATTCTAAAGACTATGAACTTTCAAGCCCTAATATTGAAGCTGCGGTCGCTATTTTTGAAGAATTAGAATTCAGGAGAATTCAAGAGAATTTTAAAAAGATTTTTAACCCCAATACTGATAATAATCCGACTGAGGTCTCTGAGAAAGAGACCCTAACTGAACAAAAAACTTCTGGTGATCAGTTTGACTTGTTCAACCCCCCACCAGGTCAAGGTGTAAAGATTACTGAAACTTCAAGAGACAATCAAAAAACCAAAAAACACCAATATCAGTTAGTGGACTCAAAGATAGGGCGAAGTTTACTACTCAAAAAAATATTATCACAACGCTCAGTGTGTTTTGATACAGAAACCACAGGGCTAAACAGCCTTCAAGCTGAATTAGTCGGTATTGCATTCAGCTGGGAAAACCACAAAGGCTACTACCTCTATATTCCAGAAGATCAACATAAAGCAAAGACCATCATTCAGGAGTTTAGACCTTTCTTTGAAAATAAGCAGATTGAAAAAATAGGCCATAACCTAAAGTATGATTTAAAAGTCCTTCTCAAATACGAAATTAAGGTCGTCGGCCCGCTTTACGATACAATGATTGCTCACTATTTGATCAATCCCGACATGCGACATAATATGGACGTATTGGCAGAAACCTATTTGAATTATAGCCCGCAGTCCATAATTGAACTGATCGGTAAAAAAGGAAAAAATCAAAGTAATATGCGCGAGGTCGATTTGACCAAGCAAACTGAATACGCTGTCGAAGACGCTGACATTACATTTCAGTTAAAACAACACTTTCAAAAGGAGCTGAAAGATGTCAATGCCACAAAACTTTTTCAAGAGGTGGAACTCCCCTTAGTAGATGTATTAACGGCAATGGAGGCCGAGGGAATAAATCTAAATGTAAGCTTCCTAAATGAGCTCTCTAAGTACCTTATGTCAGATATTGTTAAACTGGAAAAACTTATTTTCGCAGAAGTGGGTGAGACTTTCAATTTAGCCTCTCCCAAACAGTTAGGCTTAATTTTATTTGAAAAACTTAAACTGGTTGATAAGCCTAAAAAAACCAAAAGTGGACAATATTCTACCGCTGAGGAAACCCTATCTTTTTTAGCCAAAACCCACCCTATAGTCGGGAAAATACTTGAGTGGAGATCCCTTCAAAAACTCCAAACTACCTACGTGTCTGCTCTGCCTGAAGACCTCAACCCTGATACCGGACGCATTCACACCATATACAACCAAGCCGTAGCGGCTACTGGAAGATTAAGTAGCAACAATCCCAACCTTCAAAATATTCCCATTCGAACCCCTAGGGGTAAGGAAATCCGAAAGGCATTTGTTTCTAGAAATGACAATTATTTACTGATGGCTGCTGATTACTCACAAATTGAACTTAGAATTATAGCGGCATTAAGTAAAGACCCTTCCATGTTGAGAGCCTTCCAAAATAACGAGGATATTCATGCTGCTACAGCAGCCAAGGTCTTTGAAGTTCCGCTAAATGAGGTTACTCGTGAACAGAGAAGCAATGCCAAAACAGTAAACTTTGGTATCATTTATGGAGTCTCTGCTTTTGGATTGAGCCAACAAACTAACTTAAATAGAGTTGAATCGAAAGAATTGATCGAAACATATTATAAAACTTATCCTGAGCTTAGAGCATATATTTCTAAGCAAATTGACTTTGCCAGGGAATATGGGTATGTTGAAACCGTATTGGGTCGCCGCCGCTACCTAAGAGATATCAATTCTCAAAATGCTTTGGTTCGTGGAGCAGCAGAGCGCAATGCTGTAAATGCACCTATTCAAGGTAGTGCAGCGGACATAATTAAACTTGCTATGATACAAATTCATAAGAAAATTAAAGCAGAGCATTGGCAGTCTAGAATGTTATTACAAGTTCATGACGAACTTGTCTTTGATGTTATAAAATCAGAAAAAGTAGCATTCGAAAAAATGGTGAAAACCGAAATGGAAAGGGCTTTTGATATAGGTTTACCTTTGGTAGTCGATATTGGTTTCGGAGAAAACTGGCTTGAAGCACATTAATATTGAAATCTATCTTATCCGATAAAGGTAGAGTTATATTTTTACAGTAAATACAATTTTTGCTCGCTACATTAATTAATGTTTGTTCTAAAAGCCTATTAAACGTGTTTAGAATCAAATCTTTAAAACCTAAAATTAATGCAAAAAATATTTTTTCAGAAAAAGGAATAATTGTAAGTTTGCAGCCCCGCAAAAGGGTATTTAAATCATTTTTTTGTGAATACATTAAGTTATAAAACGATTTCGGCCAATGTAAACACTGTGAATAAGCAGTGGGTAGTGATTGACGCAGCCAACGTTCCATTGGGACGAGTAGCGTCTGTTATCGCCATTCATCTGAGAGGAAAACACAAAACCAATTTCACACCACACGTAGACTGTGGTGATAACGTAATTGTGATTAACGCAGGTAAAGTGACCTTGTCTGGAAACAAGTGGAAACAAAAGCAATACATCCGGCACACTGGTTATCCTGGTGGACAGAGAAGTTTGAATGCAGAGCAATTGAATGCCAAAGGCGCTGATCGTTTGATCGAAAATGCAGTTAAAGGTATGCTTCCAAAAAATAAGCTGGGTGCCGCCTTGTATAGAAACTTAAAAGTTTTTGTTGGAGGTGAGCACACACACGAAGCACAAAAGCCAAAAACGATTAATCTAAACGAACGATTATAAATGGAAGTTATTCATACTATCGGTAGAAGAAAAACATCAGTAGCTCGCTTATACATTTCAAAGGGCAAAGGAAATATTATGGTAAATAAAAAAGCTTACAATGAGTTTTTTCCTACAGCTACATTACAATACAAAATCACACAGCCATTAGCGCTCACCAAAAACGAAGGTAATTTTGATCTTAAAGTAACTGTAAAAGGCGGGGGGTTTAATGGTCAGGCTGAAGCTGTGCGCCTTGCAATTTCAAGAGCACTATGTAAATTTGATGAAGAAAATCGAACGATACTTAAACCAGAGGGGTTATTAACGCGTGACCCAAGAATGGTTGAACGTAAAAAATTTGGGCAGAAAAAGGCAAGAAAAAAACATCAATTCTCCAAGCGATAATTTTTCGTCTGAGAATAAATAAATGTTCATTAATATAATTTAAATCTGTTGCTTGAACCGCTAAGGCGGATACTAGTTTAGCATCTAAATATGTCGAAAGATATATTGCTACTAATCGAGAACGTAAACTAAAAAACATGGCACAAACCACAGTAAAAGACCTGCTAAGTGCAGGCGTCCATTTTGGACACCTAACCAGAAAATGGAATCCTAATATGGCACCATATATATATATGGAACGCAACGGGATTCACATAATCAGTCTCTACAAAACTGTTGCAAAGATTGAAGAAGCTTCTGAAGCGTTGGCAAAAATCGCTTCTTCTGGAAGAAAAATTCTTTTTGTAGCAACTAAGAAACAAGCTAAAGATATCGTCTCTGAATCTGCTAAAAAAGTAAATATGCCCTTCATTACAGAACGTTGGCCAGGAGGTATGTTAACTAATTTTGTGACTATTCGAAAAGCAGTTAAGAAAATGGCTGCTATTGATAGAATGAAAAAAGATGGCACATTTGAAACCCTTTCCAAAAAAGAAAAACTTCAAGTCGATAGATTAAGGGCCAAATTGGAAAAAAACTTAGGATCAATCTCTGATATGACTCGCTTACCCGGTGCTCTTTTTGTAGTTGATATTAAAAGAGAACACATCGCAATTAAAGAAGCTCAAAAACTTAAGATTCCAATTTTTGCCATGGTAGATACCAACTCTGATCCAAGGGAGGTAAATTATGTAATTCCAGCCAATGATGATGCCACTAAGTCCATTGATAAAATTTTAACAATTGTGGTCAATGCAATTGGTGAAGGGCTTAAAGAAAGGAAAAACGAAAAAGAAGCCCAAGAACAAGAAAAACAGGCTAAAGAAAAGGCTGAAACCGATGCTAGCACTGAAATAAAAAAAGTTGACGAATCGATTGATGAACCTGCTTCAGAAACCAAGCCTAGCAAAGAAGCTGGAGAAAAGAAATAGCATAGTATACACATCTTAAACAAATTATGAAAATTACAGCATCCGAAGTTAATAAACTACGTAAATCCACTGGAGCCGGAATGATGGATTGTAAAAAAGCTCTGATTGAAGCAGAGGGAGATTTTGATAAATCAATTGAAGTTCTAAGGAAAAAAGGTCAAAAAGTAGCAGCTAATAGAGCGGATAGAGAATCTTCAGAGGGAGCAACTTTAGCTAAAGTCAATCAAGATTGTACATCTGGTGTATTGGTCTCTATAAACTGTGAGACTGATTTTGTTGCCAAAAACAGTTCTTATTTAGCTTTGGCAAAGAGTCTTGCCGATCAAGCATTGAAATATGATACATTAGAAAATTTTTTATCAAGTGATTTTGATGGAATGTCTGTCGCTGAAAAATTAATAGAGCAAACTGGCGTAATTGGAGAAAAAATTGAAATTGGAGCATTTAAAAAACTAACTGCTCCATATGTTGGTTCATATATCCATGCTGGAAATAAGATTGCTGCACTTGTTGGGCTCTCAGGTATTGTAGACAATGCCGCAGAAATTTCAAAAAATATTGCCATGCAAGCTGCTGCTATGAACCCCATCGCACTAGATGAAGAAAGTGTAGACGCTTCGATCATTCAAAAAGAAATTGAAATTGCAAAAGAGCAATTACGTCAAGAAGGAAAGCCTGAGGCTATGTTAGATAATATTGCGAAAGGTAAGATCAAACGTTTCTTCAAAGACAACACTTTAGTAAATCAAGCTTTTATTAAAGACGGAAAAATTTCAGTTGCTGATTATGTAAAGTCTACTCATACTGATTTAATAGTTACTGGTTTTCAGAGAATTGCTCTGGGTTAAAAAATTTAAAATTAATTTAGAGCATATCCATTAAATAGAAGATTACTCTTCATATATTAAATACTATCATAACAAGATGCCAATGGTGTGAAGGTGCCGCCCTTTACATTAAATATCACGATAATGAATGGGGAGTTCCAGTTTTTGAAACCCAAAAACAATTTGAATCTCTTTCCCTAGAAATTTTTCAGGCCGGACTTAGTTGGATTACTATTTTGAGAAAACGCGAAAACCTAAGAAAAGCCTTCCATCAGTTTGATTACCGCAAAGTTGCTTTGTATAAGAAGAATAAAATTGAGGAGTTAATGAGAGATTCTGGACTTATTCGTAATAAACTCAAAATAGAGGCTACTATAAATAATGCTCAGTGCTTAATTGAGTTTGAAAAAAATGGGGACTCCTTCTCAGACTACCTCTGGAGTTTTGTTAACCACAAAACGCTTCAAAATAACTATGAAAAGTTAAACTTGGTTCCAACACAAACAGCACTGTCAAACGTCATCAGCAAGGCTCTAAAAAAGCATGGATTTAAGTTTATAGGACCTAAGATAGTTTACTCCCACATGCAAGCCTCGGGGCTGGTTAATGACCATTTAAAGAGTTGCTTTCGCCATAAGCAACTAAAAGGGTAGGTCATCCTCTGGGCCATCAGAGTCAGTATTATCGGCTGCTTCAAAAGCAGGGGGTGGTGGCATTGGAGGCATTTCAGTGGCTGAGGATTCCTGTATTACCTCTATTCGCCAACCTTGGACAGAATTAAAGTATTTGGTCTCCCCCTGAGGGTTAACCCATTCCCTACCCCTAAGATTAATTCCAATCTTGACATTTTGACCGATTTGAAATGCGTTTAATAAATCACAATTCTCCTGAACAAACTCAACCAAAATATGCTGAGGATATCGATCTTCGGTAGTAACCACAACTTCTCTTTTTCTAAAGCCGTTATTACCGTATGTTTTAGTTTCATCTAACCACTTTATTTTACCAGAAATTTCCATATTTTTTTCAATAAGTAACAAATTTAAAAAAAGTTTTAAGTGAAAAGCTTTGCAATTAAATATGTTTTAATCATTTCTTAATTTAATAAGATCCATAGGCCTTAAGATTATTACGACACCTAGTCCTTTAATTAATTAGCTATTACTTAATTTAAAGTATATTAGCTTAAACAAAATGATTATAAGCTAGTGTTGGGTTTAATCAGAAATAACTTGAAAAATAGTTGGCTGCTAGCTGCATTCCTAATTGTTGCATTAATTCTTTGGAATACCAACCTACTTTTTGGAACACTTAAAAAAGAGGAACGTAAAAAAATGAAGTTATGGGCCCTGGCTCAAGAGGATCTAATCGAAAACAGTGTAGTTAATAATCTTACTTTTGAGGTTCTTCAACAAACTTGGATTAATCCAATGATTCAAGTAGATCAAAACGAAAAAATAATTGGACACAAGAATATTAATTGGGATCAGACAAATGAAGATTCCCTTGTACTTTACAAGCAACTAGAAATTATCAAAAAAGAAAATCAGCCTATACTGATTCGCTATAAAGACAGCTTATCTGATATAAATCAAAAACTTTATTACGGTGATTCCGTCTTATTAAAGAAGTTACAATACTATCCTATGGCCCTTCTACTAATAATTTTCCTCTTTGGGGCAGTACTATATTTCGTATATAAGACCTCTAGAATATCAGAGCAAAACCGGCTATGGAATGCGATGGCTAAAGAAACCGCACATCAGATAGGTACTCCACTCACATCAATGATCGGATGGATAACATTAATGAAAGATGAAAAACAAGAAAGTGAGCCCTTAAGTGAAATTGAAAAAGACTTGGATAGATTAAAAGTTATTACTGACCGTTTTTCAAAAATGGGTTTTCTGCCTAAACTCGAGGAGGCGGACATAGTTGCTGAAACAAATAAGACAATCGAATACCTTGAAAAAAGAAGTTCAGATTTAGTTGAATTTCAAACTGAAATTCCCAAGAAAGAAATCCTATTGCCACTGAATCAGCAACTATTTGGCTGGACACTTGAGAACCTTATTAAAAATGGTATTGATGCCATTAAGGGAAAAGGGATAATTAGTATCAACCTAGATACTAATGTCAATTGGGTAATTATTACAGTTAGTGATTCAGGTCACGGAATTAAAAAAGAATTATTTAAAAAAATATTTTCTCCTGGCTTTACATCAAAAAAAAGAGGATGGGGGCTTGGACTTTCCTTAGCTAAAAGGATTATCTCTGACTACCATAAAGGAAAAATAAGCGTCAAAAAATCAGTCTTAGGTAAAGGAACAACCTTCGAAATATTACTAAAAAAAAATCCTAAAGGTATTTCCTGATTTTGGAAGCCGTTTTCTTAAATCCTTCTGGGGTTTGCGAAACTTTTTTTTGAAAAGTAGCATCCTCCATTTTTTTTAATGGAATCAGGTGAACATGAGCATGAGGAACCTCAAGTCCTATAACAGACACCCCAACTCGATCACAAGGAATTGCCTTTTCAATTGCAATGGCCACAGTTCTTGAAAAATCCATAAGTCTTTTAAAATCTTTTTCTGATAAATCAAATATTTTATCAATCTCTTTTTTGGGGACACACAGTGTATGTCCAATTGAATTGGGGTTAATGTCTAAAAAAGCATAGTGTTTATTATCCTCATAGACCTTGTATGAGGGAATATCTCCAGCAATAATCTTTGAAAAAATTCCAGCCATACTAATCTCTGGAAATTGAAACTATTTCGAATTCAATAGTTCCATTTGGAACGATGATTTCAGCAACTTCGCCTTCAGTTTTTCCCAACAAACCCTTACCAATAGGAGAATCAACAGAGATCTTACCAGTTTTTAAATCTGCCTCACTTTGGGCCACCAATTTGTATTTCATTAAGGCTCCGTTTGTCTTATTTTTTACCTCCACATTTGAATGGACCAATACTTTTGATGTATCTAATTGAGACTCGTTAATCAGTCTCGCATTTGAAAGTGTTTCTTCTAGTTTAGAAATTTGGAGTTCTAAAAGTCCCTGGGCTTCTTTGGCAGCATCATACTCAGCATTTTCACTAAGGTCTCCTTTATCCCTGGCCTCGGCAATAGCTTGAGAGGCTTTTGGTCGCTCTACATCTTTAAGCTGATTTAGCTCATCTCTTAGATTTTTTAGCCCTTGATCTGTGTAATAAGATACTTTACTCATTTTTTTTACGTTTCTTTAAAAAGAAACATCCCTTAACTATAATAGGGATGTAAATCAAATATAAGCAATTGAACGTTTTTGGTAAAATTTTGGTTAGGAAAATCATTTTATTACTCACGTTGGTATTATTTTCATGTAGTAAGAATGAAATTAGTCGTAATCCCAACCTTAACTCAGTTAAGTTTAATGTTTCTGTTAATTTAAACCTTCCTAGCAACGATAATTTGAGGTTTACTGGAGGAAGCAGCCTCTTTCCTTCGGGAGGAATCAATGGTGTTTTAATTTTTAATTTGAACGGCACTTATTTAGCTTGGGAAGCTAGCTGTCCTAATCATCCAATCAAAAACTGTTCAAAATTAAGCTTAAAAGGAGTTTTAGCAGAGTGTGAATGTGAAGGCTATCAATATAGTTTGGCCGTCGGCCAACTACTGAATCCAGATGAAAATACCAACCGAAACTTCCCTCTAATACCTTATCGTATCAACCAATCTGGAAATACTCTCTACATCAGCCATTGAAATTTTCATAAAATTAGAAAAATCAAATTCTTATCTGAGTAATCATTCTAATTAATTTAATTTGCATGAAATTTTAATCATAAATTATAATTCATTTTTATTTTATCACTTTTTCTACTTTTGTAATCAAACACTAAAATGAAATTAAAGAAACTAGTTACACTGAATCAATCCTTAATACTCCCCAAGTATTTCAAGATGTTTAGTTATGCAATATCATTTCTTTTTGTTCTAAGTTTTTTTTCATGCTCTAGTGAGGATGATAGTAGTGTGTCAAATCATTCAGAGCCTAATATTCAAAATCCAGATAACGGTCTAATTAATCCAAACCCAGTGACAGAGCCCACAATTCAAACCCTTGATAAAAAAGGGATTGGAATGTCATATAGGCAGAGGACTTGGTCAACAAGAATTGGCGCTTTAAAGCCTTTTTGGTCCTATTCATGGAATAGAGATTACAGAGAAACTATTCCCGATGGAGTTGAATATGTTCCCATGTTTTGGGGAGCTGCTAATGTAACAGAATCTGAGATTCAAAGAATAAAGGGATTAGTTGATTCAGGAATTGTCAAGAATGTTCTAGGGTTTAATGAACCTGATCTTACCTCGCAGGCAAATATGACAGTAGAGGAAGCTATTGAATTATGGCCAAAGCTCGAGGAGCTTGGAGTGCCTCTGGGGAGTCCAGTTCCATCTTCTGTTAACAGCGTTTGGCTTGAACAATTTATGAGTGAAGCAGAAAGTAAAAACCTTAGAGTCGATTTTATATGTATTCACATATACAGGGGAAATAATTCAGGTTTATTTTTTCAAGCAGTTGATGATATATATGATAAATACAGAAAACCTATTTGGGTAACTGAAATGTCAATTGTAGATAACGACGCCAAAACGGTTTCTGAAAATAAAATTTCCCTTGCTCAAGCTTTACCAACAATGAAATCAATCCTGAGTGGATTTTATGAAAGAAAATTCGTCCATAGATTTGCGTGGTTTTCTGGGACCACTAATTCCCCTAATTATCCTAGATTAGTTTCTTCAATTTTATATGATGAATTTGATAACTTAACTATTCTTGGAAATTACTATTCTCAATTTAGATTCAACCCTGAAAGTGGACCAGGTACTTTACCTGAGGTAATCAAGGAGATTGATGGTAATATTATTAAAAATGGAACTTTTGAAACCGGTGATATATATCCTTGGGGAGGTTTTAAAAATGCTGTGATTTCCTCAGCAGCTCAACCTCCTAATTCAGGTAATTATCTTGCCAGAATTGAACCTCACGATGGTTCGATTTATCAAGTAATTGATCTAGAGCCAGGGGAGAAATACGAGTTAAAATTTTCTCATAGGTGGAAAGATATTCCTGAAAATACTTTCAAAGCAGTTTTAAGAAATGAAAAAGGAAACGAAGCTAAATTTTTAGAATTTGAAATTTTAAAAACTGATGTATGGACTGAAAACAAAATAGAGTTTACTGTTCCCAGTGAGGTAACTTCGGCAAGACTAGCTTTTTACAAACCTCAGCTAAATCCACTTTTACCAACATTCTTTTTAGATGATGTTTCCATCATAAAGTTGTAAAATACTGAACTTCACACTTATATGAATTAGTTGTTTTATTATTTGAGTAATTTGTTATAAAAAATTCCTATTTAGTTGAGATATTTCTATACACAATTAGGGTATTTTTATACACTTAAATAATTAAAGCATTGATTAAAAAAATTAATTTTTTACGATTCTTATTATTACTAGGCTTTTTAACTACTTCTTATGTAGTTATAGGTCAAACTACTAAGTTTACAAATAATAGCAATACAGGTGATGGTAGTTGGGCAACTGCTACCAATTGGACAAATGGGGTAGCAAACGCAGCAAACGCTAAAGCACAAATTGCTAAAATTGTAGATCTTCCAGGACCTTACACTGTTGGTCAACTTAATTTTGTTAATGCTGCAGCTGGTGGAATTAATGCAAATCAACTTAATAGTGCTAATGGAAACGGAGTGTTAACGATAACTGGTAATGGAGTAACTCAGCCACTTCAGATGAATAAATTTCAACAGGCTGCAACGTTTAATATTCCAATTATATTCGACTCAAACGGTGCTGCAAATAATACATTTAGACAGGCTCAAGGGCAACAAAATTTGGTATTTGCTCAAGCATTTACTGTTAAGGATCCACTCATTTTTACTGCCCTTAATAACTCAAGTCAATTAAATTTCAACCATTCATTAGCGGGTGCTGGAAAAATCAAATTTGGTACATCTACTAGACCTAAATTTGGAGTGAATTACAATGGAGCAGGTTATAGCGGTATTATGGAGATTGGCGGAGGAGCAGGAGCTGCTGCGGTAGCTTTAGTTTCCAACGTAGCTGACGGCGGTACCTTTTTAAGGGCTGGAGGTGTTATTGATGTAATAAATGCAGGAGTAACCATCACCGTTAATGGAGCAAATACATTTAAAGGGAATATAAGTGTAAATAATAACACGGTTGGCCTTGTTATTAATAAAAATCAGTCGGCAGCTGGATTAATTACTATGGGAAGTGGAAGCATTAACTTATCTGCCCATGCAGATGTAACATCCATTGCCTTTGCTGATAATTCTGGATCAAATTGGAATACAGGAACTATTAACATAACTGGTGTTTCAAATAATGAAGTATCCTTCGGTACAAATGCAAATGGGCTAACAGCGCAGCAATTATCTCAAATTACTCTTAACGGAGCTGCAGCATTAATCAATGCCCAAGGACAATTATACACCGCTGGCGGAGGAGGAGGTGGTAATGTAGATAGCACTTTCAATAATGGGGATGGGGATAATTTATGGTCTAACGCTAATAACTGGAGTAACGGTGTTCCTAATCACGCCCAAGCAAAAGCGACTATAGAAGCTGCTTCTGTAATAGTAGATGCAGATGTTTCATTAGCTCAACTTAAATTTACCGGAAATACCCCTGGTACAGTAACATTTACCCGAACTGGTAATAATAAAATTACAATGGTAGGTGACGGTGTTAATCAGATATATCAAGCAAATAAAGGGAACCTCACTGTTAACATGAATCTTCCTATTGTGGTTACCTCAGGAGGAGGAGAAAAAATCTGGCGAACAAATAACAACAATCAAACTATAACTTTTGGCGCTGGCCACACTTTGACAATAAATACTAATTTACTTTTCACCGCTAGCAGCTTATCTAGTCAACTAAATTTTAATGGAACAATTGCAGGTGCTGGTCAACTCAAAATAGGAGCTAAATCAAATGTTAATTTTGGA
>CACHZY010000024.1 GCA_902584445.1 uncultured Bacteroidota bacterium | reverse complement strand
TTATTGGATTTCTTTTTGGTTTTTTTGGTGTTATAGGATTGCTTTTAATGAAAGACCAATCTAAAAATGATCAATCCCAAGATCGATTAAAATAACTTTTCCCAAACTATTATCCCTAATTTTGCGCTTAATCCTAAAATTAGAGGATATATGCCAAAGAGCCATAGATAATCCATTAGTTTTAATGAGCTATTCCCAATAGAATTTAAAAAGTCATACCAAGTCTTAAGACCCAATTTTGACGCGATAATATTGGCCAGGATTGCACTTATTAAAATTATAACACCTATAAAGTAGTATTTAATCATTTTTTTAATTTAAGCTTTTGTATTTTGTCAAAATGAATTTATTAAAGCTTATCAAAGGTATGCTTTTTATCTTGGCAGTAGTCTGTTTTTATATTGTCTATCTAATGTATACAAAGCTTTCTTTTATTGATAAACCTTATCTTTACGGGGGATTGATACTAACTTTAATTGCTATTTTGATTAGGAAATCAAAGTAGCAATTTACTCTTTAACCAATATATAAGTTGCACGCACTCCAGTTGCAAGATTCCATTGATTGGAAGCGGTCATATTTCCACCTTCATCATAAACCCTGACCTCAGCTGTGTTTGGGCCTGACTCACCTTGATTGAGCGCAATAAAATCAATTTTATTAAAACCTTTAACTAGTGAAATACTCAAGCCTCTAAAACGCTCTACCAATAATACATTGGGCTGAATCACTTGATCATTATGAAGAATTCTTACTCGATCTCCGTCGGGGTATTCGTGATCTCTAAATATAATTCTAGCCTTAGAACCCTTAATTCTATAATCTCCCATAAATTGGTTCGACTTAAATTTATTAGGGTCTTTATTTTCTTCTAGGCTTTTTCCATTCAACTTTGAAAGGTGATAATCCCCGGGATCTAAAAATTTTTCTTGATTTCCCATATCAATAGTTGCATTTTCATTTAAGTTAGGATCAGTAATATCAATTGGGTCTTTTTTTAAAAAATCCCTCTTAAGATATTTACTTTCCTCAGGCTTTATATACAAGGGGCTACTTTTTTCATTTTCCTCAATCGGAAATTTAAATGAAGAATTATTATTTTCAATTTGTGCCAATACTAAATTGAAGCTTGAAATCATAAAGAAGAATTCTAATAAACCCTTTATGAGTTTGAATTTTCTGGAAAAAAAATAATGGCCGCTTAAACTCATTAAATAAAGTTTTGTATTACAAACCTATTTCAAAAAAATTAAACCTACTTCTTGTTTAACATTATTTTGTAATATTAATTATTACTTTGCTTGACCAATTTGAAAACTATGGAATTAGCACCAATAGATTGGATAATTATTATAACTTTTTTTTCAATCTCTTTGTTTATTGGTATATGGGTCTCAAAAAAAGCTGGATCCTCTAGTGGCGAGTTTTTTCTGTCTGGGCGGAATATGCCATGGTGGTTGTTAGGGATATCAATGGTAGCTACTACTTTTTCAACTGACACTCCTAACTTAGTGACTGATATAGTAAGAACCAATGGGGTTTCTGGGAATTGGGTCTGGTGGGCATTTTTAATTACAGGCTTACTTACCGTTTTTGTCTATGCCAAATTATGGCGTAAATCTAACGTAAAGACAGATATTGAATTTTACGAGTTTCGTTACGGTGGTGCTCCTGCAAGTTTTCTTAGAAAATTTAGAGCTTTGTATTTAGGTGTAATATTTAACGTGATTACGATGTCTTCCGTTACCCTTGCGGCTATTAAAATCGGAGGGATAATGTTGGGGTTAGAACCATGGCAAACTGTAATAAGTGCGGGACTGGTTACAGTTTTGTTCAGTACCCTTGGGGGATTTAGAGGTGTACTTTACACGGATTTTCTTTTGTTTTTTGTTGCTATGGCTGGATCAATAGGTGCCGCTTATTACTTAGTAAACCTTCCAGAGGTTGGAGGAATGACTGCACTCTTAAACCACGAAAACGTGAGTAACAAACTTTCTATTTTACCAGATTTTTCAGATGCACGGTCATTGATAACCCTTTTAATCATCCCTTTAGCGGTTCAATGGTGGAGTGCATGGTACCCAGGGGCAGAGCCTGGAGGAGGAGGGTATATTGCTCAACGTATGTTGGCCTCAAAGGATGAAAACCATGCCATTGGTGCAACTTTCTTTTTTAACATTATGCACTATGCTCTAAGACCTTGGCCTTGGATTTTAGTAGCCTTAACCTCTCTTGTTATATTCCCAGATTTATCAAGTATAAAAGAAGCTTTCCCTAATATTTCAGACGACAAATTAGGACACGATTTGGCCTACTCTGCAATGTTAATTAAATTACCTTCGGGTCTCATAGGATTGGTTTTAGCGTCACTTATAGCAGCGTATATGAGTACAATATCTACGCAACTAAACTGGGGTTCTTCTTATATGGTTTACGATTTTTATCAAAAACAAATTAACCCCAACGCCTCCGAAAAAAAATTGGTAGCCGTTGGGAGAATCTCTACTATTACTCTGATGATATTAAGTGCGGGACTTGCACTATTACTGCAAAATGCACTTCAGATATTTGATATTTTACTGACTTTCGGTGCAGGAACTGGACTAATTTTTATACTTCGATGGTTTTGGTGGCGGATCAATTCTTGGAGTGAAATATCAGCGATGTTTGCCTCAGGGATAGTTGCTATTTCACTTAAAACAAGTGATTTAGGGCCTTATCTTTTTGGTTCAAATAAAGGACTATTACCTGATTGGTTAGAATATCCTTTTGTTGTTTTATTCACCTCAATCATTTGGTTATCAGTAACCTATATGACCCGCCCTGAGAGTGACGAAGTACTTCGAAAATTTTATAAAAAAACTCAACCCGGGGGACCTGGTTGGGAAATGGTCATTCAAAATGCTAAAAAAAATAAAGTAAAGCTCGACAAAAAAGACAGTAGTTGGAATGTTCCTTCTGGAATTATAGCTATGCTTTTGGGATGTGGATTAATCTACAGCATTATGTTTGCAACTGGCTATTGGATTTATGGAGAATATACAAGTGCATCTGCTCTGACGATATCTTCATTTATTTTTGGAATATTGCTCATCAAAAAATGGAAAAAAATTAAGGTAAGTGTATTGTGAGACTAGCCTAAAATTGCACCAGCTATTGTAGCAGACATTAAGGAAACAATAGTTCCACCTATCATTGCTTTTAAACCCAATTCACTGAGATTCTTACGTTGCAATGGAGCAATAACACTAATACCGCCTACTTGAATTCCTATAGATGCAAAATTTGCAAAACCACAGAGAAGGTAACTTGCCATTAGGATCGATTTTTGGTAGCCAAAGTGGAGTGTATTATTAATGTCTTTCAACGATGCCAATTCAATATAGCCTACAAATTCACTAGCTACGAGCTTCAAGCCCAAAAGTTGTCCCATTATGGCTACATCCATTGTTTCAACTCCGATTAACCACATTAAAGGAGCAAATAAATATCCCAAAATTAACTCAATAGAAAAATTTTCATAAGGCGTATTTTCAATTACCCATTTATTTAGTCCTAATCCATCACCTATACCAAAGAAAACTCCATTTATCATTGCAATTAGAGATATAAATACTAATAACATAGCACCAACATTAACGGCCATTCTAACACCTTCGGCTGTGCCCATTGAAAGTGTTCCAATAAAATTATTGCCAATTTTATCAGTTGGGATGGTTATATTTTCAATTATTTTTTCTGTTTGAGGATACATTATTTTTGCAACAACTACCGCTCCGGGAGCAGCCATCACCGATGCTGCCAATAAACTTTTGGCAAAAGCTAATCGCTCAATAGGGTCATCACCCCCTAGAAAACCAATGTAGGCTCCCATTACACTCCCAGCAACTGTTGCCATTCCACCCAACATTACTAAAAAAAGTTCTGAACGGTTCATCTTTTCCAAATAGGCCTTGATTAAAAGCGGTGCTTCAGTCTGTCCTAAGAAGATATTTCCCGCGACTGTTAAACTTTCAGGCCCTGAAATCCCTAATAGTTTTTTTAAGGACAAGGCTAAAAACTGCACAATCTTTTGAATAATTCCAAGATAAAACAGTACAGATGTTAATGCTGAAAAAAATATAATAATAGGTAATGCTTGAAATACAAATATGAAACCGTATTTATCTATACTCGCAAATTCTCCCAACAACATCGCTGTTCCAGCATTAGTATATTCTAAGATCTTTACAAAGAAACTGCTGATAATTCCAAAAAAACTTTTAATCACGGATATTTTAATAACTCCGATCGCAATGGAAATTTGAGCTGTAAGACCTATTATTACTAATTTCCAAGAAATTTGTTTTCTATTGTTACTAAGCAGGTAAGCCAGAATAATTAGTACAAGCATACCAATTAACCCCCTAAAAAGAGATTCAAAAGACATACCTTGATGAGGAATTATTTCCATATCAGAATTAATATTTTACTGATATTACAAATAACTGTCTTATCCCATTTTCATCTAATCCAGAAACTAAGATTTCGTTGTTATCATGATTCCATCTTGGAGCAGGATCAATCCTCAAATCTTTTTTGTAAACACCCGTGTTAAAACTTGGTGTATTGATCCAATTACCAGTTTTTAGATTCATCAAAGAATAGAAATTTGAACCTGCTTTATCATTATATCCATTCACAAGCCATTCCGAATTGGGAGATAAGCTAACATCTCCACCAGGTTGGGGGAAAATCTTGTTACTGCCAATGGTTCTTTTAATTTTCCGTGTAATTATATCATAAACAATTTGCCTGTTATCGTAACTTCCTATGATTTCAGTTCCATTTGCCCATTCTGGATGTCCCCCTATGTGTCTATGCCCAGCAAAAAATTGAGTACCATCAACTTTGACCGAACAAGCTGCATTTAGTCCCTCTCTACCATCTTTATCTGACTTCCAACCTGCTCTAACAAAAAAATAAATCCATTTGCCATCCCGACTCCAAAGTGTGTGATTGATAAATAGATTTCTCCCTTTGGCATCAAATCCTTTTCTATCAAGTCCTTCAGCCATTTGTTTAAAAGATAAAAGGATTTTCTTTTCTCCGGTGTCAATATCAATTATAGCAATACCATCTTCTTTTGGAGCAGCAATATCTTCACTCCAATCATAAGAATCTCTATAACCTGTTACAGGTCTTAAGCGAGCCATTCGGGCATAATTAATGGCTAAAAAATGTTTTCCTTTAGGGCTTACTCCGCTATTTCCAAAAGATTGATTGCCATATTCATAAGTTTTTATCCTTCTACCTTTACTTAAATCAAATAGAACAGTTTTTACCACTCCTGACTGTGAGTTACGATCATTAAAAAAAAACTGATCTTGAGGTGAATGGGGGTTCCAATAAAACATGGTTCCTTGTTGATGATTCCATCCCTGACTTTCGTCAACTTTTTCAATTTTAAAAGAATTTCCAATCTTTTCATTGGCATAAATAATATTGACGTTAGCAGGTTCCCCTTTACCTGCAAGATGGTCGTGGAAAGGGGCTGAGAGACATAGGATGCGATCTCCGTTTTTACTCCAGGGAATTGTTAAGGATTGACCTATATATCCAAAAAAATGATGATCGGTCCCTTGTGTTAATTGTTTAACACTTATCTTAATTTGATTTAATTTTATAAATGGAAAGCTAGGGAAGAATAAACCCCCAAAAGAATATTTACCTGTATCTGAAATAAATTTTCTCCGATTCATAATTATGTTTTATATAAATGTTGTATTTATTTAGATAGAATTTCTAGGATCATTTCTCTAGTAGTCATTAATTTGATTTTGTGGACAGCATCTTTATAGTCTCCATTATCAATACGATTTTCAATTACTTTAATTAATTCTTGAGCGCTTATATTGAACATTTGTTATTTTTAAATTAGAATTCCATTGGCACTTCTACAATCAATACTCTGGACTCGCTTTGAGCTTCAAATGAGATTTTATTCGTATTCCAAACTCCTATTGCGTCTCTTTTTTTTAGCTTCTCATTGGCAATCATGAAAGCGCCTTCAATAACAAAAACATAAACACCATTCCCTTCTTTTTTAAAAATGTAATCAATAGAAGTTTGTTCTTCAAAATCTCCAAGGTGAAACCAGGCGTCTTGATGAATCCAAAGGCCATTGTCTTCAGGGTAGGGTGACAAAACTTGATAAAAACTATTATTTTTTTTTAGTTCTCTAATCGATAGTTGATCATATCTGGGCTCAACATCTTGTTCTTTTGGTATCACCCAAAGCTGCAATAGATTGACAAAATTATCTGAATTTTTATTGTATTCGCTATGATAAACCCCCGTTCCTGAACTCATTACTTGGATTTCTCCTTCATTAATTACTCCAATATTTCCCATGCTATCTTTATGCTCCAAATCCCCTTTTAAGGGGATAGTTATTATTTCCATATTGTCATGAGGGTGAGTGCCAAATCCTTTTCCAGGTGAAATGGTATCGTCATTTAAAACACGTAAAGCCCCAAAATTAGAACGTTGTGGATTAAAATAGCTAGCAAAACTAAAAGAGTAATTCGCATTAAGCCAGCCGTGGTCAGCATGGCCCCGAGATTCAGCACTGTGAAATACTTTTTTCATAATTGTAGATACAACATTTGTTTTAACAAATATATTATTTATTTTCTTCTTTTTTTATTTTATTCTTTTGCTTGTTAACTAAATTGACTAATCTAGTTTTTGCATCTAAATAGTCAATAAGTGTTTTAACTTTCTCCTCTACCTCTTTTTTACTAGCTAATTTTTCCTTTTCTTCTGAGATAGTTGATTTGATGTCTCTATAAGTGCTAAATATGAACCCTATAATTATTGCTAAAGCTATTAAAACAGCTAATATCTCTTCGGAGTCACTTAAACTTAACATTCTATAAAATTTCATTTAAAAATAATAATTCCAGTTATATCTTTGCGCCCAATAAACAATTTTAAAAAATGTATAAACATATTTGCTGCGTTATAATTATATTCTGTATAAATTCATTCTTTTCTACTTTGCTTTTTGGTCAAGACACCCTTCAGCAAAAAATAGCCCTCAAAGAAATTATTTTAGATGCCGCTAGAATTAAATCTCCAAAAAGTATTTTACCTTTTGCCTTAACTTATAAAACTTTCCCTCAGACCCAACTCAACAACCCCCAAAATTCGCTTCAGGACTACCTCCAAGGTGTTCCTGGTTTATTTGCGCAAAATACCCAAAACTTTGCACAAGACCTTCGCGTGTCAATTCGTGGTTTTGGTGCTCGATCTGCCTTTGGAATTCGTGGAATTCAATTGATTGTGGATGGTATTCCAGAGACTACCCCTGATGGACAGGGTCAACTGGATAATCTGCCATTGGGCCTAATCCAATCATTGACTGTATTAAGGGGACCCGCTTCAACCTTTTACGGAAATGCGGCCGGCGGTGTAATTCAAATCAATACTTTATCCGATTTTGAAGATGATTTCGTTCGTTTTCGCGCCCAAGGGGGATCTTTCTCAAGCAGTAATCTTTCAGCAACTGTTGGGTTAAAAAACAACAAAACTAAAGCAGTTCTTTACCAAAATCTGTCCCAATCTGATGGTTATCGTGATCATAGCAAGTATAAACAACATGTTTTTAATACCCGCATTTGGCATGATTTTTCTTCTAAATCAAAATTAAGTTTTCAATTTAATTACACCAATAGTCCATATGCTTATGACGCGGGGGGTATTAATTTACAAAGTGTTATTGAAAACAGAAGACAAGCACGTCCTCAAAATAGGAGCTTTCAAACTTTTGAGTCTATCGAACATATTAAAACTGGGTTACAATGGGAGAAAAATTTTGGTAAAAATTTAAGCTTTAGCTCTTACCTTTTTTATGCCCACCGCGATTTTAAAGGGAGACTACCCTTTGAGTTTGGAGGTTTAGTTGACCTGGTAAGAGATTATTACGGAGGAGGAGCAGTTTTCGAGTATCAACCAAAGGAAAACCACATTATACAATTAAGGGTTTCATTTGCAGATCAAACTGATCACAGAAAGCGCTTTAAAAATATTGCAGGTGAAGCTGGAGATATAACATTAGATCAAAAGGAATTATTTAATAATAAAACAATAAGCTTGTTGGATGAATATCGACTCAGTTTTGGGGTTTTACGAGCAGGAATGAGATTTGACAGACAACAACTAGGAACGAATTTAGTAGATAGTAAAACAAATTTAAGTGTAGTTAACTATAGTTTGGGATTTACTTATACTGATTTAGTTGATCATATTTTTTTCGCATCCTACGCTACAAGTTTTGAAACACCAACACTTAGTGAGCTCTCCGCTAACCCCTTTGGCGAAGAGGGATTTAACCCTGACCTATCGTCGTCTCAAGCTAGAAACTTTGAACTAGGCTGGCGTTACAATTCTTCCTTTGGTCAATTGGAAACTACTCTCTATGACATTCGAACCAAAAACGAACTTATCTCCTATGAATTAGAGGATTTTCCAACCCGAACTTTTTATAGAAATGCTGGTAAAACCAATCGAAAGGGAATTGAAGTTCAATGGGAGCTTCGAAAAATAGGATGGCATTGGCTCGCTGCGTTTAATTACGCAGCTATAGAATTTGATGACTATCAGTTAGAAGAAAAAAATCTTTCCGGCAATAAATTACCTGGAATTCCTCAACAGCAATTCTTTGCTTCCTCAAGTTATAATTTTTCAAATGGTTGGGGAATAATGAGTTTAAACCAGTATTGCGGATCGATATACTCAGATGATTCAAATCAAAACAAAATTTCTCCATATTTCCTTTCAAACTTAAAAGCTTGGAAATCCCTCAATGATTTTGAGTTTTTTGCAGGTATTAATAATCTATTTGACCGAAAATATAACGATAACATTCGAATCAATGCATGGGGTAAGAGGTACTATGAGCCAGCACCAATGAGAAATTTTTATTTTGGAATGAGTTATACTCTTTAAGCTTAAACTGGACAATTCTATTCCACGTTTTTGGATAAAGCTAAAGGGTTAAAATTTTTTTTGCACTCTTTTAAGACAGAATTATTAACATGCACTGTTTATAATTGTATACTAAACCCTTTATAATCAACACATAAAAAAATTAAATTAGTTTATTGATTTACGAATAAATTAAATTAATTTTAATGTGTATCCCCCTCCTAAGTAAGAACTTTGGAGGGTTTTTTGTTCATAAAACGAATTTGGCATAGTATTTGCTATATAAGTAGGAGTTGCTTTGAAATTTAATTTACAAGCAATTAAAATATTATAAACATTATTAATTAATTTAATTTTATTCAAATGAAAAAAGGTTTATTAGGTCTATTAGTTGTTGCTCTGACAATGGTCGGATGTCAAAACTATGACGATCAATTTGACGATCTGAATTCAAAGATTAGCTCGTTAGCGACTACAGTTGACGGACTTCTTTCTGTTCAGACAACTGTGTCTGCTCTTAGTACTAAATTAGATAATCTAGCTAGTACTGCGCTTACAGATTCAGATTTAGCAGGAATTTTAACTGAAGTTGCTGCTGTTAAACAAAGTGTTGCTGATCTCTCTTTAGCAGATGATTTAGCAGGTATTGAAACGGAAGTTGCAGATTTAGATGCTGAAGTAGATCAAATTCTTGAAAAACTTAACGAGCTTCTAACTGCTAATGCTGTAATCAATCAAAACATTCGAATTACTTCACTAGCTGAGCTATCTTTAGCTGAAGATTTAATTAGTACTGGTGCTGATGATCCTAATGTTACAATTAATGGTTCTTTGGTTGTAGGTACTACTGGCGCAAGTGATATCTCTGCTGCCGCTGATATTGCAAGATTAAACGCAGTATTAGACAAAATCAAGGTTGTTATGAAAACTGTTACAGTTACTACTGATGAAGCACTTACAGCTGCTTCACTACAGTACATTCAAGGTAGTCTTGATATAAATGCTGCATCAGGTTCACTTACTGCTGGTGCTCTTACTACAGTGACTGAAGCAATGGAAATTAACCAAGGTGGTGCTTTACTAATGCCACTACTTAATAGCGTTGCAGGAAATATTTTAATTCAAACGGCTGGTGTAACAATTACTTCTGTTGACTTCTCTGGACTTACCGAGGGAGCTGCAAGAACAGCTGCCAATGAATTAGCATTACCAGAAGCAACTTCTGTTAAAATTTCTGGTGTACTTCCAACAACTGTTAACTGTCCAAAAGCCACAGAATTTGTATCAGGCAGTACTACAGCTCAGACTGCTACAACAATTACAGTTGACGGATCAACGTCGTTTTCGCTTGGTGCTGGTTCTTTCTCAGGACAAGTTACAATAACTGCCAAGGGAGCTGTAACTCTTGCAGGTGTTACGTCTGCAAAACAACTTTCAGTCACGTCTGATGCGAGTGTTGATTTAGGAGGTTTAACTGCTTTGGCTTCATCTACAGTAATATCTGCAACAACAGTTAACCTTGGTTCTGTTGCTTCTATATCTGCCGTAGCAAATATAACTGCTTCATCTGTTAACATTGCTTCTTTGAAAACAACTAGTGCTGGTGCTACAGTCACACTTGTTGGACCAACTACTGTTTCTGCTCCTGCTTTAGAAACCGCAGGCGGTGGTATAGTTGCTGCTAGTGCAACTAGTTTTGCTGCTATACAACTTGCAACTTCAACTGGAACTATAGATGTTGCAAATGATGCTACAATTGAGGTCGGTAACCTTGCTGCTATTAATGATTTGGTTGATTTTGCCGGGGTAAAAGTACTTAAGTTACATGCTCAAGAGGCATCACTTAACTATTCTACTGCAGTTTCAATTACTTCTTTGACAGTTCTTGGTAAGCAGAAATCTCCAATTACTCAAAATGGTCAAGCAAATGATGTAACACTTACAGGTTCAAATACTTTACTTACTGAGCTTGTAGTTGGTGGTACTTTAAGACAAGTATCTCTTGATGCTACTAAATTGACAGGTTTTTCAAGTGTGGGTGGTAGTACTATTCTTGATTTGGTACTTAAAAATAATGCTGATCTAGCAACTGTTGCGCTTGCTCACGACAGACTTGACGGAGAGAGAGCTCTAGGTATCGAAGTTGTTAACAATGATAAGCTTACATCTCTAGATATGTCTACAGTTAATAAAATCAAGGAGATTGAAATCACAGGTAATGCTTCATTAACTAGTATTGTAATGGCTGGTTTCTCACCTGCCGTTGAGCCTACTGCTAAGGTTACTGTAACTATAAGCGGAAATGCTTTACCAGGTGAATATACCTCTGCTACCGCTGGTACTGATACTACACCTTACTTAGAGGCAGCAATTGTAGATAACACAGGTATTATCTGTGGAGTTAAAGCTTTCGTAAATTACTATGATGGTGCTAAAACCTCTGGTTCAGTAACTGCTACAGTTGATCTTGACAAAGTAGAATTATATACTCAAGAAGAAAATGCTCAGGACGTTGTAGTAAGAACTATTGCAAGCCCTGCGAGTAATAAAGCATTATCAGCTCATATCGCTGATGACACCAATGCTACAGGATTTGGTGGTGCTACAAACGCAATTGATTCTCCAGCAGATTTTGCATTAATCAGTTGTGACTAATTAAAATTATTTTAATTAATATTAAAAGCCTTCCTATTTTGGGAGGCTTTTTTTATGCAATTATTTTAACTAGAGTAAGAGATATCAAACTTATCAACTGTACTATTGAGACAATTTTAAAGTGCGAGTAGCCTTTTTTTAACAAAAGATGATGAATATGATTCTGATCTGGGGAGAAAGGAGACTTTTTATTTGAAATTCTAATTATAAATACCCTTAAAAGATCAATCAATGGGTAAATAATTAGGCTCATTGTAAAAAGGGGCTTATTTATTTCGTGGTCCAATTTATAAGTATAATCCGATCCTAATACATGGAAAAGATAAACAGCGATCAAAGTCCCAAATAACAAAGACCCTGCATCTCCCAAAAATACTTTATTATCTTTCTTGTAATTGAAATAATATAAAGGAATTGAACTTAAGATGGTAAAAATTCCAAGAAAGAAAATCGGAGTTTTAGCTTCCGAAAAAAGCTCAACTACTAAAACAACTTTTACTAATTCTGTAATAGCCATGCCATCGATACCATCGATAAAGTTTATTGCATTTACAATCACCAGGAAAACAAAAACTGTAAAGATCTGACTAATTAGTCTTGGAATTTCTTGTAACCCCAACACTCCATGGAAATGGTCAATAATAAAACCTTGATCAATTAAAATTTTTGCAACTATAATTTGAAGGAAAAATTTCAACTTAAAATCTGCATTGTAAAAGTCGTCATAAACCCCAACAATAAACATAATTCCAAGTGGAATCAATAGTGAAAAATCATATAATTCTTGTTGAGATATATATAAATATATAGAAATCAAAAATAGAGTTGTAAAAACTGCTATTCCACCAGTTTTAGTCGCTCGTGTATCGTGGACAGAACGGTAATTAATTGCATCGAATTTACCAAGTCTGGTAAACCATTTTTTAAGTGCATATGCTGCTGATATACTTAATAATGTTGTAATAATATAAAGTACTGTATTCATTATTTAGTTGAAATAAATTATTCAAATAAATTTATATATTGCAAAGTAACAAGAAATCTATTAAGATGGCTAAAGTAGCCCCTAAGCAAAGCAGATTAGATACCTCTAATTTTATCCCTTCCATTTTTATAATTGGATTCATGTGCGTGGGATTTATACCTAATTGGGAAGCGGTCGATAAAATTGCACCTCAGTGGTTGTACCTCAGTATTTTAAACCTTTGCATCGGAGTATATATTTTTCTAAATCGAAAAAATTACAGTGACAGAATTATTTCAGTATTAAGTTCATGGATGAGTATTTTTTACATTTCTTTTGTAATGTGGGCAGGAATTTCTTATTTCTACGCAATTAACCCAACTGAAGTTTTAGTTAATGTTGTCCGTCATTTTAATACCCTATTTATGTTTTTGCACTTGGGAATATTACTTTATAATATAAAAGATAAAAACCGACTTGCCAGCATTGCAATAGCTGGGATTTTAGCAATTGAAGTTTATGCAGTTTTAGAACAAGCTTTAGAGATGTACAAAGCTGGTGCTATAAATCCAGGTGAGCTTAAGGGTGTGACGGCAAATCGAAATATTACTGCTTTTTCTATAGCTATAAAAATTCCTTATGTATTGTATTTAATTATTCGAAATCCAAAACATTGGGTAAAATTTTTGTACTCCATACTTGTCTTTTTTAGCTTATTTTCTCTAAGTATGATTCAAAGTAGAGCTTCTTTTGTTGCAGCAGCCTTAATTGCAATTTTACTTATATTATGGACAACAATACTTTACCTTAAGTCTAAGAGTTTAAAAGTTTTTTTGCCAAACTTATTTTATATTATCCCATTGATATTAGCACTAGGGTTAAATCAGGTTTTAACATCTGATAAAGGAGCGGATGCCGTTTCACGGGCTGCTACTATTTCTATAAGTCAAGCTGATGGTTCCATTGGTAAGCGTCTACGTTATTATGAAGATGTAGTTACTCATTTCTCATCCAATCCTATTTTTGGGGTAGGGATTGGTAATTGGAAACTATCCTCGATTCATTATGATCGAAATGATATTGATGGTTATATTGTTCCATATCATGCGCATAGTGATTTTATTCAACTGGGTGCTGAGCTCGGTATTATAGGTTTTTTGCTTTATTTGGGGGTTTTCCTAATCGGGGCATATTTTGCCTTAATTCTACTTTTTAAATCTAGTTTAAAATCAGAAGATAAATGGTTTGTTTTTTTACTGATTTCTGCATTAGGAGTATATTTTATTGATGCAAATTTAAACTTTCCAATTGCCCGCCCGCAGGTATTAGCTCCTTGGGCACTAACTATGGCTTTACTATCATACTATTATAATAGAGAAAAAAAATCGAATGGAAAGAAATTAAAATCAAATTTAACGATCTTATTTCCGGTTCTTGTTATTGTCTTAATGATTTTTAGTTCAAAAATCACACACACTACTTATGAATCTCTTAAAGGGCAAATGTTTTTGCTAAGAGATTTTAATTCTAGTAAGTACAGTATTGCGATGAACAAAATTGATAATATTACTCCCGATTTACCAAATATAACTGTCACTACAATACCAATGAAATCTATCAAGGCAAGATATTATTTTAATGCAAAAAAATATAACAAAGCAATTGAATTATTGAATCAGGGAATACCAGCAAATCCTTATTTATTTTTTAGTGAGAATTTAAAAGCTCAAATTTATTTAAAACAAAATAAAATTGATAGTGCTTTTGTAAATGCCAAAAAAGCTTTTTATGGTTTGCCAAAAAACGCATTACATGCCTCTACCTTTGCTCAAACCCTGGCAGTTAAAAAGGATGTAATTGAGACTAAAAAAGCTTTTGGAGTTTTATCTGAAAAATCTGGTCCAGTAATATGGAAAAACTTTTTGATCGTTTTATCTCAAATAGTTCAGGGTGGAGAAAAGGATTTAGTAAAATATGCTACACAAGCAGCAAAATTTTTTTCAGAGGATAATGAACTTTTTTCCCTTAAAAAACTTGCAGTAATTGGAGAAGCTAATATTAATCGTGCAAATTTAATTTCAAAAGAAGGGCTAAATTTTTTCAATAAAGGTCTTTTCACTGAAGCCGCCATTAAATTTGAAAATGCTGCATCTATAGATTCGCTAGAATATGCCCATTTTGAAAATGCTGCCAGCGCATATTATATGGGCGGTGATTATGCTAAAGCACTAATATATTCTGAAAAAGTCATTAATAATTTTCAAATTAAAACGGGTAAATCTGAGTACATATGTGCATTAACCAATTTTAATATTGGGGGAAATGGCAGAGCATGTGAGCTTTTACTCAAGTCTATAAATTTTGGTTATAATCAAGCTCAGGTAACATACGACCAACGTTGCAATTAATATTCTTTAAAAAAAATTAAAATCAAGTACTTTTTTTACCTGAAAAGTTTTTTGTATCAAAAATTTTTAAGTACTTTTGGTACTTGAATTAGATTAATTATAATGTTAGGAGAGCTTATAACCTCTAAAACCCGGTTGAGGTTGTTGATCAAATTTTTTGTTTCACAGGCCAACCGGGGTTACCTAAATGGTCTTGCATCCGAAATGGGTGAATCCTCTAATTCCATTCGAAAAGAACTTAATCATTTACATGACGCAGGCTACTTAGATAAAGTCAAGAACGATAATAAGATTGAATATCAAGCTAATACTAAACACCCTTTGTATGATATTTTAAGAAAAGTGGTCCTAAAACATTTAGGTTTGGAGGATTTAGTAGAGACTGTTTTAGAAAGAATGGGAAATGTTAAAAAAATTGTTTTGGTTGGAGATTATGCTGAGGGTAATGACACTGGGAATATTGAGGTTTTCCTGATTGGAAAGGATTTAAATATGAGTTATATTTCTCAATTGGAGGAAAAAATTGAAAAACTCATAAAAAGAAAAGTTAGTTTTTATTTAGCCTCAAAATTTTTGAGCGAACGTAAACACATTTTGCTCTATGAAGGTTAAAAAGATATGCTGTATTGGGGCAGGATATGTAGGAGGACCAACTATGGCAGTTGTAGCTCTAAAATGTCCAAAAATTGTTGTTACTGTAGTGGATATTAACTCTGATCGAATTGCGGCATGGAACCACAAAAATCTGGATAAGTTACCAGTTTACGAACCTGGACTTGCTGAAGTTGTATCTAAGACCAGAGGAAAAAATCTATTTTTTTCTACTGATATTGATAAAAATATTGATACTTCAGAAATGATTTTCATGGCAGTTAATACTCCTACCAAAACTCATGGACCTGGAGCAGGAATGGCGGCAGATTTGAAATATGTTGAGGCTTGTGCTAGGAATATTGCAAAAGTAGCTAAGTCGGATAAAATTGTAATAGAAAAATCAACTTTACCTGTTAGAACAGCTGAAAAAATAAAAGAAATTCTTAAAGCCGAAGGAGATCCAAGTGTTAATTTTGAAATACTCTCCAATCCTGAGTTTTTAGCCGAGGGAACTGCAATTAAAGATTTATTTAAATCCGATAGGGTTTTAATTGGTGGAGATTCAACAGGTTCAGGAAAAGAAGCAGTAGCTGCTTTACTTGATATTTATTCTCAGTGGATTCCTAAAGAGAAAATTTTGATAACAAATGTTTGGTCTTCTGAGCTTGCAAAATTATCTTCTAATGCTATGTTAGCTCAAAGAATTTCCTCTATAAATAGTCTCTCTGCACTTTGTGAAAAAACAGGTGCTGACATAGATGAACTCTCCAAAGCAGTAGGAATGGATCATCGTATTGGACCAAAATTTTTAAATACTTCAGTTGGCTTTGGTGGCAGTTGTTTTAAAAAGGACATACTTAATTTAGTATATCTGTGCAAGCACTTCGGTTTAGATGAAGTTGCTGATTACTGGTACCAAGTTCTTAAAATGAATGATTATCAAAAAAATCGATTTGCTCAAAAGATAATTGATAACCTTGGAGGAGAAGTTAAAGGTAAAATAATTACTGTTTTAGGTTGGGCATTTAAAGCAAATACTAATGACAGTAGGGAATCTGCAGCAATTTATGTTACAAATAAACTTTTAGACGCAGGTGCTATTGTTAAAGTTTATGACCCTATGGTAAAAGAGGATAAAATAAGAACAGATTTGAAATTACTTTGGGAATCACTTTCTCTATCTTATGAAGAAATAAAGAAAAGAAATAGTTCAGTAATTATTTCAAGTAGTCATATTTCCGCGTTAAATGAATCAGAAGCTATTGCCATTTTAACTGAGTGGGAGCAGTTTAAAGATTTAAAATGGAATGAAATTTCTCAAAACAAAAAAATTTTTGATGGTAGAAAAATTATTCGGAAAGACACTTCAACTAATGAAAAAATTTATTCACTTGGATCATGAATATTGAACAAAAAATTGCTGTAATCGGGCTTGGCTATGTTGGATTACCTCTCTCAATTGAATTTGCCAAACATTTTCATGTGCTTGGTTATGATATAAATAAAGATAGAGTAGCAGAACTTAATAGGATAGTAGACAAGACAGATGAAGCTAATTTAGATGATTTAGATAAGGTGATTAATAAAAAACTTATAGTTAGTTCAAGTGAAAAAGATTTAAAGGGATATGATATTTACATAATTACTGTTCCTACACCAATTACTAGGGATAAAACTCCAGATTTAAGTTATTTAAAAGCTGCTTCCACAGCTGTTGGAAAATATCTTAATACAAATAATATTGTGATTTATGAAAGTACTGTTTATCCTGGTTGTACAGAAGAATTTTGTGTACCTATACTTGAAAAAGTTTCTGGACTTAAGTTTAACAAAGATTTTTATTGTGGCTACTCTCCTGAGAGGATTAATCCAGGAGATAAAATCAATACACTAACAAATATCAAAAAAGTAACCTCAGGTTCCACTCCTCACATTTCAGAGATGGTAGATAAATTATATCAAAAAATTATCAAGGCAGGCACGCACAAAGCATCATCTATAAAAGTGGCAGAGGCCTCTAAGGCAATTGAAAATGCACAAAGGGATCTGAATATATCATTTGTTAACGAATTAGCATTGATCTTTGATAGGATCGGGATCGATACCTCTGAGGTAATTGAAGCAGCTGCAACAAAATGGAATTTTCTTAAGTTCAAACCAGGTTTAGTAGGCGGTCATTGTATTAGTGTAGATCCTTATTATTTGGCACACAAAGCTGAAAGCATAGGTTATTATCCAGAGGTAATACTCTCAGGTAGAAGGGTTAACGATAATATGGGAATTTTCGTGGCTAACAAGGCTGTAAAATTAATGAACAAAAAGGGCATTCAAGTACGAGGGTCGAAAGCACTTTTATTGGGAATTACTTTTAAGGAAAACTGTCCTGATATAAGAAATTCAAAAGTTCCAGACATTTATAAAGAATTAAAAAGTTTTGGTATGGAGGTAGATGTATTTGATCCACATGCAGATAGTAATGAAGTTAGAAAATATTTTGGGATTAAATTGACACATAAAATTAAACAATATGATGTGGTGATACTCACGGTGGCTCATGAAGAATTTATTAAGCTCGATTTAAATGCAATAAAAAGTCAAAAGGAGTCTGTAGTTTATGACTTAAAGTCTGTTCTAGACACTAACCAAGTGGATGCAAGATTATAGATTATGAAGAGTTATTTTGCACATAAGACATCAGTAATAGATAAAAATTGTCTTATTGGATTTAATACAAAAATTTGGCACTTTTCACACATCATGTCTGATGCGCAATTGGGAGAAAATTGTAATGTTGGGCAGAATGTAGTTATTTCCCCTGGAGTCATTTTAGGTAACAATGTTAAGGTTCAAAACAATGTCTCAATATATACAGGGGTGGTTTGCGAAGATGATGTCTTTTTGGGCCCTTCAATGGTTTTTACAAACATCATCAACCCCCGATCAGCAATCGTCCGTAGGGATAAGTTCGTAAAGACTTTAGTAAAGAAAGGTGCAACAATAGGTGCTAATGCTACTATTATTTGTGGAAATCAATTGGGATCTTATTGTTTGGTTGGAGCAGGTGCTGTAGTAACCAAAGAGGTATTACCTTATGCTTTAGTGGTTGGAAATCCTGCAAAACAAATTGGTTGGGTAAGTGAATATGGCCATCGTTTAAAGTTTAATAAAAACAATATTGCTAGTTGTCCTGAAAGTGGAGAAAAATATATTTTAGATAATAATATAGTTAAAAAAGAATGAAAAATTTTGTACTCATTGGCGCTGCAGGATACATTGCTCCTCGCCACATGAAAGCAATAAAAGATACTGGTAATGATTTAATTGCTGCATATGACCCCTATGATGGAATTGGAATAATTGATAGTTATTTTCCTCAGGCTAGTTTCTTTAATGAGTTTGAACGATTTGACCGTCATCTAGAGAAATTAAAAAGAGGAGGAACTAATATAGATTATGTCTCAATTTGTTCCCCCAACTATCTCCACGATTCACATATACGTTACGGACTTCGTATAGGAGCAAATGTGATATGCGAAAAACCTTTGGTTTTAAATACATGGAACTTGGATGCATTAATTGAATTAGAAAAGGAATATTCCAACAAAGTAAATACTATACTTCAATTAAGACACCATGAATCCATTTTAAAGCTAAAAGATAAAGTTGAGAATGGTTCACGAGAAAAGGTTTATGACATTGATCTGACCTATATTACTTCACGAGGGAGATGGTACTTTACCTCCTGGAAAGGTGATGAATCGAAATCAGGAGGTATTGCAAGTAATATTGGAGTTCACTTCTTTGATATGCTACAATGGATATTTGGACCAATGCAAGATTTTTCTGTTCATACAAAAACTATGGATACCAATGCAGGAACACTTATTTTGCAAAAAGCAAAAGTAGATTGGTATTTAAGTATTAACTCAGAAAATTTACCTGAATCTGCTAAAGATAAAGGACTAACTACCTTTAGAACCCTTTCCATAAAAGGGGAGGAAATAGAGTTTAGTAAGGGTTTTACTGACCTACACACGGCAAGCTATCAAAAGATAATTGAAGGGAAGGGAAATGGACTATCAGATGCAAGAAATTCAATTGAGATCGTAAGTAAAATTAGAAATACATTAGTATGAAATTAGAGAGCTCAAATGTATTAGTAATAGGTGGAGCTGGGTTTATAGGCAGCTTTGTTGTTTCTGAATTATTAAAGTACCCTCTTAAAAAAGTTGTAGTGTATGATAATTTTGCTCGAGGGAGTAAATCATATCTGTCAGAACAATTACAAGACGAAAGATGCTCTATATTCCCTTTTGGGGGAGACATTCGTGAAATAGATATTTTAAATAATGCAATGGAGGGGATGGATTATGTGATCAGTTTGGCAGCAATGTGGTTGTTACATTGTAAGGATTACCCACGTACAGCTTTTGATGTTAATATTGCTGGAACATTTAATATTTTGGAGGCATGTGTAAAAAATAATATCAAAAAACTCATTTGGTCATCATCAGCGTCTGTTTATGGTGATGCAGTTGAGTTACCAATGACGGAGGATCATCCATTAAATAATAAAAACTTTTATGGTGCCTCCAAAATTGCTGGAGAAGCTATGGCTACTGCTTTTCATGACCGTTATGGACTTAAAGTGATTGGATTGAGGTATATGAATGTTTACGGGCCAAACCAAGATCAAACTGCAGCATACTCAGGAGTTGTTCCTATTATGTTAAATAAAATTGAAGCCAATGAAGCACCATTGATTAATGGAGATGGGTCTCAAGCTTATGATTTTATTTATGTTGAAGATGTAGCGAGGTCAAATATTCAATCACTCATTAGCGATAAGGATTTTGGGATGTACAACGTGGGTACTGAGGTTCAAACAACAATTAATCAACTTTGTGATTTGATTTTAGAATTGAAAAAATCTTCACTTCAAGTAAACTATAATCCCTATTCTGAAGGTGATGCTCGTGCTATGGTTAAAAATAGAATTGGCTCTAGAAAAAAGGCAGAGAAGGAACTTGGATTTAAATACAAATATAGCTTGAGGGAGGGTCTTCAAAAATTAATTGATTGGAGAATAGATAGCGGTATTGACCAAAAAAAGTGAATTGAAAAAAAAGAAACAAATTGCTGTAATTGGTGCTGGAATTGTGGGATTAGCAATTGCTTATAAGCTCTCTTTACTAAATAAAAAAGTGGTTGTATTTGAAAAAGAACCAGCAGAAGGGATGCACCAATCTGGAAGGAATAGTGGGGTTATGCACTGCGGACTATATTATCAGCCTGGATCTTTAAAAGCAAAACTATCAGTCAATGGTATTAGAGAAATGATCGCTTTTGCTAAAGAAAATGCTATTTCTCACGATGTTTGTGGAAAAGTGGTAGTAGCTACTTCTGATGAAGAGGAAAAAGTACTTTTAGCTCTAGCTGATAGAGGGAATAAAAATGGTTTAAAGGGATTAAAGTATTTGTCTAAGACAGAGCTAAAGAAAAGGGAACCGTTTGTAAGAGCTAAGAAGGCTTTATTGGTTCCTGAAGAGGGGATTATTGACTACAAAGCCGTAATGAAGAAATTAGTTTACAAAATTCAAGAAAATGGGGGAAGTATTTATTATTCATCCCCAATAAAAAAAATATTTGATACTAGCCAATCATCAACTCAGATAAATACCAATAAACAAGAATATAAATTTGATCATGTTATTTCTTGTGCAGGTTTATGGAGCGATAATAATTATAAGAATTTGACAAGTAAAAAATCGCCATTAAAAATTATTCCATTTCGTGGAGAATATTTGAAATTCAAACCGGGTTATGAAGATCGTGTAAATCATTTGGTTTATCCAGTTCCTGATAATCAGTTTCCTTTTCTTGGTGTACATTTTACTCGTATGATAGATGGAACTCGTGAGGTTGGTCCAAATGCTGTTTTGGCCTTAAAGAGAGATGGGTATAATCGTAATAGTTTTTCAATTATTGATACACTAGAAAGCTTGACCTATTCTGGCCTTATTCGTTTTATAATGAATAATTTAAGCTTTTCAGTAAACGAATTTAAATCATCATTCTTTTTAAAAAACTTTATTGCTAAAGCAAAAAAAATGATCCCTGATTTGGATGGTTCTATGTTAGAGCGAGGACCAGTAGGAGTTAGGGCTCAAGCGGTTTCACCAAAAGGAGAATTAATGATGGATTTTAATATTATCAAAGAAGGACGACAAATTCATATACTTAATGCACCCAGTCCAGGAGCAACTGCTTCATTTGCAATTGCATCGCATATTATTCAAAATTATTTACCCCGTTAAAGCATGGACAAGAGAATAATTCCTATTTCGTTACCTGTAACTGGAGATGAAGAATGGCAAGCGCTAAAAGAGCCTTTGACAACAGGTTGGTTAACCTCCGGTCCTAAAGTTCGCGCTTTTGAAAATGTATTTGCAGAGCGTCATCAAGTAAAACATGCTATTGCAGTAACTAGCGCTACAACTGCTTTACATTTAGCTATGTTAGCACTAGATATTAAGCTAGGAGATGAGGTTATTGTTCCTGCTTTTACCTGGGTTTCTACTGCAAATGTTGTTTTATATCAAGGGGCTAAAGTTGTTTTCTGTGATATTGACTCCAATACTTTCAATTTAAATCCCAAAAAACTCAAAGAAAAAATAAATTCTAAAACTAAGGCAATTATAGTGGTTCATTTATTTGGATTGTGTGCTCCAATGGATGAGATAATAGATATTACAGGTGATATCCCTATTGTTGAGGATGGAGCATGTGCCGCTGGTTCAGCATACAAGGGCATTCCTGCTGGAGGATTAGGTATTATGGGATGTTTTTCATTTCACCCAAGAAAATCAATTACTACAGGTGAGGGAGGAATGATCACAACAAATGATGATAAATTAGCTTCAAAACTTCATGTTTTACGTAATCATGGGTCATCAGTTTCTGAGGAACAGCGTCACAATGGACCAAAACCTTACATATTACCTGATTTTAATGTTTTAGGGTACAATTACAGGATGACTGATCTTCAAGGGGCTATAGGATTAGTTCAACTGGCTAAGTTGAATAAATTTATTAAAGAGAGAAATGATTTTGCAAA
>CACHZY010000023.1 GCA_902584445.1 uncultured Bacteroidota bacterium | reverse complement strand
ATAATTTCACACCAAGTTAAAAATAAAGTGATTCAAAACATTTCCGTTGAAAAAGCGATTGACAACTTCAATAAAGCAATTGCAAAAGGAATAGTTAAGATAATGAACAAGATTGGCATTTCAACTTTAAATTCTTACCGGGGGGCACAAATTTTTGAAGCTCTCGGGTTAAGCGAAAAATTTATTGACCAATTTTTTACAAATACACCTTCAAGAATTCAGGGAATCGGCCTATATGAAATAGAAAAAGAAATTAATAGTAGACACTCTAAAGCATATATCCATGAATCAAATATTGGCCTCCCCTTAGAAATTGGTGGTGATTACAGGTGGAGAAGAGATGGTGAAGCTCATGTAGTAAATCCATCAACAATAGCCTCACTCCAGCAGGCAGTGAAAAATAAAAGTTTTGATAAATATGAAACCTTCGCTAAACTAGTTAATGACCAAAATGAGAAGCTCATGACTTTAAGAGGTCTTTTTGAATTTTCTAGTTATGATCCAATTCCAATTGATCAAGTAGAACCCTGGACAGATATTGTGAAACGATTTAAAACCGGAGCAATGTCTCTTGGATCAATTAGTCAAGAAGCCCATGAAAATCTTGCAATTGCCATGAATAAAATTGGAGGGAAGAGTAACTCAGGAGAAGGTGGTGAAGATGTAAAAAGATTTTTACCAGATAAAAATGGTGATTGGAAGAACTCTGCAATTAAACAAGTTGCATCTGGAAGGTTTGGTGTCTCAAGCCATTACTTGAGTTCTGCAAGAGAGATACAAATTAAAATGGCTCAGGGAGCTAAGCCAGGAGAGGGAGGTCAATTACCTGGCCCAAAGGTTAACCCATATATTGCCTCTGTAAGAAACTCAACACCCTTTGTGGGACTTATATCTCCTCCTCCGCATCACGACATATATTCGATCGAGGACTTGTCTCAACTGATTTATGATTTAAAAAATGCGAACCGTGAAGCTAGAATAAATGTTAAGCTTGTCTCTGAGGTTGGCGTAGGAACAATTGCAGCTGGAGTTGCAAAAGCAAAAGCTGATGTTATTCTTATTTCTGGTTATGACGGGGGAACTGGAGCTTCACCTTTAACTTCACTAAAGCATGCTGGTTTACCATGGGAATTAGGAATTGCCGAAGCACAACAAACTCTTGTTTTAAATGGATTAAGAAGTAGAGTCGTTTTGGAATGTGATGGAGCACTGAAAACTGGAAGAGATGTCGCTATTGCATGTCTTTTAGGGGCTGAAGAATTCGGGTTTTCAACTGCACCACTAATCGCTAGTGGTTGTATTATGATGAGAGCTTGCCATTTAAATACCTGTCCTGTTGGGATTGCAACCCAAGATCCAGAGCTTAGAAAAAACTTCAAAGGTAAGCCTGAGTATGTAATTAATTACATGTACTTTGTAGCTGAAGAGTTAAGAAAAATAATGGCTAGTTTAGGGTTCAGAAAAATCGATGAAATGATTGGTCAATCCCAGAAACTTAACATGAATAAAGCCATTGACCATTTTAAAGTACAGGGTCTTGATCTTTCTTCAATACTTCACAAACCAAGGATTTCAAGTGGCGTAATTGAGAGAAATACTGAATCCCAAAACCACAATTTAGATAGGGTTATAGATTTTCAAATTTTAAAGGATGGTAATGATGCTATTTTTAATAAAACACCTCAAAGCCTTTCATACAAAATTATGAATACTGACAGAACAGTTGGAACCATAATTAGTAACGAAATATCAAAAATTCACGGTGCTAAAGGATTACCTGCTGGCACTCTAACCTTAAATTTTAAAGGGACTGCCGGGCAAAGTTTTGGATGTTTTGCTGCTAACGGTATTGAAATGACCATAACTGGCACTACCAACGACTACTTCGGAAAGGGGCTTTCCGGAGCTACAATTATTGCTAAAGTGCCTGAAAAAGCTACATTTATTTCACATGAAAATATAATTACTGGAAATGTCGCTCTCTATGGTGCGACTAGTGGGGAGGCTTATATTAATGGAATTGCTGGCGAAAGATTTTGTGTTAGAAATTCTGGTGCAAAAGCTGTCGTTGAAGGTATTGGAGACCACGGATGCGAATATATGACTGGAGGTATTGCTGTAATTCTAGGTAAAATTGGTAGAAATTTTGCCGCTGGTATGAGTGGTGGAATTGCCTACATTTACAATGAAAAAGGTATTTTTGATGAGAAAAAATTTAATCTTGAAATGGTTGAACTCGAAAATCTACAAGTAGATGATGAAAAAAATATTCTTAGTCTAATTAAAAGTCATTATAATTATACTAATAGCCAGCTTGCAAAAAAAATCATTGATGATTGGTCAATCTCATCAACCAGATTTATAAAAGTAATGCCAACTGATTACAAAAAAGCTCTTGAATTAATGTCTCAAAGTAAAACAGAAAAATCATTTTAGATATGGGAAAGATTAAAGGTTTTATGGAGTTTGAAAGAATAAATGAAACTGTTGTTAAGCCAAAAGATAGGATTAAAAACTATAACGAATTTACTGTAAGCCCCAAAACAGATAAACTTAGAGACCAAGGTGCTAGATGTATGGATTGTGGAGTCCCTTTTTGTCATAGTGGTTGTCCATTAGGAAATCTGATTCCAGATTTTAATGACGCAGTGTACCAAAACGATTGGAAAAGTGCGCTCTCTATTCTTCATAGTACAAATAATTTTCCTGAATTTACCGGTAGACTCTGTCCAGCTCCTTGTGAGGAGGCTTGTGTTTTAGGAATTGTTAACCCCCCGGTATCAATTGAATTAATTGAGAAATATATAGTTGAACGAGGTTTCTCAGAAGGTTGGATAAAGCCTCAGCCCCCAGTATCTAGAACTGGAAAAACTGTTGCTGTAATTGGTTCTGGGCCTGCAGGATTAGCATCTGCTCAGCAGTTAAACAGAGCTGGACATACTGTCACTGTTTTTGAAAGAGACAATAAAATTGGTGGCCTTTTAAGGTACGGTATACCTGATTTTAAAATGGAGAAAAATATCATAGACAGACGTCTAGAAGTCATGCAAGCTGAGGGAATCAATTTTAAAATTAACATTGAAGTAGGTAAGACCATTTCAGCAGAAGATATAGAAAATGAATATGATGCGATCGTCATTTGTACTGGTGCTTCTATTAAAAGAGAGCTCCCCATACCTGGTTCTGAGCTTAGGGGTGTTGAGCAAGCAATGGATTTCTTACCCCACAACAACAGAGCTGTTGACGGACAGCACGAACGAAATACAAGATTCTTAGCTAAGAATAAAAATGTAATTGTAATTGGTGGTGGTGACACAGGTTCAGACTGCATTGGAACTTCTAATAGACAAGGGGCGAAAACTGTTACTAATTTTGAAATCATGCCTAAACCTTCATACGAAAGAACTGAAGAAAATCCATGGCCATACTGGCCTTTTAAACTTAAAACCAGCTCCTCTCACGAGGAAGGAAGTCACAGAGAGTGGAGTATTTTAACTAAAGAATTCGTTGGGGATGGAAATGGAAATCTTAAGGGTTTGAAAACGGTTGAAGTGGAATGGGAAAAAATCCCTGGAGAACGTCCAAGATTAAAAGAGTTGAAGGGATCTGAAAAAGAATGGCCGTGCGAACTAGCATTATTAGCATTAGGATTTACCGGTCCTGAAAAATCCTTACCTGAGCAATTTGGCTTAACTTTCGATCCGAGAGGTAATGTTAAAGGTGAAAAACTGTACCAAACGAATAAGCCTAATATTTTTGCTGCTGGAGATGCAAGAAGAGGTCAGTCACTAATTGTATGGGCTATATCAGAGGGTCGAGAAGCAGCCCACCAGGTTGACACTTATTTAATGGGAAGTTCGAAACTACCCCAAAAAAATAAGACTGGAGATCTTATGGCCTTATAAGCTTATTGGAAAAAATTCCAAACAATTCCAAACCTAAGTATTGAATCCCTGTATGGGGTGAAAGGAGCTGAATAATAATTATATCCAGTTCTATCGTCATTGATATGTTCAAACTTTAAGAATAATCTCGTCTGTTGTATTTTAGCATTTATAAAAAAATCAATTCTTGGAAAATCGCCTATCTCAGTATGATTTTGTGAGACAAACTCTCCAATCACAGGACTGTAGCGGTCTCCAAAATACTTTGTGAAATATTGGGCAGTAATCCCTGTTTGCAAAAAAAGTGCTTTCCCAAAAAGTTCACTTGAAAAAAATAATGAACTTCTAACATTCCACTCTGGAACATTAAGTGGAATGAAGTCGTCTGCTCCCTCGTTATTAGTCACATGTTGATATTGAACGGTATTGGCAATAGAAAATTTGCCTAAATTAAGTTGTTTATTCCATCTTAATTTTAAGTAGTTGATCTGATTTTCTGATTGCTCAGGGGTAACCAATAATTCTTCTTCAATCTTATTGGTTGATTCTAAAAAAGAAATCATTCTTTTAAAAGGTAATAAATTCCTGAAATAGGTATAATTATTGATCAGCTCATATCTACCTTGTAGGTGACCCCATATTTGGTGACTCAGAGCAAATTCTAAAGTATTAATTTGCTGGTTTTTAAAATTAGGATTATACCAGTCATATTCAATAAAATTACTTCTATGTAAGAAAAAATTAAAATTAGGCGTCTGATTACGAAAGCTTATTTTGGTCTCAATAATCATGTCGTTTTTAAATCGTTTACTTAATGCTCCAGACAAGAATTGCGTGGCATACTGCTTTTTAACTGAAATATAGCCTTCCGCCTTAAAGTCAAGTTTTAAAAATGTTTTTTTCCAATAAGTATCTAACGCAAACTGATTGGCTTTAATAGAAATAGGGTGAGGTCCACGATCAACTGGTTCATCCTTCGCTTCATCGGAAGGAAAAATGATAAAATAGTTCCAATTAAAAATTCGCATTCCAGCTTTTATTTGCCCTAATTTTTTATCATTAAAAATTACGTATAACTCATTTTCAAATGCATCCAAACGATTACTTACATTATATCTTGAGGTGCCTGATACAGTTCCGAAAAAACCTTTCAGGTCTAACTCGGAATTATCATAATTAAACTGCTTTATTTCATAATTGATTTTATGACCAACAGTTAATCTTTTTGGCCTTTGATAATTATACATCTTGTTATTACCTCCTATTATAATATCATATTGTTGATCTAGATAATATCTCCGACCAACTAATGTATTTTCTACTTCAACATTATTATTTAATCTAGATCGGTCCAAAAAGCCATCGTAGTCAAATTCTTCCACTGCTTTTTCAAAGAAGTAAACACTTAAAGAATCTAGACCACCATTTGCCTGATTCTCTAACCTTTGAGCAACAAAATGAGCACGCTGACGATAGCGATAATTTTTTGAGGTGTAATTTGTTGTAAAACGTAGGTTAGTTCCTCCACCTAGTGTATTTATATATTTTCCTAATGATCTATATGCCTTGTGGGCAACTGATAAATTAAACCTAGGAGAAGTATTAACTGTAATCAGAGCGTCAACCATTTGACCCTGCTCAAAAACAGATTTAAAAAAAAGCTCTGTCATCGGACTGGGTACTTCAAAATAAGGAGTTTCCTCCTCTTGCATATATGCAAAGTGTTTCGCCCTAGCTCCTATTTGAGGGGTTTTCTTCTCCATTTGAAAATCATAACCAAGTCTATTGTAGGCTTCTCCCGTATTTGAAAAAGTCAATAATTCAAAATAATCCTTCCTCAAATAATTAAAACGATAATCCTTATTAATATTTAAGGTGGTATCCAAATGTGTTTCTGTTCCGTCTGAATAGAAAATCTTATAATCCTCAACAGTAATTTCATTCATTTCTTTTATTGGTTTTTGGACCACTTTTCTTAATTCCAAAAGACGTAACTTAAATTGTGTTCTTTCTATTGAGAAAGAATCAAGTAGCTGTGTAAACAAACTAATGGAAAGTAACCTACTATCATGATCCAAACTCACACGATCCATGATCTTAAATCTACTGGGCAAGGAATCTACATCTTCCTCCTCAGGTATCTTAATAAGTACATTTTTTAAAATCCCAAGTTTGGGAAGTGAAAAATTCAAAAAACGAATTGAATCCTTTTTGCTAATTGGTTGAATTACTTCTGAAGCAATACTATCATTTAAAACAGTTAAACTATCAACTACCTGAACTGGGACAGAAAAACCCATAACTTCAAGAGTGTTATTCGATTCTGCCGCGGCCTCCTTTTTATCATCAATCTCTTGAGCAAAAGTAAGTGGGGTAAACAGCAGAAAAAAAACAGCTAACTGTCGCCTCATTAAAATGAATTTGATACGAAGTTAAAATAAATGTACTTAAATTGTCTTGAATAATGTAAACGAATATCTGACATTGATAGCAGCACAGTTTTCATTAAAGGTTGAGGCAGGAACAGATGAAGCCGGAAGAGGATGTTTAGCAGGTCCAGTAACTGCGGCAGCTGTCATCTTACCTAATTCTTTCAATTTGCCTTTTTTAAATGATTCTAAACAACTAAACGAAAAACAACGTTATGAGCTTCGACCCTTAATTGAAGCTCAAGCGCTTGCTTTTGCATATGCGCATATATACCCTCAAGAAATAGATCAAATCAATATTCTAAACGCAAGTATCAAAGCTATGCATTTGGCTTTAATGCAACTTAAGAAGCAACCTGAATTTATCGCAGTGGACGGAAATCGTTTTCATTCCTTTGAGAAAATCCCTCATCATTGTATAATTAAAGGAGATACAAAATACCTTAATATTGCAGCAGCTTCAGTCTTAGCAAAAACATATCGAGATGATTATATGGATGAAATTCACGAAGAATACCCAGATTATCTATGGAAGAAAAATAAAGGTTATCCCACCAAAGCCCACAGAGCTGCTATAAGACTAAAAGGGACGACACCGTATCATCGAAAATCTTTTCAATTAGTATCAAAACAATTTGAAATTGACTTCAAGTCTAAAGAATAATTGTTGAAAAGTTAGTGGAATATATTTTTTAATCTAACCTAATGCGCAAGGTGGGTTTTAATAATTTTGATTTGTATGTATAAATTTATTTTAACTCTTTTATTATTATTGATAATTGGAGGATGCAGTATCCCAAAATCAAAAGATATCGAATTGTTAGAGGCTGTCCCTCAAAATACTTCTCTTGTAATTCAGGTTAATGATACCACGGATTTAGATAGCTCACCATTACTTTTAAAAATTTTTGATCTCGATCCAGACTTAAAAAAAACTTTAAAAAATATAACACCTCAAAAGCCCTCACTTCCTTTTGTGTATTGTATCACACCCATTGGAAAAAATGAAAATGCCATAGCTTTTATTGCCAAGTCAAATACAGCAGATACCTTGGTTATCTTTGAAAAAGAAATAAAATACAGTGATCAAAAAATTGGCACCATCAACGAAAGAGGTCAAAGATTTTATATGGCTCAATTTGGTAAACTAAAAATGATTTCTGAATCACAATTAATAATTGAAAATGGCATACGAAATTATAAAAGAAGAAATAGAGGAATAACGAGCCCTGAATTTTTTCAATTAGCTAGAACTATGGACCAAAATCTGGCGATTAACTTTTTTATTCACCCCTCATCCAAATCTCTATTTAATTCTTTATTTCCCTCCACTCCACTTTTTCCAAAAACTGGAAATCAATGGTTGGCTTTAGACCTAGAGGTTGAAAATGATTTTTTTTCTCTTGATGGCATCGCTTTTATAAATGATTCAATTCCAGATGCCCTAACATTAATTAAGTCAATTAAACCAGGGGAAACAAGCCTACATAATTTCATTCCAAAGAATTTTACCTCATACTTAAGTCTTTTAGTTGGAAATACTAGGCAGTTGGAAGATAATTTTAAAAATTATTCTAGGAAGGTAAATATTCCTCTAAGTAAAATAGATTTCTCCCCCCTTAATTCGGTCAGCGAAATTGGATGGGTGAGTTTTGGAATGGAAAAGTCTGTAATTTTTCACCTAAATTCTTTTGAAGACGTTCCCTATTTTGCCTCTGGAGAACTAGAACCAAAGACTTATCGAGGGGCAAGCTATCAGAAAATTAAGCTACCTAAAGAACTCATCAGCATGTTCTCAAGTTTTGGTCAAAAGATCAGTCCAGCGTGGTCCTGTCAATATGATGATTACTTGATTTTAAGCGAAACAGAAAGTGGATTAAAAAATCTATTAAGCAACTATCTCGATCAGAATACTTTAGGGAAAAACCCAAACTTCAAAACTCTACAAGACAGATTAGCTAATAGAAGTTCCTTTATCTGGGTTGGTCAATCAAAGAACCTGATAAATTATTGGAAAAAAAATGGGAAATATTCAAAAAGCCCTCCAATACTTCCGGTATCCGAATATCCTCTGGTAGTATTACAAGGAGTTGCAGAAGAAGGTTTTACTCACCTTCACTTTAGTATTCAAAAAGATCAACCATTTCAAAATAAAGGAAGTGTAAATAATATATTATCAATTGACCTTTCCAAACCTCCAGTAATATCTCCACAATGGCTAAAAAATCACCGAAATAATGGAATGGATATTGCTGTTCAGGACCAGGAAAATATTTTGTATTTATTTTCTAGCACAGGAAAATTATTTTGGAAAAAAAAATTGGATGGTAAAATTATTGGACCTATTCAACAGGTGGACTTATATAAAAACAAACGTTTACAAATGGCTTTCAGGACCCAGAATAGGTTAATGGTTTTAGATCGAAACGGAAATATTGTGAAGCCATTTAATATCAAATTGCCCAAAAATGAAAATCCCCTCCCGCTTTCCATATTTGATTATGACAATAATAGAGACTACCGCTTTATGATTGCACAAGATAAATCACTATTAATGTATGATGGAAAAGGTAAAAGGGTAAATGGATTTAAGCTTAAAAAAGTTGAAGTGCAAATTCTTTCCTCACCGAAACACCTGCGATTTCAGGGAAAGGATTACATAGTAATTCCATTAGAGAATAATCGCTTAAAAATTGTATCACGAACTGGCTTAGATCGAATAAAGGTTAAAGGCAATGTTAATTTCAGTGAAAATGAGATTTTCGCCTATATGAATACCTTTACTACAACGGATCGAGACGGGAGGTTAATCCAAGTTGATACAAGGGGAAACCAGGTCTCATCTTCTCTAGGGCTAAGTCCAAATCATAAAATTGATGCAACTACCAAATCTCTTGTTACTTTATCAGAAAACAATCTCAATATTAAAGGAATACCCGTCACCCTTCCTTTTGGAGATTACACCTCGCCAAAAATCTTTTACCTTAACAATACACTCTTCATTAGTACCACAGATAAAGAAGCGCAAAAGGTTTACCTTTTCTACAGCAATGGGAAGGCAGTGGAGGGCTTTCCAGTTTATGGGAATGCAAAAATAGACTTATCAAATAGCGATAAGGACAAGGCATTAGAATTACTAGTGACAGCTGAAGATAATAGCCTTTTGGTTTACGAAATCAATTAATGATTTCTACTTCAAAAATCTCAGAAAAATATTTAAGTAAAGAAGCTTTAACAAGTTCAGGGTCGACTTGCTTATTGAGCTCTTTAGAAAGGGAGGTCACCATTTTTCCTTTAATTCCACATGGGACGATATAGTCAAAATAAGAAAGATCAGTATTAATGTTTAAAGCAAATCCATGCATAGTAACCCATCGGCTAGCACGAACACCCATTGCGCATATTTTTCGAGCAAAAGGGGTGTCCAAGTCTAACCAAACACCTGTTTCTCCGTCACCACGCGTACTTTTTAATCCGAAATCTAAAAGCGTTTTGATTATAATCTCCTCTAAATAACGAAGGTATTTATGAATATCCGTAAAGAAATTTTCCAAATCTAGTATAGGGTAACCTACTAGTTGACCAGGGCCGTGGAATGTAATGTCTCCACCACGATTAGTTTTAAAAAATTTAATTCCTTTTGGTTTTAAGGCTTCCTCCTTTAACAATAGGTGTTCTATTTTTCCACTTTTCCCAAGGGTAAAAACTGGAGGATGCTCAACCAGCAATAAATGATTTTCTGTAAGAATAGGTGATGCTAACTGTCGATTTTGTCTTTTAACAGCAATGGTTTTGGAAAAATATTCTTCTTGAATATTCCAAGCCTCACTGTAAGGAAGAAAACCCAGTTCAGTAATCTTTACTTTTTTATTTTTAATCATTCCATCGATCAGGATTATTCAAAATTACAAGTGCAGCAATAATTCCTGGCACCCAGCCACAGAGAGTCAATAAAAAAACAATAATAATTGAGCCACAGCCTTGGTCGATAACTGCTAATGGAGGAAAAATAATAGATAAAAGTACACGCCAAAAACTCAATAGGCCATTGTTTTGTGCAAAGATAAGAAAATTGATTCCTGATTGTTCTAGAGTGATTATCTTTACCTAAATATTAAGACTTCAATGACAAAATTTTCAGAGCAAGAATTGATAAGAAGAGAGAAGCTGAAAGCTTTAAGGAGCTTGGGGATTGATCCTTATCCAGCTGCACTGTTTCCTATAGATGCCGATTCAAAATCAATAAGAGAAAATTTTAGTGAAGGGAAAAAAGTAATTATCGCAGGGCGATTGATGTCTCGACGTATACAGGGAAAAGCAAGTTTTGCTGAATTACAAGACAGTAATGGAAGGATTCAACTCTATTTTAATCGCGATGAAATTTGTGAGGGAGAGGATAAAACAATATACAATGAAGTATATAAGAAATTACTTGATATTGGAGATATTATTGGATTGAATGGTTCACTTTTTACTACTCAAGTAGGGGAAAAAACAGTTATGGTGAAATCCTTTCAAATCCTCAATAAAACTTTACGTCCACTACCACTGCCTAAAACCGATGCTGAGGGAAAGGTTTATGATCAGTTCAATGATCCAGAATTACGGTACCGCCAACGATATGTGGATTTGATTGTAAATCCAAAAGTCAAAGAAACATTTGTCAAACGCACTAAAATCACCAATAGTATCCGTAGTTTTTTTAATGAAAAAGGGTATCTAGAAGTTGAGACTCCTATACTACAACCTATTCCTGGTGGGGCAGTTGCACGACCTTTTTTGACCCATCACAATGCTATGAACATTCCTCTTTATTTGAGAATTGCAAATGAATTATACCTTAAACGTCTAATTGTAGGTGGTTTTGATGGGGTTTATGAATTTGCGAAAGACTTTCGCAATGAGGGTATGGACCGTACCCACAACCCTGAATTCACTGTCATGGAACTTTACGTAGCTTATAAGGATTACTTATGGATGATGGAGATGACCGAAAGCCTATTAGAAAAAGTTGCTTATGACACAAATGGAAATACAGCTGTCGCAGTTGGAGAAAATACAATAGATTTTAAAGCTCCTTACCCACGTGTTCCAATTCTTGAAGCCATCAAAATCCATACTGGGTTTGATGTCAAAGAAATGGATGAAAAACAACTTAGGGTTTCTGCAAATAGCTTAGGAGTTGAAGTAGACGATTCTATGGGAGAAGGTAAGTTAATTGATCAAATTTTTGGTGATAAATGTGAACACCATTACATTCAACCTACTTTTATCACTGACTATCCAAAGTCCATGAGCCCCTTAACAAAAGAACACCGAAGCAATCCAAAACTAACAGAACGTTTCGAGTTGATCATAAATGGAAAGGAAGTCGCCAATGCTTATTCAGAACTAAATGATCCTATTGACCAAAAGGAACGTTTTAAGGCCCAATTAACTCTTAGCGAAAAAGGTGATGAAGAAGCTATGTTTATAGATCAGGATTTTCTTCGTGCACTTGAATACGGAATGCCACCAACCTCAGGGATTGGTATTGGCATTGATCGGCTAACGATGTTTTTAACAAATAACAGCTCTATTCAAGAAGTACTTTTCTTCCCACAAATGAAACCTGATAAAAAGGCAATTACCTTAACTGAGGAGGAAAAATTGATTTTTGGTCTGCTAAAAAAACAAAGCCCAATTGAACTTTCAACAATAAAAGAACAGGCAAGCCTAAGCAACAAAAAATGGGATAAAGCCCTTAAATTACTGACTCAAAATAATCTGGCTAAAGTTACCAAAGATACAGAAGGTATATGGGTTGAAGTTGTAGAGTAAATAGTTAAGCTATCTCAAATTTTTTACCTTGTTAATAAAAAAGGTAAAGACATGATAATTTTCATAGAGGTAAATAACATCCATGATTTTAAAGCCAAAAGTATCTACATTTCGGTTTGTTTTAATTGTTGGAAAAGTATAACTATTACTAAAATACTTTTTTAAAAATATCATGAGACCATTATTTATTGAATCTTGGTTTAGTTCTTTTATTTATTTTTTAACCAATCCTCAAAAGCTGAAAGGGTGAAATCGATGTCCTTTTCTGACAAAGCATCATTTAAAAAATAGCTTTCAAAAGCACTAGGGGGAAGATATACTCCTCGATCCAACATACCGTGAAAATAAGCTTTAAAATCTTCGTTATTTCCCAAAGCAGCAGTTCTAAAATTCACTACAGGTTGATCTGTAAAATGAAGTGACATCATTGAACCGTAACGATTGATTTGAAAGGGAATACTTTTTTTATCCAATAGGCTTGAAATACCACTAGTTATTGATTTAGTTTTTCTTTCAAGACTTTCAAAAACCTCGGGATTTTGATTGAGATGTGAGAGCATGGTAAACCCGGCTGCCATGGCTAGTGGATTTCCGCTGAGAGTTCCAGCTTGATAAACGGGTCCTTCGGGAGCAAGATAATCCATAATTTCAGCCCTTGAGGCGTATGCTCCAACGGGTAGGCCACCCCCTAAGACTTTACCATAAGTAATAATATCCGCGTTTACACCTAAGCTTTCTTGTGCTCCTCCTTTAGCCAACCGAAAACCGGTCATAACCTCATCAAAAATCAACAAAGTTTGGTGATCATCACATAATTTTCTTAATCCTTCCATAAAACCAGTTTGGGGTGGAATACAGCCCATATTTCCTGCGACAGGTTCGACGATGACGGCTGCAATTTGATCAGGATAATGTTTAAAATGATTCATAACACTTTCCAAATCATTATACTCTGCTAAAAGCGTATCTCTTGCAGTGCCTTGAGTAACCCCAGGGCTATTAGGTACGCCAAATGTCATTGCGCCACTTCCTGCTTGAATCAAAAAGGCATCTGAATGCCCATGATAACAACCTACAAACTTGATAATCTTTTCCCTAACGGTGTACCCTCGGGCTAATCTAATAGCACTCATACAGGCTTCTGTCCCTGAGTTGACCATTCTGATTTTATCGATATTAGGAACCATTTGTACTGCCAACTCTGCGATTTGAGTTTCCAACTCGGTTGGCATGCCAAATGAGGTTCCCCTTTCAGCACGTTTTTTTACAGCCACAATAACGGGTTCAAAAGCGTGTCCTAAAATCATCGGACCCCAACTTGAAATATAATCAATCAAAGTATTTCCATCCACGTCATATAAGTAAGCACCTTTAGCTTTTTCTACATAAACCGGAGCACCACCCACAGCTTTAAAGGCCCTAACTGGAGAATTGACCCCTCCCGGTATGACCGCTTGGGCAGATCGAAATAGAGAGCTGCTTCTTTGGTATTGCATATTATCGGTTTATAGGAATTATCAAATTTTGCCCTAAAAAAATGGTGTTATTCTCAAGCTGATTTTCTTGAACTAATGACTTAATATCAACCTTATATTTTTTAGAAATTGAATAGAGTGTGTCTCCTTTTTGAACAAGATGTACCTTTTTTTTTGTGGGCTGCTGGACAACTTCGATATGATTATTTTTTCTTTTCATTTTTTTCTTAATATCAAAACGATCCAAACTGTAGCGTTCAATTAAATTTATTAATTTATTGGAATATTTGGGGTCAGTAGCATAACCAGCTTTTTTAAGGCCTTTTGCCCAGCCCTTGTAATCATCGATTTTGAGATCAAAAAGGAGGTTATAACGAGATCTACTAGTCAAAAACAGAGAGTGATCTCGATAGGAAGTTCTTGGATCTTTATAAACCCTGAAACACTCTCCTTTTTCGTCATCATCATGATAAATACGTTTTCCTTCCCATTCACTATGGCATTTAATACCAAAATGATTATTTGCGGCTACAGCTAAGCGACTATAGCCCATTCCAGACTCTAATATTCCCTGAGCAAGACTAATACTAGCGGGGATATCGTACATTTTCATTTCCTCAATAGCTACAGTGGAAAAAGTGGCTACATAATTATTGACTCTTTCAACTACACTTAGTTTTTCTTTTGACTTATGAATCCTAAGGTCTACCTTGGATTGCTTAATCTCAAATTTTTTTAATGTCTTTTCTGGCGCTTTAGCATAACGAATACTTACTTTTTTAGCTCCTCCACAACTAATATTTAACAAAATCACTAATAATGTAAAAATATTATTTAAACTTCTATTATTGGCCATTCTTTTTTACTTAGTATTTGATTCATACCGGCTATTCCTTGTAGGCCCCCTGTGTGAATGACTAATATACGATTTCCCCAATTCCATTGCTTTTGTTTAATTAAATCAAAAATACCAAAAAGTAGCTTTCCAGTATAAATAGGATCAAGAGGAGTTTTAAATTTTTTATTAAAATGATTAATAAACTCGATCAGTGGCAAAGTGAGTTTTGCATACCCACCAAAGACATAATTATGGTTGATCTCCCAATTTTTTTTTTCTGTAAACCGCTCAATATCGTGCTCTAATCCACGATGGCAAAGGGCGGCAAAGCCTAATACCTTTTGATTTAATTGCGCACTTTGGATTAAACCCGCCAAAGTACCTCCTGTTCCAACGCTGCAACAGATTACGTCAAAATCTTTATCTGCTGTTGTGAGAATTTCACTACAACCACGAACAGCAAATGAATTAGTTCCACCCTCTGGAATTAAATAAAATTTACCAAATTTCTGTCTTAAAATCTTACGAAAATAAGAGTTGTGTTTTTCGCGATAAGTGCTTCGACTGACTGGAAATAATCTCATGCCTTGATCTTGACAAAATTGTAATGTGGGATTTTGATGTTTTTCATCGCCCCTAACTACCCCTATAGTTTTGAACCCCTTAATCATTCCAGCAGCAGCAGTTGCAGCTAGGTGATTGGAAAATGGTCCACCAAAGGTTAAAAGAGTGTTGTAGCCCTCTCTAGTCGCCTGTTCTAAATTGTATTTAAGTTTCCTGAACTTGTTACCAGAAACAGTGGTATGCAATAAATCTTCTCTTTTGATAGTGATTTGAACGCCACCAACTTTAGGTAATTTTTGATTTACGACTTTTGGGTTTTGAAATAAATGCATTTTAGAAAACAAATACAAGGTAAAATTAAATGATAAACCTTAAATATAATTACCTTTAGTATGAAACATGGAATCTGACCTATCTTTAGAAAAAGAGGATTTTTATCTATCCTCAAAGGGTTATAAGGTGTTTACTGAAAGATATCATCTTAAAAGAGGGATTTGTTGTAGAAGCAATTGTAAGCATTGTCCCTATGGGTTCGATCCCAAAATGGATAAATAATTTTGGTACAGTTTTTGAGCAGTTATAAGAAATCATTATGAAAAGTATATATATATTATTTTTTTGGATGCTATTTAGCTGTAGTTCCGTCAGCGTATTTACTGACCATGACTCAAAAGTTGATTTTTCAAAATATAAAACCTATGCTTATTTCAAACCTGGAATTGATAAAGTAGAAATCTCAGATTTAGACAAGCGAAGGATTTTAAAAGCAATTGACTTTCAGCTATTGGGTAAGTCAATGATGAAGTCTGAAATTCCAGATCTATTGATCAGTATAAATACAACCGCTAAGGAAAAAGTTTATATAGACAATATGAATTATGGCTCTTGGGGCTGGAATCCTTGGTTCTGGGGTCCTAACTTTAATTCTATAAGCTCAAGAACCGAGGGAATACTTTACATTGATTTGATTGATGCCAAAACCAAACAATTGGTTTGGCAAGGAAAGGGTAAGGGAGGAATAAGTGAATACATGAAAAATAGGGATGAACGAATTGGGACTTTTGTAGCCGAAATATTGCAAAATTACCCACCGCAGGTTGAGATGTGACTCTAGATGAAACTTTTAGAGGCAGATAGTGCTTTGGAGATACCATCGAGTTTTTTACCCCCTGCAGTAGCGAAAAAGGGTTGACCTCCACCACTCCCTTGAATAAATTGACCTAATTCTCTTACTACCTTTACCGCGTCTAAACCTTTTTTAATTAACAGCTGTTTGGATATATAGCAGCTAAGAGTAGCTTTTCCACTTGACTCTGAGCCCAATACCATGAATAAATTTTCATATTCTTTACCTAATTCAAAGCAAAGATCTTTTATTGACTTAGGGTCAAGATCAACTAATTTTGATAAAAAAGCAACTTCTTGAATTTCTTCAATTTCTAGTTTAATCTCTTTAGCTAAAATTATAGTTTTTAATCTTTTGAGTTCGTTGATCTCTTTTTTTAAAATAATATTTTCAGTTTGAATGTTTTCAACTGCTTTAGGAAGATTTTGGGGATCTTTTAAAAGAAAATTTACTTTTTCTAATACTTGATTTCTATCTTCAAAATATGCTAATGCATCTTCACCAGTAATAGCCTCTATTCTTCTTACTCCTGCTGCAACTGCAGTTTCAGATGAAATCTTGAAATACCAAATATCTGCAGTGTTCTTTACATGAGTTCCTCCGCAGAGCTCTATTGAATGACCAAAACGAATGGTTCTGACGGTATCGCCATATTTTTCTCCAAACAAGGCAATTGCACCAGAGGATATTGCATTTTCATAGGGAACACTCCGACTTTCTTCAAGTGGAAGCCGTTCTTTTATTCTAGCATTAACAAATTGTTCCACAGCGGTAATTTCCTCAGGCAAGAGTTTTGCAAAGTGAGAAAAGTCAAATCTAAACATACCCGAATGAACCATAGAGCCTTTTTGCTCAACATGATCTCCTAAAACGGAACGAAGAGCCTGGTGCATTAAATGGGTTGCACTGTGGTTACAAGCAATTTTATGTCTTTGTTTCTCATCCACTTCAGCTTTTAATTTTTGATTTAAATCAACAGGAAGAGTAGAAGAATAATGAACAATAAGGTTGTTTTCCTTTTTAGTGTCTATAATGTAATGAATATCTCCATTTGATGCTTCCAAATAGCCTTTATCTCCGACCTGCCCTCCACTTTCAGGATAAAAAGGTGTCATATTAAATACTAATTGAAAAAACTCACCTTCCTTCTTGTTAACCACTTTACGGTATTTAACGATTTTAATGGGAGTAGAAAGCAAATCATATCCAACAAACTCTTCTTCATCATCATCAGCAATTATTTGCCAGTCATCAATTACAGCGATAGAGGCCGCCCTGGATCGCTCTTTTTGTTTTGTCATTTCTTTATCAAACTCCCTCTGGTCGATTTCAAATCCTCTTTCTCGAGCAATCAATGCAGTGAGGTCTAGCGGAAAGCCAAATGTGTCGTATAGCTCAAAAGCCTTGATGCCACTTATGATTTTACTTTCAGCAGAAGATAATATTGTATTCAATAAGGTCAACCCTTGATCTAGGGTTTTTAAGAACGATGCTTCCTCCTCACGAATGACATTTGTAGATATATTTTTTTGTTTTTCTAGTTCTGGAAAAACAGTATTTAGCTGTTTATTAAGGGTTTCAACGAGATGAAAAATAAAAGGTTCTTTTTGATTTAAAAAAGTAAATCCATACCTGATAGCCCTTCTCAAGATTCTACGAATTACATATCCTGCTCCAGTATTGGATGGAAGTTGGCCATCTACAATTGCAAAACAAACTGATCTTAAGTGGTCAGATATTACTCGAATAGCACGGTCAGTTTTTTCATCAATTCCATATTTAAAACCACTAAGGGTTTCAATTTCTTTAATTAATGGGGTAAAAACATCAGTGTCATAGTTTGAGGTCTTACCTTGCATTGCCATACAAAGTCTTTCGAAGCCCATTCCTGTATCTACATGTTTTTTAGGTAATTGCTCAAGACTACCATTAGCCTTCCTGTTAAACTCAATGAATACAAGATTCCATACCTCAATAACTTGGGGATGATCTCGGTTAACAAGATTGGATCCAGGAATCATAGACTTTTCCTCGGTACTTCTCAAGTCTATATGAATTTCTGAGCAAGGCCCGCAAGGTCCTTGCTCTCCCATTTCCCAAAAATTATCTTTTTTATTACCCAACAATATTTTTTCTTCAGGCACTATTTCTTTCCAAAAATCATAGGCTTCGTGATCTTTTTCAAGTTTTTCATTAGAATCTCCCTCAAATATCGTCACATATAAGTTCTCTGGATTGATTTTAAAGACCTCAGTTAAAAGTTCCCAGGCCCAGGAGATCGCTTCTTTTTTAAAATAATCCCCAAAGCTCCAGTTTCCAAGCATTTCAAAAAAAGTATGATGATAAGTGTCGACACCAACTTCCTCAAGATCATTATGCTTTCCAGATACCCTAAGACATTTTTGTGTATTAGCAATTCTGGAACTTTTAGGTTTTTGATGACCTAGAAAATAAGCCTTGAATTGATTCATTCCAGCATTGGTAAACATCAAAGTAGGATCATCTTTAATTACCATTGGAGCTGAAGGCACAATAGCGTGATCTTTAGATTCAAAAAATTGAAAAAATTGTTTTCTTATTTCAGCAGCCTTCATTAATTACCGTGATGTTTTTGCTGATACAAATATAGTTTTTTAGTTTTACAGCTAAGCCTATAAATACCCTTGGGTAATGATAATTTATATATTTAGTATATTTGATTTGGCATTTTGAATACATCCAACCTTTCAAAAATTAAAAATGGCTAAGGTTAAATATTATTACGACAAAGAGACACTCTCATATTTACCTGTAGAGGTGAACCGATTTGCAGTTCTATCAAATTTTATTCTTTTTTTGTTAGCTGCAATTTTCTTTGGAGTATTTACATTATTTGTGCTTCTAAATACGGATACCCTAAATACCCCAAAAGAAATAATCCAGTCTCGTGAAATTGAAAATTTTGAATTGCAGTATGAGTTACTAAATAAAAAATTAGATCAAATTGAAGAGGTTATGGCTAATGTCGAGGATAGGGATAATAATCTTTATCGAGTTTATTTTGAAGCCAGCCCAATTCCAGAAGAACAAAGAAAAATGGGATTTGGTGGAATAAACCGTTATAAAGAATTAGAAGGGTATGATAATTCTAAACTGATTATCAATACTACCAGACGCTTAGAAATATTAACAAAACAAGTTGTTGTTCAGTCCAGATCACTTGAGGAAATTGAGAGTTTAGCAAAAAGAAAAGAAGAACTTTTGGGAGCCATGCCCTCTATACAGCCTATTCACAAAAGTGATTTGAAACGTATGGCATCAGGTTTTGGATATCGTACAGACCCTTTTACCAAAAAAAGAAGATTCCACCAAGGAATGGATTTTACAGCTCCACGCGGCACCCCTATTTATGCCTCTGGAGATGGTATTGTGGGGAGAGCTGATAATAGAGCTGCAGGGTATGGAAAACATATTCGAATCGACCATGGATTTGGGTATGTCAGTTTGTATGCCCACTTAAGTGAATACAAGGTTAGGCGAAGACAAAAAGTAAAACGCGGAGATGTTATTGGCTATGTCGGAAGCACAGGTAGGTCCGTAGGTCCCCATCTTCATTACGAGATTTTCAAAGACGGAAGAAGAGTAAATCCGCTAAACTATTATTCAGGAAATCTAACAGCTGAGGAGTTCGACATTATGCTTAATCTGGCAAATCAAGAAAACCAATCTATGGACTAATGCTCGTTAAATTACCATCAAAGAGGTATTATACGATAGGAGAAATTGCAAAAGCATTTAATGTAAATACCTCTCTTTTAAGGTTTTGGGAAAAAGAATTTAAAGAAATCCAACCCAAAAAGAAGCAAAGCGGAGCAAGAAAGTACACCCCTGAGGATATAATTATTATAGAAAAAATTTATTTCCTACTTAAGAAAAAGGGTTTGACTATTGAGGGAGCAAAAAAGCAACTCAAAATCAAATCTTCTTTGGATGGAAATCACCAGTTGATAATACAAAAGTTAGAAATTATTAAAGATAACTTGGAATTAATTAAAGATAAATTATAATTATTTTTTTCTAAAAAATAATTGAATTGGAACTCCCCTAAAATTATATATTTTTCTTATTTTTTTTTCAAGAAATCTCTTATACGGATCTTTAACGTATTGTGGCAAATTACAGAAAAACGCAAATTGCGGATGGGTAGTGGGCAACTGTGTGCAAAATTTAATTTTGACATACTTACCTTTAAATGATGGAGGTGGTTGGTTCTCAATAATTGGAAGTAGAACATCATTAAGCTTTCTTGTGGCAATGCGATTTGAACGATTTTTGAATACTGTAACTCCTGTTTCTATAGCCTTAAAAATTCTTTGTTTACTTAAAGCTGAAATAAAAACGATGGGGACATCTGTAAAAGGGACAATCTTTTCACGAATTTGATTTTCAAATACTTTAGTAGAAAAAGTTTCTTTTTCAATCAAATCCCACTTATTAATTAAGATTACAATTCCTTTGTTATTTCTATGGGCAAGCCAAAATATATTCTGAACTTGTCCATCAAATCCACGGGTAGCATCAACTAAAAGTAAGCATATATCACAGTACTCAATTGATCTAACTGAACGCATTACAGAATAAAACTCAATATCTTCCTTTACCTTACTTTTTTTCCTTATCCCAGCTGTATCGATAAGATTAAATTCAAAACCAAAACGATTATAAATGGAATCGATGCTGTCTCTAGTTGTTCCCGAAATATCAGTGACTATATAACGTTCTTCTCCAATAAGTGAATTGATAAAAGAAGACTTTCCAGCATTAGGTCTCCCTACAACAGCAAATCTGGGTAATTTATCTCTGATATTTTCGCCATCTTTAGGCAATACTTTAACCAACTCATCTAATAATTCCCCAGTTCCACTTCCATTAATAGCAGAAACAGTGTATATTTTTTCGTATCCCAAGGCATAAAATTCAATAATATTCTCTTGCATTTTTGAATTGTCTCCTTTATTGGCAGTTAAGAAAATAGGTTTTTGAGAACGGCGAAGTAACTTGGCAATGGTCTCGTCCATTCCAGTTATACCCTCGGCCAAATCAACCATAAAAAATATAGCGTCAGCTTCTTCAATTGCGAGATTCACCTGCTTATCAATCTCTTTTTGGAAAATGTCATCGCTATTTTTCAAATATCCCCCAGTATCAATAAGAGTAAAGTCAATCCCGTTCCAGTCTGATTTTCCATAATGACGGTCTCTAGTCACGCCACTTATTGCATCAACGATTGCCTCTCTTTTTTTAATCAGGCGGTTAAAAAAAGTAGATTTCCCAACGTTTGGTCTGCCTATAATCGCTACAATACCTCCCACTCTATTAGTTTTGTCAGCAAAAATAAGGGAATTCCATGGGAATCGATTTGTAATTTATTGCTGATAACCAAAACGTTTCAGTTGTTTTGGATTAGATCGCCAATTTTTCTCTACTTTGACGAAAAGTTCGAGGTGAACTTTCTTCCCAAAAAAGGTTTGAAGATCAATTCTGGCAAAAGTTCCAACTCTTTTGAGCTTTTCTCCTTTATTACCTATAATAATACCCTTTTGAGTATCTCGCTCAACAAAAATAACTGATCGTATTCGTATGATTTTTTCTTCCTCCTTGAAAGATTCAGTAATCACCTCAACAGAATAAGGCACCTCTTGATCGTAACTCTGTAAAATACTTTTTCTTATAGCCTCATTTACAAAAAATCGTTCTGATTTATCACTGAGCTGATCTTTAGGGAAATAAGCTGGTGACTCGGGTAAAAGCTTAATGAGCAACTTAAGCAGTTCCTCAATATAAAAACCGGTTAAAGCAGAGATAGGTATGATTTTAGCACTAGGAAAAACTGAACTCCAGTGACTTACTACTGACTCCAAATCCTTTTGATTTGAACAATCAATTTTATTTATTAAAACTAACAAAGGGATTTTAATTTTTTTAATCTTATCTACCAATTTTTGGTCTTTGGTTTGATCTTCATCAATTGCAATCATATATATCAATACATCAGCATCAATTAAAGATTCTTTGACAAATTTCATCATTGAATTTTGCATTTCATAGGCTGGCTCAATTATCCCTGGAGTATCGGATATAACTAACTGATAATTATCACCATTAATTAATCCCAAAATACGATGCCTGGTTGTTTGAGCTTTAGGAGTGGTAATAGTAAGGTCTTTTCCTATCAATGCATTGACCAAAGTAGATTTACCTACATTAGGGTTACCAACTATAGAAACGTAGCCAGATTTATGTGAGGTTTTCGACATTACACAAAGATACAATGTTTGATTAAGCCTTGGTTGTAGGGTATTAATTTTGTAAATTTGTGTTCTATCGCGAGGTAGAGCAGTAGGTAGCTCGTCGGGCTCATAACCCGAAGGTCGCTGGTTCGAGTCCAGCCCTCGCTACTATATATGACGGATTAGTATTTTCACTAGTCCGTTTTTTTTTTGAATTATCCTTAACTCCTATTAATAAATGGATTAATTTAAAACCTTTTAAGAAAGTCCCAGACGATAACAAATAGTTCTGGTCTTCCCCAATGCAAGTTATGTTCCCCTCTCTCAATACGTAAATATCGAATTTCATTTCCCTCCAAACAATTGGGAAAAATATAAAGGATATCCTCTCCTAAATTTTGTAACTGAAAATTTTCGCATTCAAAAGCAGATGCCCAACTTTTAGCACTTTCAAAAGCTTCTAAAAAAACATATCCTAATTTAGAACCGCCATTTATAGGAATAGTAGTATCATTGGCACCATTAATCTGAAAAACTGAGGTTGGTTTAGTTGAATTATTAGGTAAGTTTGCTTTAGAAAGTTGAGAGACAATTGATGCTACAGCACTAAAATATGTGGTTTCCAGTGCCAATTTATTAGTCATACTTGAACCATTAGA
>CACHZY010000022.1 GCA_902584445.1 uncultured Bacteroidota bacterium | reverse complement strand
TGGATTTCCGCCAAGTTTTCCATCGCCATTTGGATCGGTAAATCCAGCTTCGATTACATCATTACAACCATCGTTGTCTGAATCTAAGTTGAACATATCAACAACAGTAGATGTATGAGTATTTGTAGGTGAAAGACCCTCAATTGCATCGTGGGCACCGTTATTGTTTGCATCAACAAAGCCAGTGTCATTTACATCAATCATCCCATCACCGTTGGTATCATGACTTTGATATCCTGCTTCCTTAACATCATATATCCCATCGTTATCAGAATCGATATCAATTCCATTGCCCTTTGAATCTCCATCTACATCACATGTAAGGGTTACCTGTGAGGAGAGAACAATGCTATCAACTAAAATCGCAACATTAGATCCCGGGGCGTAAGCGGATAGTAATACAGCTATTCTATGAGTGTTGGGCCCAGTAGTGAACTGGAAGGTCTGCTGTGTCCAACCCGACGGAGTAACAGCCAATTGGTCAACAGCAAAATCAGAATCCATCCCTTGAACTTGAACAAGTGTCGATGCTCCATCTGCATATGTGGATGAAGATATTCCCCCATCCATATGATAATAAGTAAGGTTATAAGTAGTATTAGGATATACAAACTCCTGAACCATAATCCTATCAAAATCATCGATGCCATGGGAAGTCTCATTCCAGTAAGTTCTGGTATTTGATGGATCTGCAGTTCCAGAGATTGTGGCGCTCTGTAATAATTCCATAAAAAATGGGTTAGTACCAGGAACAGGAGCTGAAGTCCAATTCACTCCATTTACAACTCTGGGATCCCATATTCTTCCCCTTCCGTCAACGGAGCTAAATGGAGCTACAACATTTGATAGGGGGAACTTAGAATTAAAGTTTGTAGCGGTATTAACTGGTCCACCTCCGGTATCATAATTGTCAAATGAGGTGCCGTCAAGTTGGAAGTCTATACATTTTTCAAAGGAGTCTAAAACACCATCATTGTCATCATCAATATCCAGAAGATCAGGGATACCATCCCCGTCATTGTCAAGTCCAACGGCGAAGAATGTAGGATCATCCTCAGTATTCCCATCAGTGTCATCACCATCGTCACTAACATCCGAGGTGTCGTCTGTAGATTCTGGGTTTCTAGCTGATGAGCCGCTAAAAGTTATTGTATTAAATACTCCCCCTTCATCAAGAGACAATTGATTTACTGTGAAGGTTGCAGTATAGGTAATAACACCCCCCACAGTCAGTGTTGTTGCAGTGGATGCGTTAGTACCACTTACAAAAACTGGAGTGCTATCAAGGGATAATGTCGCTCCTCTAGCCGAGGTTAAGGTATCGACAAATGTAAGTCCATCGATTTGATCCGTCCCAGTGTTAGATACTGTTATTGTAAATACTATCTTATCCCCTACGTTATCAACTCCATTTCCATCATCAACCTTAGCAGCAGTTTTTGTTACCTCAAATGAGTTTAATACCCCTGTAAAGGTTATAGTCTTATCATCCTGGGTATTACCGTCGGTGTCATCTCCATCATCACTATGATCTATAGCGTGAAGGGTTTGAACCCCCTCCGGGAAAACATAGGCCCTAGCAATTACTTGATTCATTACGCCTCCAGCGGTGACATCACCAGCTACAATAGTATATGATGCAGTGTAAGTTGCAACCTCGTCCACAATGAGCGTCCTAAAAGGAGAACCATTTGAGCTTGAGTTAAACACTATACCACCGGCATTAAGACTTCTTGTATTACTTGAAATATCTGTAAGAACATCCTCCAAATAAATCGATCTTAATGTCACATTACCATTATTTTTTACCTTGACTGTATAGATGAGCACATCTCCTGCAGATACAAGACCATCGCCATCTAAATCTGTCTCACTTACGGTTTTTGTTACTTCCAAACTTGGGGTAGAAGTGATGGAATAAACCGTTGGGTCAGCTCCAGTATCTCCCCCTCCGGTTAGACCATCATCACTTGTATCACTTACAGTTTGTAGTCCTTGAACATCTGTGGCAGAGACTACAACAGAGTTTACAACACCCCCATTATCTACACTTGATGCGTTTAGAGTATATGTAACGGTGTATGTTTTTATCTGCCCTGGAGCAAGCTCATTGGGATCTGTTGTTGTAAGAGAAGTTGAAAAACTAAGCGTATTTGTGTCAAGGTCAGTGAATGTGTCATTAAGATCAAAGTCTTTTAAGGTAACATCACCAGTATTTAAAATTGAAATTGTAAATAAAAGTGAATCTCCAACGCCAATCTCCCCATCAAGGTCATTATCTGTTGCTTGAACTGTCTTAGTTACAGTTATCGATGGACTTTTGGATATAGGATGATCTACATTTAAAGAGGTATCGGTAACCGTTTGTGTTCCTCCTATAACTCTTGGCGCATTAGCCTCTACTGATGCTACATTTCTTGTTCCACCAAAATTAACAGCATCTTGATTTACAGTAAAGGTTACCATAAATGTTGAAACCTCTCCTACGGCCAAAGTATTTGAGGGTGATCCAGCTGTTGATGTGATAAATGTTAACGTAGTGGATAAAGAAAGTGTCCCTGTATCCAGGCCAGAGAGAGAATCTGTAATATCGATGTTATTAAGAGGAGTCTGCCCTGTATTTGAAACGGTTATTGTATAAGTGATTATATCTCCCAGGTTAACATTTCCACTTGAATCCACATCGGTAACACTTGCTGTTTTGGTAATCTCAACAGATGGAGTTACAGTGAGGTTTACAATTGTTGGATCATCCACGGCAAGTGTTGATGGATCATCACTTGTTGAGGTCGCCTGCAATGATATACCTGCGGGGGTTGTGAATGTTCCTGTAACTGTAGCTGTATTAACCAGTTTTTGATGATTATCAACTATTGATTGAGTAAGTGTAAGTGTGACCTGATAAGTGGCGGCATTACCAGGTCCTAATTCTATAACTCTTGGGTCAGCACTTATAGATGCGGTAGTTGCCGATACAGCATTATTATATGTATAGGTATATACTGGCGACATACTTGGCCCCTCTTCTAATTGTATCCCATAGAACCAAGCCCCTTGCCCTCCTGCATATGGAGGAGCTATCCCCACACGAGTTGTGCCTACGCTAGCATCCGTTGTAAATGTATGAGAGAATCTATACACCTGCATGTCATCAAAGTAAAATCTGGGTGATTTTTGGGCATTATTCCAGTTGGTAAGATAATTTCCATCAACATCAGTCCATGTCTCTCCTGATCCGCTGTCATGGAAAACAAATTGAAACCCATTATTAAATGTAGCGGATCCAGTATATGTATTTTGATAAGGGTATGCAAAAACAGATACAGTATACTGAGTATTTGGCTGTAGACCACTTACCTCTTGGTAGAACCACTTCCTTGAATTAACATCTGATTCATTACTGTAGTTATTTTGATTTCTAAATCTTATAAAATGATTATAACTAGGATTTGTTGCAGTAAGATTTGCAAAGCCAGGGGAAGTTTTAGTTACAAGTGATTTATAATTACCGTTTTGCAGCTTAGGTAGAACTTGCAAACCAGTACTTAATTTGGATTGATTCTCGGTAGCTCCAGAGCTGGGAGTAAAATAAACTAGCGCCTCCGCTGGTTGGGTTCTGAGAGTCTGGATCATTCCAATTCTATTATTATTATCAGTACCGGTTTTGTGCCATAAGCTGTTATTAAAGCTATTGTTAGAAGTGTAATTAAATCCTGCAGATCTTTTTAAAAGGTTCTCTGGAACACTAAAGGTAGTTGGAGTTGAAAGGCCTACAAATTCAAGATCTAAACTTTGAATCGTTTGTGATGATTCATTTGTTAGAACGTCAGTAAGTTGTATTGTATAACTAATTACTCCAGTATTTGTAACAACCACTGTGTAGAGAATTTTGTCATTCAGTCCAAGGACGCCATCTGAATTGACATCAATTTTTTGAGCTGCCTTTGTAATGTCTACAGTTAAATTTTCAGAGAAACATGCAACATCATAGGATACCTCTTGATAATCTTTAATGCCATTGCTGTTTTGATCCAAGGGGGGAGTATATCCATCACTTCCACTGGTTACTTTCCCATTAGCATCCTGAGTAATTGGAGAGTTCCCTAATTTACCATCATTATCTCCATCTGTGTATCCCGCCTCCTTAGAGTCATTACAATTATCATTATCAGAATCAAGATCAAACATATCCACAGTGGTATCGCTATCAGTATCTGTAGGTGTTCTGGACTCAATTGAATCGTGAGCTCCATTATCATTATTATCCACAAATCCTGTGTCATTAGAATCTATTCTTCCATCATTATTTGTGTCAAACTCTCCATTACCAGATTCAACAACATCATAAATTCCATCGTTGTCAGAATCAAGATCTAATCCATTACCTACTGTATCATTATCAATATCTCCTTGACAAGTCTCTTGTGGTTCTATTGAAATTCCATCTAGCTGGATTGATACATTAACTCCAGGAGCATAAGCTGAGAATAATATTGCAATGCGATGGGTATTGGCATCTGTTGTAAATTGGAAAGTTTGCTGAGCCCAATTAGTGGGGGCCTCTGTTAACTGATCCACAGCATAGTCAGTTTGAAATGATTGGATTTGAAGTAATGTGGAGCCACCATCTGCATGAGATGCCTCAAGAAGTCCACCGTCCTTATGATAAAATGAAAGGGTATATGTCGTATTAGGATAAACGACCTCCTCAACCATAATTCTATCGAAGTCACCAATGCCCGCAGACGTTTCATTCCAGTATTCTCTTTTGTTGGTAGGAGATGTGGTACCTGCTAAAAATGCATTTTGTAAAAGTTCTATAAAATAGAAATTGGATCCAAGCCCAGGAGCCGGAGACCAGTTTACATTATTTCCATCAGTTCTATTATCCCATACCTCACCATCTCCATTTACTGAGGTAAATGGAGGAGCAACTGTTTTAGCAGGGAATTGTGAATTTTTATTCTCAGATGGATTCACCGGAACACCGGGTTTATAATAAGTTTCAAAACTTGTTCCATCTAAATTAAAATCAATACACTGCTCGAAAGTATCAAGCACTCCATCATTGTCATCATCTATGTCTAGGTTATCGGGTATTCCATCAGAGTCAGAGTCAGTTCCTAAGGGAACAAAAGTTGGATCATCCCCTGTATCACCTGCTCCTGTGTTACCATCATCACTAATATCTTTCGTGTCTAGTTCCCCTGGAAAAGGATTTCGAGCAGATGAGCCTTTAAAGGTTATTGTATTAAATAGTCCTCCATCTTTAATTGATAAATCATTAACTGTAAATGTTGCGGTGAATGTAATGGTTCCAGTTACTGTGAGGGTGGTTGAATTAGAGCCGCTAGTTGCGCTATCAAAAGTTGGGGTTCCAACAAGAGACATTGAATTCCCTCTTGAGGAGGTTATTGTGTCTACAAATTCTAGATTATTAATTTGATCTTGGGAGGTATTTGAAACAGTAATTGTGAATAGTACCTGATCCCCAACATTATCGATACCATTTCCATCATCAACTTTTGTGGCAGTTTTAATTACTTTAAAAGATGGAATTATCCCTGTGTAAGAAATTGTTCTATCATTGGTTGTGTTTCCATCGGTATCATCTCCGTCATCACTTACATCTTGAGCTCTTAGCACTGGATTTATACCATTAGGATAGTAGAATGTCTTTGCGGTAGCTTGATTTATTACACCACCTGCAGTCACATCAGCTGCTACAATTGTATAGGTCGCTGTAAAAGTAGCCACTTCACCAGATTTTAAAGTCCCTTGAGTTGAACTCATTGAATTACTTACAAATACTGGTAAGTTTGAATTATCAAGATTTCGTGTATTACTAGCAAGATCAGTAATTACATCTGTCACATATAATGAGGCTTGAGTAATATTACCCGTGTTTTTAACAAGAATAGTATAGGTGAGTTTATCTCCTGTAGATATAATTCCATCACCATTCAAATCATTATTTACAAATGTTTTAGTTACATCAAGTGATGGGTTTGCAGCAATTTGATATAGAGTGGGATCACTATTTGTATTTCCTGCTCCAGTATCACCGTCATCACTGGTATCATTAACGAAAATGTTATTTGTAAGGTTACTAGCAACCACAACAACGGAATTACTAAGACCTCCATTATCTACATCTGATTGAGTTATAACATATGTAGCTGAATATGTTTTTGTTTGACCAGGAGGGAGCTCATTGGCATCACTTGTTGTTATAGAAGTTGAAAGACTCCTGACATTATTCTCTAAATCCTTAAATGTTTCAGTAAAAGTAAAGTCTTTAAGGGTTTGATTTCCAGTATTTAAAATATTAATTGTATAGATAAGTGTATCTCCAACACCAATTTCACCATCAGAATCGTTATCTAAGGTCGATACAGTTTTAGTAACCGTTATAGATGGGTTTGGATTTATTTCGGTATCTACATTTTCAGATGTATCGGAGATTGTGGTTGAATTAGCATTGTCAAGTCCACTTGCAGTAACTACATTTCTCATACCTCCTAAATCAGCTGCGTTCTGGTTTATAGTAAATTTTGCAACATAATTTGCCTGCTCATTAACAAGAAGTACATCTGAGTTCGAACCTCTTGAAGCTGAAACAAAAGTTAATGACTGAGTAAGAGATAATGTTCCTGTACTTAGTCCTGATAATGTATCTGTAACAACAAGTGATGCAATATCAATATTACCTGTATTTGAAATTGTAATAGTGTAATTGGCTACATCGCCAATATCATTTATCCCATTTCCGTTTGTATCACTCACAGTAACAGTCTTCACAATATTTATTGATGGATTAGCCGGGATTACGTCAATAGTCGGATCATTGGTGAGGTTTCCATCATTATCGTCTCCATCATCTGAAGTGTCAGTTATAGCAGTATTGGATGGGTCTTGAACGGTAACAGATGCAATATTAGAGAGTCCCCCTGCATTAACAATGTCTTGAGTAATAATTACATAGGCGCTGAATATTGCCATTTCATTGGGCTTGATAACTCCAAAGTTTGAACCTAGGGAAGAAGAAACAAAACTTGGTCCTACAACTGTTGGGGTATGGGTCCCTGCAATGGTTGATATAATGTCTTGAACTACTAATTCTCCCGACGGAGCCCCATCAACACCTAATGTATTATTACCTGTATTGCTTATAGTAATTGTATAATTAATTCTATCTCCTGCACTTATTTCTCCATCGCCATCTACATCTTGATGAGAAGAGGTTTTAACTACATCAATCGATGGATCAGCTGGAATAGGAGTAACTGTAGGGTCATTAAGTCGATTTCCATCCGAATCATTTCCATCATCACTATCATCCGATACAAGTGCATTGGCAGGATCTCTACCAGTTGCTTCAACAGTATTTTGAAACCCTATCTGATCAATTGCCTCTTGATTAACTGTGAAAGTTGCAGTATAGGATGCAGACTCACCGACCTCAAGTGTTCCAGAGGCAGAACCCCCGGATGAGCTCACGAATTTTACCCCTGGAGTATCCAAGGATAAAGAAACCCCATTTACGCCAGATAATTGATCATTAAGTGCAATACTGGTAAGTCTAACATTTCCTGTATTTGTAACAACTACTGTGTAAATAGCTGTATCACCAAGTTGTATCTTATTGGGATCTGCCTGAGTCATTTGAACTGTTTTAGAAACATCAAGTTTTCCATCATAAGTGAGTTTTACTTCTGTAGGGTCATCGGTCGTATTACCATCTAAATCATCTCCATCATCACTATTATCAGAAACGGAATTATCTGCGGCCGTGACGTCGTCAGCAGCAATTGTTGCACGATTTGACATTAATCCAGCGGTAACATCAGCTCCGACAACTGTATAAGTTGCAGTATAGGTCAGTTGGCCTCCAGCCAAAAGAAGGGTAGAACTTGAACCATCTGTAGCAGAGGTAAAAGTTGGTCCAGAATCAAATGGAACAACAGTCCCTGAGGCAAATGGTCCCCGTTTATGGACATCAGAAAGGTTTAGATTCTCAAGAGTAACGTTTCCAGTATTTAAAATCACTATTGTATAAGTAATAACATCTCCTGCGCTTGGAAGCCCATCTCCATCATCTGTTAAAACAGCGGTCTTAACAACCTCTACCCCAGTTTGAATATTTAATAGAGTGATGGTTTTATCATTAACCAAATTACCATCAGTATCAATCCCGTCATCACTTACATCGCTGACATCAAATCCACCAGAGGGATTTGACTTGGCAAGTACAGTAACCTGATTTTCAATTTGGCCTGTTGCCGTATCACCTGCTTGTATTGTATAACTAGCCGTATAAGTATATGATTGATTTGGCTGCAGTGGATTATTTGATCCACCTGTAATTCCAGGTGCATCATAATTTCTGATAGTGCCTACACCATTTCTTAAATTATCACTAAAGAAAAGATTGCTTAGGTTTATTTGTCCAGTGTTTAAAACTGTAATTGTATATCTAATTATATCCCCAGCTCCAATTTCACCGTCTCCATTATCAATTACCTGTGCAATTTTTGTAACATCCAAAGACTTTACAATTGTTGCTGTTGTGACAGTTGGATCATCAGCTGTATTTCCATCATCATCTATACCGTCATCTGAGGTATCAGAGACATTATTAGTTTGCCCAGGACTATTAGCGGTAACCTTTAAACTATTATTGATCTGTCCTGAATTCGCCGCAGATGCAGATATTAAAAATGTTGCTCTATATCTTTCTATTTCAGCAATGCTAAGTGTTCCTTGAGCTGAGCTTTTCGTTGAAGAAACGTACGTTGGCCCTGATGTAAGGCTTAAACTGTTTCCTAAACCATCTGTAAAAGTTTCATTAAATCCAATTCCGCCTATAGTTACATTTCCCTTATTCTCAATAAAAATATCATAGGTAATTATGTCTCCTACATCATTTGTACTACTGTTATTTACATCATCAACCGAGGCAATCTTTGTTACTTCAATCAGAGGGACATGTGGGATTGTAGTATCCACACAGGTATCTAAAGAGTCGTTTACATTTGCTCCCGTTGATTTTACAATTGCCTGAGCCGAAAAACAATTTCTTATTTGACCAGAGTCAATTGTAGCTTGGTCAAGGGTGAAAGTCGCCTGATATTCCACTTTTTCTCCAACTAGTAATGTACCTGTTGTAGTTCCATTACCTGCTCCCGCATCAGAAATATTTCCATGAGTTGATTCCTGAAAAACTACACCTGGCGGAGTAAAAGGAGCAGTAAGCGCTTTAGCATTTCCTCCTCCATCTTGAAGTGCATCGTCGGGTGCTATAGTAATTATCTCCTGGTAACCGTTATTAATTACCTCAACACCATAGGTTACAATATCACCTGGTGACCAAACACCATTGCCATCTACATCTTGATATCCAGAAAAGAATTTATTAACCTCTATTGATCCCGCTGTCTCTCCTGCAGTAACAATATTTCGGTCATTTGAAGTATTTCCATCACCATCATTACCGTCATCGCTTATGTCATTAACATCATTTGATTGTCCAGGACTTGATGACTGACCAGTTACACCAAAACTAATTCCTCCTGCAGAAATATCTGATGAAGTTAAGGTGTAGGTTCCTGAATAAATTTCAGTTTCATTTGAAATTAATGTTCCCGCTGCGTTCGATTGACTTGAACTTTGATATGTAAAGGTTACTGTTGCAACTGTACTATTATTATCTAATCTTTTTACACTTGTATCGGAAAAATTTAAATTATTAAGCTGAATGTTACCATCATTTTTTACATGCAGATTAAAATTAATTACGTCACCTGCAGTTATAGTTCCACTGCCATCTACATCTGTTACATTTGTAAACGAAGTAATGTTCATCGATTTAGTTTGAGAAAAAGTAAACTGCGTCAAAAACATCCCCATTAGCATGGTGATAATTGTTAAAGCGTTTATTTTAAATATTTTTCTCAAATCGATGATTAGTTTATTGACATTATATATGTGACAAGATTTTGGTTTTTCTTCAGCGCCATTTTCGTTCGAATTTTATGTCGACAATTTTCAATTGTTCGGTAATTCCTTTGGTATAATTCCCCAATAGATTTAGAGTCTAAATTCATTTTTAGACAAGCACAAATCTTTAATTCTACGGGAGTCAAGGTTGGGTGCTTAACAATCAGGCGGTTGTTAAACAATGGATAAATAGTAATAAACTTCTGTTCAAATTCTATTTGAGCAGCAGAAGACATACTTCTTAATTGTTTGAACAAATTTACTCACTCGTTAAAGTGTTCTGTTAATTAAAGTTTTAAAGAAGTTAACAAAGATTGTTAATAAGATTAAATGCAGTAAATATGCAGTAAAATGTGCTCTCATTATGGGTGTAATAGGGGTAAAGCGTGAGTTTTATGTGAGTAAGTAAAAAAACAAAATAGGTGAAAAAAAATAGTAAAAAACAAAAAAAAAGAGTAATGTGTGAGTTATATATGAGTTATACATGTGTTAACAAAACTTAATCTAAATTTGTTAAATAATTGAATAAATCTGTTTGTTTATCAATATTAAGTTTCTTTCTAAGCCTATACCGTTGACTCTCAACTGAACGTGTGGAAAGATTATTAATACTAGCTATATCTTGATTTGTTTGGTTCATTTTAATATAAGCACAAAGCTGAAGATCAGTTGGTGAAAGAGTGGGATGCATGTTGATTAAGGTTTTGAAAAAATTAGGAAATGCCTTTGTAAATTGATTTTTAAAAGAATCAAATGAACTTCTTGTTTTAATAATTGAGTCGAGTTCTTTTGATAATTCAGGATTTGAAATTTCATTAATGATTGATTTATTAGAATCAAAATCTGATGCTGCATTTAAATTATCACGAAGGTTTCTTAAATTATTATTGCGCTGTTCTATAAATGTTGTGGTGCTTAATAATTCGAGCTCTTTATTTTTAAGTTCTGTGTCAATAAATTCCCTTTCTATGGCTAGTCGATTATTTTTTTCTTTAAGAAAATTAGACCTTACTCTTAAAAAAATAATCAATACAAAAAATAATATTAAAACAATAGTTAAAACAAATATTAAATTGTTATAATTTAAACGTTCAAGGTTTAGTTCCCTTTGTTTTTGCTTTAATAAAAGACTCGTCTCTAAACTAAGAATTGAATTGTTTAATTTATTATCTAAAATTGATGCTTTAAGATTGATTATAGAATCTTTAACACTAAGTAATTGATCTTTTTTTGATTGTGATAAATATAGCTTATCTAATATCTCATAGACCTTAATTTTAATTGCAGGAGAATTAACCCCTATTTCCTTTAAAAAGGATAAATTTTTATACAATAAAGAATCTGCTTTATTAAACTTATTTAAGCCTATATAAGATTTAGCCATTAATAAATCTGTAGTGATTAGGTCGCTGAATGAACTTTTTAAATATTTTCTTGACCTAATTAAATATAAAATAGATGTATCATAATCGCTTAAATTATAATAGAATAAACCCAGCATATAATAGAATTTCCCATAATTTGTTTCAATGTTTATTTGACCATCTGGTTCATTCTCCTTTGTAAAAATTTTATTGAAAAGGTCATCAACTATATTCTTATATTTTAAAACTAGAGTCTCATTATCTGGAGGAACTAGTGACATTAGATTATTATAAGAATAAATCGAAGCACCATATAGGTAATTAGATTGTCTTATTTTAAGTGATTTGTTAAAATAAACTGAAGCGCTGTCTTTATTTGCTTTATTAAAAAAAACTTTTCCAATATTATCAAAGGCAGTTGGTAAGCCATAGATTTTATTATGCTCTGATGTTAACTCAAAATTTTCTTTAGCAGAATAAAAATATTCAAAAGCCTTGTCAAAATTATTATTATGAAAATAAACATTTCCAATATTTATTAATATCCATGGTGGGTAATTAACACCTGTATCTCGTTGATTATTTTTGTAGGAAGAAAAACATTCTAGTGCTAATTTGTAATAAGATAAAGACTCAGAAAAAAGACCTTGTGTGAAAAGACCTTCAGCAATTAAGTTATAAGTGTTTGTTAGTTGTGGGTTTGGGTAATCTTTTTGTGCCGCAGCAATATCAAGAAGGATATTAATTGACTTAAGTGGATTTGTTCCTCTAAATAACTTTACTGAGTCATTTAAAGCACGGTGTTCACTGATTGAATATTTTTGTGAAAATAAAGCAGTGTTTAATAAAAAAAATAATAAAAAAGTCTTCTTCATTCTATTTTTTAAATTAGTAATTATCATTCAAACATTACCTTGAAATTTATTCATATTTAAAATATTATTAAGATAAAAATTAACTTTGTTCACACTGATATAATATTAGTATGGTTTACTCAATAGAATCAAAAATAAAATTGGAGCAATCCCAAGAAAAGACTTGGGAATTAATATCAACCCCTGAAATTCTTGAAAGTGTTCATCCCTTTTGCAAGGAGAATAAAGTCCTCTTTTGGAAAGAAAATCAAATAAAAAAGGACCTTTTGGTCTATCTAAACGGATTAGAGTATTACAGGGAGTTCACTCGATGGGATGCACCAAACGGATTTAAACTCAACATTGGAAAAAAAGAAGGGAAAAAATCAACGGTAATTTGGGAGATAAAAGAATTCGGAGCTCAATCTCAACTTAAGATTAAAGTGCTTCCATACAGGTCAAGTAAAATTCCCAAAATATTTTATTTCTGGGTTCACTATTTTTATGTTAGACCAAAACTCAAAAACTATTTAAACTCAGTTTTAAAAGGGATAAAGTGGTATTCAAATAATAGAATAAAAGTTAAAAAAAATCAATTTGGAACACACCCTTGGTTTACGTAGCCTATTAATTAAAAGCTATTCTTTCGGTAATCTACCTACCAATTGATCTGGAGTCGAACCTTCAACGTCCTTTAAATGTTCATCTATTTTATTTAACATTTTATCTACTAAATTTTGGTGATCCATGGCAACATCATATTTTTCAGAAATATCGGCACGGAGATTATACAGCTCTGGTTTGTCTAAAATAATAGTAGGTCTACCATAGTAAACTGGTTCTCTTTGCTTAATATGTAATTTAAATTGTTCAGTTCGGTAGCCGTGTAATTGAGCAAATCCCCAATAGTAAAAATCTTTCCTTGGGCTTTTTGCTTTTTCTTTAAGTACTTTGGATAAATCATAACCATCCATCTTTCGATCCTTAGGCACCTTCCCTCCTGAAAGCGATGCAAAAGTATTAATCAAATCAAGTGTTGATCCCATTTGATTAACGACCCCTGGCTTAACAATCCCTGGCCCCCAGAAAACTGTTGGTACTCTTTGACCCCCTTCAAAAGTAGTTCCCTTGCCTGCCCGAAGAGGTCCCGCAGAGCCACCATGAATTTTAAAACTAAGCCAAGGGCCATTATCGGAAGAAAAAACTACTATTGTATTTCTATCTAAATTATTTCTTTTTAAAGCCTCAAGTACTTGACCTACACTCCAGTCAATTTCCTCAATAACGTCAACATACAAACTTGCTTTACTTCTGCCAATAAATTCATCAGATGCAAAAAGTGGAATATGGGGCATGCTGTGAGCGAGATATAAAAAGAAAGATTGATTTTTATTTTTATCAATAAATTCGACTGCCTTTTTAGTATAACGTTTTGTAATAGTCGTTTGATCAACTGGTCTTTCAATTTCTTTTGAGTTTTCAAAAAGAGCAACATTAAACTTAGTGGCTGGTGCTTGAAAATAAGGGTCAAGTATATTTTTACGGTAAACCTGACCCGTAAAACCATTATTAACCATGTCATTGGAGTAAGGAATACCATAATAGGAATCAAATCCTTGATTTATAGGGAGGTACTTTGGCAAGTGGCCTAAATGCCATTTTCCAACAGCTCCTGTTGCATATCCCTGATCTTTTAAAACCTCGGCAATTGTTACTTCTTCGTGTTTTAGTCCATTGGCTGAATCAGGAAAAAGAACAGCCCTTTTAGATGAAGTCATCCCTGATCTAATCGGGTATCTACCTGTCATTAAAGCTGCCCTACTTGGGGTACAAACCGGATCAGCTACATAGAATTGTGTCCACTTTTGACCTTCTGTAGCCATCTTATCTAGGTTTGGAGTTTGAATTATTGGACTCCCAAAAACCCCAATATCTCCATAGCCTAAATCATCACAAAAAATGACTACAAAATTGGGTTTATCATTTGATTGACTAAAAAGGAATGTCACGTTGAAAACTATCAAGAAAATAATTATGTTCTTCATTTTAAAACCCTCTTCCCTTATCTCTAAACCCATCTGTTGAGGTAGATCCTTCAATAACATGTGATAGCTGTTCAGGCCTTGACCCTTCTACATCCTTTAGATGTGATTCCATGGTCTTTAGCATTTTCAATACTTCATTTGGGAAAATTTTAGCTACATCATATTTCTCCGAGATATCGGCCCTTAAGTCGTAAAGCTCAGGTTTTTCAAGAATAATTGTCGGGCTGCTATAGTTAATATCTTCCCTTTGTTTAACATGAATTTTATACTGTTCTGTCCTGTACCCGTGAAGTTCGGCAAAGGCCCAATAAAAAAATTCTTTTCTGGGGCTTTCGGCTCTTTCAGAAAGAACCTTAGATAAATCATAACTATCCATTTTTCTATCTGAAGGAGTCTTTCCCCCGGATAATGAAGCAAATGTGTTCAAAAGGTCTAGTGTTGAGCCCATTTCGTTAATTACTCCTGGTTTAACAATGCCTGGGCCCCAAAAGACTGTTGGAACTCTTTGACCCCCTTCAAAAGTAGTTCCCTTACCAGAACGTAATGGCCCCGCTGAACCTCCATGAGTTTTAAAAAGTAGCCATGGACCATTATCTGAAGTAAATACAACTACAGTATTTCTGTCTATATTATTTTTCTTCAGTGTTTCAATAATTTGACCAACACTCCAATCGATCTCCTCAATCACATCAGTAAATACTCCTGCTTTACTCCTTCCTTTAAACTCCTCAGAAACAAAAAGAGGAATATGTGGTAAACTGTGTGCTAGGTATAAAAAGAAAGGCTTGTCTTTATTTATTTCTATAAATTCTACTGCTCTTTCTGTATATCTTTTGGTAATAGTTAGTTGGTTTGCAGGTCGCTCAATTTCTTGAGTGTTCTGAATTAACGGAACATCAAACCTATTAACATCAGAAATATAATGTGGATCATCTGCCTTTTCTAAATACTCACCAAAAAACCCATTATGATTCATATCATTTGAATAAGGTATCCCATAATATGAATCAAAACCCTGAGCTTGGGGAAGGTATTTAGGTAGATGCCCCAAATGCCATTTTCCAATTGCTGCTGTAGAATAGCCTTCATCCTTTAAAACCTCAGCTATAGTTATTTCCTCCAAGGGTAATCCCCTTGAAGAATCAGGAAATAAAACCACTCTTTTTGCAGAGGTCATCCCAGATCTAATTGGATATCTCCCTGTTAGCAATGCAGCTCTACTTGAGGTACAAACAGGGTCAGCTACATAAAATTGAGTCCACTTTTGACCTTCATCAGCCATCTTATCAATATTTGGCGTACGAATTATTGGATTTCCAAATGTCCCAATATCCCCATAACCCATATCATCACAAAATATTACTATAAAATTTGGTTTGTCTTTTGATTGCGCAAAAACAAAAAAAGAATTAATTAAAATGTAAATAAATATTATTTTTTTCATGTGGTTTTATTTTATTCCAGTAAGGAAGATAATTAGATTAAAAGATTTTTTTTATTTCAATTGGATTTTGTTTTAAAAAAAACTGGGTCTTTTCTTTAGTGGGAATAGAAGTTTGAGCTCCCTTTACTGTAACAGATAAAGAAGCAGCAGCATGACTAATTTCTATGGCTTTTTCTATTGGTAACGCTCTTGTTATTCCCTCAGCCAAATAACCGTTGAAAACATCTCCAGCGGCAGTTGTGTCATTTGCTTTCACATGTGGTACTATAAAATGAAAAGCCTCTTTTTCACTCAACCAAACACTCCCTTTTTCTCCAAGTGTAACAATACAGTGTTCTATACCTTGAGCTAAAATAATTTTAGCAGCTCTCAATGCACTATGCTGGTCTGTAACGGATATTCCAGTCAAAATTTCAGCTTCGGACTCATTAGGGGTAATCATCCATATTTTGCTCAGCTTTTCAGGAGTCAATTTAATCGCAGGTGCTGGATTCACCAAAACTCTTACACCTTTATCAAAACAAAAGTCAATTATTTTTTCAATGGTTATAATAGGGATTTCAAATTGAATTAATACTAAATCAGAGCTTGCAATATCTTTAAGAAAAGGTTTAAGGCGTTCAAAAGTTAGGGTTCCGTTTGAACCTGAAGCCACAGCGATGGAGTTTTCCCCTTTTTTAGAAACAAATATTTGAGCTATTCCCGACGGCTGTTCTAAATCAGTAAGGACATACCTCTGAGGTAATTCCTCCTGCATAAAATGTCTTTTCATCCCCTCACCAAAACCGTCATCTCCTAACTGGGTTATGAAATTTATGTTGGCTCCAGCTCTTTTGGCGGCTACTGCTTGGTTAGCTCCTTTACCCCCAAAAATAACAGAGGACTCGCCGCCTATAACCGTCTCACCTATCTTTGGAATATGATCAAGATAAATGACCAAATCTGTATTGCTACTACCTATTACAAATAAGCCCATTTAATTCTAGATTAATTTAGCAGTAATTATAAGGGCTATTCCTAATACAAACAGTATGAACATAAAAGGAATCAACCAAAAACTTTTACTTGGAAGATCTTTAAATTCTTTCCATATAAATACTCCCCAAATAGCAGCTACAAGTGTAGCTCCCTGTCCAAGTCCATATGCGATTGCAGGTCCAGCTTGGTCTGAAGCAATTATATTAAATGACATCCCTATTCCCCAAATTATACCACCAAGAATTCCAATGAAGTGAAGTTTTGTATTACCCATGGCAAAGTAATCACTAAAGCTTACCTTTTCTCCAGAAAAAGGGCGATACATATTAATCGTGTTAAACAAAAAGCTTGAGGTGATTATACCTATTGAAAAAATCACTAACGCAGAATAAGGAGTTAACTTCCCGACCTCTGGAATTACAAAATCTGATGCCATTGATGCTGCAACATATTTGTAAAAGAATCCCATGGCAATCCCTGCAGAGGCAGAAAATAAAATTCCCTTAAGTGGATTTTCATTAGTTTTTTGTAAAATTCTCTTGTAAGCTATACCATCAATAAATATTGCTAAAGCAACTAATGTAACACCAATAATAAGAACCAGTGGATCACCCTCTGGTTGAGCAATATAATTGGTGAAAACCCCCAAAACTAATGCTATACCAATACCAATAGGAAAGGCGATTGCCATTCCGGCTATTTCAATTGCAATAACTAATAAAAGATTAGCAAAATTAAAAATGATCCCACCAACAAATGCAGATGTTAGACTACTCATTTCAGCTTGTTCGAGATCATGTAAAAAACTTCTGCCACCATCTCCAACTGATCCAAGAGTAAATGCAAAAAATAAAGTGATAAGTAAAATTCCAAAAGTGTAGTCCCAGTAAAAAAGTTGGAAAGGCCATTTTTGACTCGCTAGTTTTTGAGTATTGGCCCATGAACCCCAGCATATCATTGTAATAAAACAAAAAAGTACTGCTAAAGCATAATTATCAATTATAAACATTTTTATTTTTTAAAATTTAACAAATATTAATCTTCTAGTCCCCTAAATAGAAATATGTCCTTGGGCCTGAATAATTAGATGCAGTCTTATAATAAGGCATTAGCTCTATATCAGATTCAGCTATTTTAAATCTGGACTGAGAACCTTCAATAGGAATTAATTTATCTAGCAGGACATTTTTATTTTTAGTATTTAAATTAATGAAGGGTTCTGGCCTATCTAAATTACTTCCAATCATCCTGTTAAATTTATCCCTTTCAAGAGAGAAATCATTTTTACTATTTAATTTTTCTGCAAGTGCTATGGGTCCGTAAGTAAAAGCAACCCACCTTTTCCCTTCCTCTCCAATTTCTTCATGGGCTTTTAAATTAAACTGATAATTTATATCTATCAAATCACCTTTTTTCCAACTTCCATTTATCTCATACTTCCCCCTATTGTTTTTTATGTATTTGACTTGTTTATTATTAACCAAAACAGAATTAAGTGAGGTACTGGTTGGTATTCTAAACTCAACTTTGAATTTCTTTTTGAAGTCTAAATTCAAATTAAAAGTTGTCTTATTTGTATAGGGAAAATTTCCAGAAATTTTCATATTACCCCCTCCAAATTCGTCCGATAATTTAATCCTTGCTGGGAATAGGGTGTTAATTGACAAGACTCCATCAATAACTCCAACTAAATTATTTGAATACATTTCCATTCCTCTTGGTTCGCTTGAGCCACAACAATGATAAAATGGATTATGTTGAGTCTTATTCTCGTTAGGGATTGTGTAATATGCGAATTTATAACCATCTATGTCTTGGTGTCTGTATACCTCATTCACTATTGTCTGCTCAGCTTCATTAAAATATTTAGAATCACCAGTAAATTCATGTAGATGAATATTTAGCTGAACCCAAGTTGCATCAGAACAACCCTCGACAAAAATTTTCTCTGGATGAAAAGCATCTTTATGAGCAAAACACTCTTTGTTTCCATTATAATCTGTATGTCTACTCCATGGTCCTCCAGAAACTAAAATATGTTTATCTTTTATTTGCTTCCATCCATTTACTACAGTAGTCAAATATTTTTCTTTACCTGTGCATCGATATAACCTGAGATAACCAAGTAGGTTAGCCATTAACTGATATGCTTTGCCATCACCAGAATTTACAACACTTCCATTTTCTAACATATTTCCCATTAATCTTAATTTACTATTTTGCTCACTTACTTTAACCAGGTGTTCTGCAAAATCTAAATATTTTTTATCCAATGTCCTTTCATATAACATTACAATTGACTCTAAAATTGTCATTGAGGAAATTCCTTGTCTTGTTCCGTATTTAGTTATATCAGCTTTACCCTCTCCAAAGACTTCAATTAATAAATCTCCCATTTTTCTGCAAGCATCGATTACTTTTTTATTAGGATAATATTTTTCATAAGTTAAAAGTCCGTATAAATTATAACGGTGAGTCCAAACGTCCCATCCAAATTTAAGGAAGCCCATATCTGATCCTACCATAGACATAGATTTATTTTCAAGCATTTTCATGAATCTATTTTCTTCAGCATATGTTCCCATGTATCCATTCTCAAGCTGAGTTGCAAGAAGTCTATTTACTAATTTGTCAATTTTCTCTTTATTATTTTTTAATTTTTCAGCTCTCCAATCTGCATTTTTATTTAAAATTGTCTGATTCTGTATTGAAAGTATTGATGAATGGAGCCATTTCCCTATGTGTTCCCCCTGCCATGGATGACTTCCAGGTTTATTTTCGAATCCATTAATTAAATACTCTCCAGCTAACATAAAGTTTAATCTATTTTGACGTAATAGATTTATTCTTTCACCGTGAACACCGAATTCACTTGAGGTCTTAAGTGCTTCCCACTTATTAGAGATAATTTTTTTATCTGACTTACTCTGGGAATAAGTGATTTGTGCCCCTACGATTAATATTAAAAGAAATAATTTTTTCATTTTATGAATTTTTATGATAGTTTTTTTATACAAACGTAATATGCTCCAATTAGATTTTGATCAGATCCTCTAGTGCTTGATCCCTCATCTAAATGAAAGAATGTATGTAAATAAATAGGTCCTTTTTCTAGATTGACATTAAATTTAATAGCTGTATCCTTTGGGTCAACTTTTTTAGTTAAACCCTCAAAACCATATGGGTTTTTATCACTAATGGACCTTAATTCTAATCCTCCTATATATATACTAGCTTGGGTAATCGGTAAGGCATGAGTTTTCGCTTTCCTTCCGCCAAGAGTATTTGGCACGCCAGTGATTAAGGCATTAGTTTCTTTAGGCCACCTTCTTAATTCTATTTCATATTCACCAGCATTATCTACCTCAAGGCACCAATAGCTGTTTTTTCTTGCTCCATAGCTAATTTGTTGTTGCTGGTCTACAAAAACATCAAGCCAATCTATAGCGGTAAGATTAGTTGGATTTTCGTGGGAAGAGCCAATAATTATTCTTTGAACCTCATTTGCGTCTTCTTTAACAGAGTCCCACCACCTGTCTAATTCATTATCTAATAGTTGAACAATTCCGGGGTATTCGTCATATATATTTAATTGTTGCTTTGGATCGTTTTCAAGATTATAAAGCTCACGTGATTCTAGCAGCCTCCAATTTTTCCACAAAACAACTGCTCCCTCTTTTTTAAGAATTGTCTGACCGTGAGGGATTGGATAGCTTATGAAATTTGGCATTCGGCTGTAGTTAATTATTAATTTTCTATCCTTAGAAATTTCTTCACTTCCATCAAGAATTGAGACTAGACTTAAGCCCTTGAGACTACTTTCATTAGTTATTTTTAAACCACATAACTCAACTAGTGTAGGAAGAATGTCGGTTACTTTACATAGCCCTTCGACTTCCTTACCTACTTTTTTAAAATTTCCTTTTTCCCATTTGATGAATAATGGAACCCTGTGACCTCCTTCCCATAGTTCAGTTTTCATTCCTCTCATACCGGCATTGAAATATGATTTCCCCATTGTGCTTCCATTGTCTGTAAGGAATATTATAATTGTATCATCAATTACTCCTTTAGTTTGCAAAAAATTGGTCAAATCCCCCAAATTGGAATCAATATTTCTAATCATTGCTAGGTATTTGACTAAACTACTTTTTAATCCTTTTTGATTAGCGAATTTAGATTTATCAAATAATTTTTCTAAAATTTCATAATCCTCTTGTTTAGGGTAAAGAGGTCCATGAGGCGTATTAGTAGCTATGTATGCAAAAAAGGGTTTTTCTTGATCTATTGATTCTTCAATAAATCTCTTAGATTCCTTAAAAAATATATCTGTACAATATCCCTCATATTTTTGTTTCTTACCATTGTGCCAATATGTATCATCAAAATAATCATTCCCCCAAAAGTCTGAAACTGAACCAATATGTGAGGATGGGAACCAAACGGATTCATCAAAACCTCTATCCTGAGGTCTATAGGGATAATTTGATCCCATGTGCCATTTGCCAAAAATTCCAGTAGAATATCCATTTGATCCGAAAATATTTCCCATGGTTGGAATTCCTGATTTCAGCAAGGACCTTCCGCTACTTACATTAGATAATTGGTTTACGGCATTGTCCAAGCCTGTTAATAGTTCTCCCCGGGTTGGAGCACACATAGGAGTAACATGAAAATTTTTAAACTGAACACTACTTTTGCCAAGTTTATCTAAGTTTGGTGTTTTTAGTATTGGATTTCCATGCATGGATAACTCTGGATATCCCTGATCATCTGTCATGATTACAATTACATTTGGTTTTTTTTCAGATGTCTGATCAAATCCAAAAATGTTTGTTACACCTATAGTCAGAATGACTAGAATTAAATTTTTCATGCAATTTTGTTTGAATTTTTTTATAAGATAATAAATTAACTAAAATTCTATGATCTGCCTTTTACTCTTCTGAACTCTCTAATACCGCCAGAAAATTTATTAGGGTCAAAATTTGGATTTGGCATTGCAGGTTGAGCATCAACCGAGTTAAGTTCTTTATTTAAAAGATTTACCATTTGCTCTCTTTTATCTGGATAAGAGTCAATAAGATTTAAACTCTCCATTGGATCTAAAGATAAATTGTAAAGTTCTAAGCTATTATCATCTAAGTATTTGATGAGTTTCCAATCACCAGACAAAATTGAACTATATGGAGTTGTCTCATCGTAGTGCGGATAATGCCAGTAAAAATTTCTTTTCGGTAACTCCGCATTGGATTTTAAAGCTGGAACAATGCTGATTCCATCAAGGTGCTCATTTGGCATCGTCTCAAGACCAATGCTCTCTAAAATCGTAGGATAAAAATCCATTGCAATTGTAGGCTCATTTGAAATAATCCCCTTAGAAATATTAGGACCTGAAATAATTAAAGGAACTCGAACTCCTCCCTCATATGCAGTGCCCTTATTTCCTCTGAAATTTGGAACGAATTCATTTCCTTGACTTCCGTTATCTCCAGTAAAAATAATTAACGTGTTATCTAACTGGCCAATCTCTTCGAGCTTTGCAACTATCCTACCAACACTTTCGTCTAGGCTCTGAATCATAGCTGCCTTCCTAGGATTTTTCATATAGTAATCCCTATTTGAGTTATCAGCAAGTTTTTTTTGATACTTTTTTACATATTTAGGTTTTCCTGTTATGGGAGTATGAACAGTGTAATAAGACATATATATAAAAAAGGGCTCATCTTTTTTTCTGTCTAAATAATCAACTGCACAATCTGTAAGAATATCTGTTAAGCAATCATCTGTTGTACCTTTGCCTGCCAACCCAGGGAAGTCCCTAAATTTAGGATAGAGAAAACGTCCCCCTTGATTCGGAGAATGGTCCCCTCCATAATTTTCATCAAAGCCGTTTTTTTCTGGCATATGCTCATCATACATTTTAGAAATTGACTTTAATTTTAAGGGATCATTTAGTTCCATATCTATTGGAGTAGGTCGAGGAACTAAATGCCATTTCCCAAAAAATGCTGTTGAGTACCCATTTTGTTTCATAGCCTCAGGAAGCAATAATCGGTCTTTATCAATATAAGTTTTCCAATCAGGAGTAAGTGTTCTGCGGTTGATCTGTTTTTGTCCAGGAATCCAATCGGTAAGATGTAATCTTGCAGGAGATCTTCCAGTTAGAAAAGCAGCCCTACTGGGAGAACATAGTGTTGCTCCTGAATATGCTTGAGTGAATTTAACACCATTCTTTGCAAGTGCATCTATGTTTGGAGTTTCATGAAATTTACTTGCATAACAAGCGATCTCTCCAGATCCTAAGTCATCTACTAGAAAAATAACTACATTTTGTTTTGTTGTGTTTTTAACTTGAGAAAATAAAAATTGATTAGAAAAAAGAAAGGATGGTATAATTAATTTAAATAAAATATTTTTCAATTCTTGTTTCATTTTTATCTTATTATTAAATCAGATGCCATATTGTTATGAGAAATTAACTGAGGCTTTTCTTTTTTTGGAATATGTTGCTTCAATTCTTCAATAATCTTAACATACTTCTTGTTCCCTGAAAGATTAATCCACTCGTGAGGGTCATTTTTATGATCGTATAGCTCATTAGTCCCATCATAATACTGAATGTAACGCCACCTTATTGTTCTAACTGCATGATTTCCTTCACCAAAAGTCATTAGTACTGGTTTATCCCAACTTTGAGTTGGATTTTTAAGTAATTTAAAAAAACTTTTTCCATCAATATTATTTTTTTTAGAAGGTAATCCGCACATATCAATTAATGTAGGATAGATATCAATAAAACTTATGGGGGTATCTACTATTGAATTATTTTTAATCTTATTTGGCTGGTAAATTATTAAAGGAGTTCGCGTTGAATCTTCCCATAATGCCATTTTACGCCAATGTTCTTTTTCCCCCAAGTGCCACCCATGATCACCCCAAAGAACTACAATTGTGTTATCTGCATATTTACTTTTATCTAAAGCATCCAAAAATTTACCCAAATATTTGTCTGCAAAATTAATTGTTGCCAAATAAGCTTGAATGCCTTTCTCCCACTGATTATTTTCAATTACTAGTTTATGTTCGCTGATACCTGTACCATTAAAATTTTTTCCTGAAGATACTTGATAAATCTCTTTTGCTAATTTTTTTCCAAAAGGCGGTAAGTCATTTAAATCTTCATTTGAAACCATTGGTAATATTATCTCTTCTAACGGAAATTTTTCAAAATATTTTCCGGGTACATACCATGGTAAATGTGGTTTTGTAAACCCAAATGCTAGAAAAAATGGTTTTTCATGTTCTTTTTGAATTTCAGATATCGCCCAATTAGCGACTTTTACGTCGCTCATTTCTTCATCATTAACATCAATTGGGCCCCAATTAAATAAACTTTTATGGGGAAGGTTTTTATCCCTCCCTTTAAATTTTGAATTATTATTGCGTGGATTTCGCTTATCTGTTTTAATTATAAAATATTGATCCCATGACGCTGAATCCCCAATATGATTATATCTATGAAAAATTTTTCCACCCCCCATTGTTTTATATCCATATTTTTTAAAGTATTGCATCAATGTTAATGCGTTTGGTAAATATTCTCTAAAATTTTCTTGATTACCATAAACGCCAGAATTAGACGGAAGTATTCCAGTCAGCAAGCTGACCCTAGAAGGATTGCAAAGGGGAGCAGAGGAATATGCTCGTGTGAATGCAATCCCTTTATTGGCTAATCTGTCAATATTTGGAGTTTTTGCTTGAGGATGGCCTCCCATAAAACCTGCCCAATCATTTAAATCATCCACTGCTATAAAAATAACATTGGGTTTTTTAACAATATCATTTTGTCCTAAACAGATAATATTAAAAAGTAATGTAAAAGCAATTAATGGATTTGTTTTGAGGATCTTTATCATTCAATTTATAGTTTGGTTTTAAAAAAATTATAATTTAATAAAAAATTTAAAAACGATCTAACTCGTTAAAAATCATATCGATTCTGCCAGTAATTTTTATATTTATGTAAATGAAATGATAACTTACTAATAAACTTTAAATCAAGTCTTTTATCAAAATGATGAAGATTAAAAATATAGCTTTAGGCTCAATAGTTTTTTTAATATTATCATGTGACAATGATATTGACTGGAATACTTATTTAGGCAACCAATCCCGATCACACTTTTCAGAATTAAAACAAATTCACGCAGGAAATATAAATTTATTAGAATTAGCCTGGGAATACGAATCTGGCCAAATAGGTAAGTACACTCAAATCCAATGCAGCCCAATAGTTGTTGATGGAGTCCTATATGGTACCAACCCTTCTCTTGAATTATTTGCAATCGATGCAGGAAGCGGCGAAGAACTTTGGAAGTTTAGTCCACATGAATCCGGACAAGCTGGTTTTGGTGTGAATAGAGGACTTATTTATTGGAATGATGACTCAAATGGAAGAATTATTTATTCAGCCTGGAAATACCTCTACGCTATTGATGCAAAAACGGGAGAAATAGAATCATCTTTTGGAGAGGAGGGGAAAATAGATTTAAGAAAAGGACTTGGAAAGCCTTTTGAAAAGCTAAGTGTAATTGCCAATACTCCAGGAGCTGTCTATAAAAATATTCTAGTGCAAGGTACAAGAGTTCATGAGAGTGCTGGAGCTTCGCCTGGTCATATTCGTGCATACGATCTCAAAACAGGTAAAATGGTCTGGAGATTTAATACTGTGCCTCACCCAGGAGAATATGGATATGAGACATGGCCCAAAGATGCATGGAAACATATTGGTGGTGCTAACTCATGGTCTGGAATGAGCATGGATGAAAAAACCGGAATTGTATATATTCCAACTGGATCTGCCTCTCCTGACTTTTATGGAGGAAACCGTAAAGGAGAAAACTTATTTGCTAACTCTCTACTGGCCATTGATGCGCTTACTGGCAAACGAATTTGGCACTATCAATTTGTGCATCATGACCTTTGGGATCGTGATCTTCCAGCTCCTCCTAATTTGATTACCATTAATATTTCTGGAAAAATAATTGAAGCAGTTGCGCAAGTGACTAAATCAGGGCATATTTTTGTCTTTGATCGCGCAGATGGGACTCCAATATTTCCAATTGAGGAAAAGAATTTCCCAGCCTCCAAGTTAGTCGGAGAACAGGCGTGGCCAACCCAACCATTGCCCACAAAAATTCCTCCTATTGCACGTCAAGAGTTTTCACGGGACATGATAAGCGACTCATTTGCAAATACAAAAGCAATGGTTTCTTGGGGTCGACATGGAAAGGCTAATGAAAAATCAATTGTTGAAAAATTTAATGAATTAACCTCTGGAGGGCAATTTATTCCCCCCGATGAAAAAGGGGTAATTATTTTTCCAGGATTTGATGGAGGTGCAGAATGGGGCGGTGCTGGGTTCGATCCAAATAATGGAGTAATGTATGTTAATGCAAACGAAATGCCTTGGATTTTAAAAGCTAAAAAGCTCGATTTCGATAGTTC
>CACHZY010000021.1 GCA_902584445.1 uncultured Bacteroidota bacterium | reverse complement strand
AAGCCCAAAGAATTAAACTTTCATCAGAATTATCAAAAAAAGAAGCTACATGCCTGATTTACTGACATAGAGAGTACATCAGCAATTGATTTTCCTTTAAATCGAATTTCTATTGTTTCTCGATTAAATCGTTTACCGTTACATGTTTCACATTCTACATGAACATCTGGCAAGAAATTCATTTCAATTGTCCTCATTCCACCCCCCTGGCAGGCTTCACATCTTCCACCAACTACGTTAAAACTAAATCTACCAGCTTTATATCCTCTTATTTGTGCTTCTGGCGTCATTGTAAATAGCTTTCTAATTTCTGCAAATACTCCACAATATGTGGCAGGATTACTCCTTGGGGTTCGTCCAATTGGTGACTGATTAACATCAACAACTTTGTCAAGCTCTGTAAGGCCAGTTATAGATTTGTAAGGCAATGGTTTTTTAACTCCTTTATAAATATAGGAGTTTAAAATTGGGTAAAGTGTCTCATTGATTAGTGTTGATTTTCCACTTCCTGAAACTCCTGTTATACCTACCATTATTCCTAAAGGTATTTCTATATCAATATCTTTAAGATTATTTCCAATACATCCTTTTAGAATTAAACTCTTACCATTCCCTATTCTTCTAAATTTGGGAACATGAACTTTTTTCTGATTGTTAAGATATTTAGCTGTTAGGGTATTCTGCTTTTTAAGAAGGGACGGGGTTCCCTCAGAAATAATTTCACCACCATTTTTACCAGCCATTGGTCCAATATCTATGATGTGATCTGCTCTTAATATCATATCCTTATCATGTTCTACCACAATTACGGAATTACCCATATTTCTTAATACTTCTAGTGAATTAATAAGCTTTTCATTATCTCTTTGATGTAACCCTATACTTGGTTCATCCAAAATATAAAGGACTCCAACAAGTTTTGATCCAATTTGTGTTGCTAATCGAATGCGTTGCGCCTCACCTCCAGACAATGATTTAGATGACCGGTCAAGGCTAAGATAATCAAGACCAACGTTAATTAAGAATTGAAGTCTGCTTTTAATCTCCTTAATTATTTCTTCGGCTACAATTTGTTCTGAATCTGACAGCTTAGAGCTTAATTGATCAATCCAATTGTAGAGATCATCTAAATCCAAATTGCTGACTTGGGAAATATTTTTATTATCAATTCTAAAATTTAAAGATTCTTTATTTAACCTCATTCCATTACAAGAGGAACACTGTTTTTCATACATAAAATTTGATGCCCAGCGTTTTATTCCAGCTGATTCAGATTTTTCGAATTGGTGTATTATAAATTTCTCAATACCTTCATATTCAATTTTGTAGTCTCTCGTAATCCCTAATGTTTTTGATGGTAATGAAAATCTTTCATTGCCGCCTTTCAATATCACTTCAAGCGCTTTTTTTGGTATTTTTTTAATTGGATCGGTTAATAAGAAGTTATAGCGTTTTGCAATTACCTCCATTTGTTTGTATCCCCAATTGTTTTTCTTTTCACCAAGAGGGATTATACCTCCATTATTTATAGAAATATTATCATCAGGAATTATTTTTTCATGATTAATATCAAATTGGTTTCCTAAACCTCTACATTTTTCACACATTCCTTTTGGGGAATTAAAAGAAAAGGAATTTGGCTCAGGATGTGAATAGGATATTCCTGAGGTTGGACACATCAGATTACGACTTAAAAATCTTATTTTATTATTTTGATAGTCAATCAACATTATGGAGTCATCACCAAAAAGCATCGCTGTTTTTACTGACTCCTCGAGTCTTTTAAGATTATTTTCATCTTTATTTATGTGCAACCTGTCTACCACTAATTCTATATCATGTGTTTTGTAACGATCTATTTGCATTCCAGGTTTTAAATCAAGAATTTCACCATCAACTCGAACTCTTAAAAACCCTTGTCTAGACATAGAGTCAAATAGTTCTCTATAATGTCCCTTCCTAGATCTTATTAATGGAGATAGAATAGCAATTTTTTTATCAACATATTCATTTACAATCAGCTCTATTATTTGATCATCACTATAATTGACCATTTTTTTCTGAGTAACATAACTGTATGCAGAACCAACTCTAGCAAAAAGCAAACGGATATAGTCATAGAGTTCGGTTACTGTTCCAACAGTTGACCTTGGACTTTTTGATGTTGTTTTTTGCTCAATAGCGATAACCGGAGAAAGCCCATCAATTTTATCTACATCAGGTCTCTCTAAATTGCCTAAAAATTGTCTTACATATGCAGAGAATGTCTCCATATACCGGCGTTGACCTTCAGCATAAATTGTATCAAAAGCAAGAGATGATTTCCCGCTTCCAGATAAACCAGTAATTACTACTAGTTTTTCTCTTGGTATTTTTAAACTTACATTTTTTAGATTGTGGACCCTGGCTCCCTGAATATCAATAAAGTTCTCGTTTTCGCTCATAATCAATTTTGCAAAATTAATACTTTAATACTATTTTTCGAATATGATTTTGTCTTTAACTTTTTATAAAATTACTAACAGAAGTTTTAATGAATTTGAAATGAGTTTAAAGTATTTTTGATTTTTTAAAATTTCAAATCTTTGAATCCAAGAACAACAGAGATGAAATAAATCCTATGATCTAGTATTTCAAAAAACTCATTTAAAGAACAATATTTTTACAACAAATCTTTTTTAGAAGCATTTAAGTAATCCCTACATTTGTATATGACTTTAATTAAATCGATTTCAGGAATAAGAGGTACTATTGGTGGTAGTCCTTATGAAAATTTGACTCCACTCGATACTGTAATATATGTTTCTGCATTTGCTAGTTGGTTGAAGTCAAGTTTTTTAAACATTCAGCCTAGGGTAGTCGTAGGTAGAGATGCTAGAATATCGGGTCCTATGATTCAATCATTAGTAAATCAGACTTTTGTGGCTTGCGGGATTGATGTTTTTGATTTAGGTTTATCAACTACCCCTACTGTTGAAATATCAGTTATTGAATTAAAGGCTCAAGCTGGAATTATTATTACTGCTAGCCACAACCCAAAAGACTGGAACGCCCTCAAATTTATTGATCATAATGGTGAAATACTTAGCTCGAAATCAGTTGTTGATATATTAAAAATTGCAGAGGATAAAGATTTCAATTATGTTGGTATAGACTACTTGGGTAAGATATCGCCTGTGGAGGCGATGATGGAGCGACACATAGAAAAGATTTTAGGGCTTTCATTGGTTCAATCTGAAGCCATTCAGAAGAAAGGATTTAGGGTGGTTTTGGATGCTGTAAATTCTACTGGAGGAATCGTGGTTCCTCAACTACTTGAGGCCTTGGGCGTCGAAGTGGTTCCCTTGTATTGTGACCCCAATGGATTATTCCCACATAATCCTGAGCCTCTAAAAGAACATCTCTCTGTATTATGTCAAAAGGTTGTTGAGGTGAAAGCTGACTTTGGAATTGTTGTAGATCCAGACGTAGATAGATTGGCATTTGTTGACGAGACTGGAGAAATGTTTGGAGAAGAATATACATTAGTTTCTTGTGCTGATTATGTATTAACGCATAGTCCAGGTAATACCGTTTCTAATCTTTCTTCAACTAAGGCATTAGCTGATGTAACCACATCTAAGGGTGGAATGTATTTTACAAGTGCCGTGGGTGAATTAAATGTAGTTGAAAAAATGAAAGCGGAAAATGCTGTAATTGGTGGGGAAGGAAATGGTGGTATTATATATCCCGAGTTGCATTATGGTCGAGATGCTTTGGTGGGGATTGCTTTATTTTTGAGTTTATTGGTTGAAAAAGAAATAAAAGTTTCAGCTCTAAAAGCTTCTTATCCTAAATACGCCATGAGTAAGGCCAAATTGGCATTATCTAATGATATGGATGTGGATGAGCTTTTTAAGCAAATTAAAAATCAATACAAGGATAAAAATCCTATTACTATTGACGGCGTAAAAATTGAATTTGAAACCGCTTGGGTGCATTTAAGAAAATCAAACACGGAGCCAATCATAAGGGTATATAGTGAGGCTCACAACGAAGAAGCCGCTCAGTCTTTAGCAAATAGATTTGTCAATGAAATTAAAGGATTTTTTTAATCTTTTCTAGTAATTTTATGACGGTGTTTGAACCTATTGTGCGTCCATAGGTACTGGGTGGGGTCATTATAAATATCTTTTTCCAGCCAAGTCGTAAAAATATCGGTTATTTCGTATTCTTTTGTCTTTCTTGGGTTTTCCGTTAATAATTCAAATTCGGCTTCATAATAACCCCTTCTAATACGGTTGACACGTGCATAAACAATTGCAAAGTTCAGTTCACGAGCAATTAATTCAGCTCCCATAAAAACAGGGACTTTAACACCTAAAAAATTTCTCCAATAAATATTTGGCTTGGGTCTAGGTGATTGATCACTTGCAAATCCATAAAAAGCTAACTCGCCCTCTTTGTCTTTTTTCTTCATGGTTTCGATAGCGCTATAACGGGAAATTAAGTAGCCATGGTGTTTTTTTCTGATTTTTTGAACTAATTGATTAAGATACTTATTCATCAATGGAGTATAAATTCCATATCCCTTGAAAGACATGTAGTAACCTAGGGAAAGCATCCACTCCCAACTGGAGTAATGCCCCATTATAACTATAATACTCTGTTTCTTTTCTTCAAATTGTTTGAGGACTTCAATATTTTTGAATACAAATCTCTCTTTCATTTCTTTTTCACTCATTTTTAGAGATTTTAAAGCCTCTAGAGTAATATCACAAAAATGAGTGTAAAATTTTTTTTCAATTTGTCTTAGTCTTTTATTTGATATACCCTTAAATGCTAGCTTAATATTTTGTCTAACAATATTTTTTCTGTAACCCAAAAAATTGTAGATAAAAAATCTTAAAAAATCAGATACTATATAGAGTAAACCAAAGGGGATTGAGGCAAATAGATATATAAATGGATAAACGAAGATATAGACGAGTCTTTGCAACGTTATTTTTTTTCAAAGATACTATATTTGCTTTATGCAAGGACTTCCAATTGTTGTAGTTGTAATAATTATTTCAAACGTATTGGCTTCTATAACTGGATTTAGAAATCGATCATTTTTTGATAAGTATAAGTTTCAGGTTGCTAAAATTAAGGCAGGTGAGCAAATTAGAATGCTGACTTCAGGCTTTTTACACGTAGATTTTAATCACATACTATTCAACATGCTCTCGCTTTATTTTTTTGCTGGATACGTAGTTTATAGTCTTGGATCCATTAAGTTTCTGGCTGTTTATTTTTCTAGTCTTTATTTAGGTAACTACTTATCCTTAAGATACCATGAAAATCAAGAAGATTACACCGCAGTAGGAGCAAGTGGAGCAGTTTCAGGCATTGTATACAGCGCTGTGCTCTTGTATCCTGACATGAAACTCGCCTTTTTATTTTTTCCTATCCCATTACCTGGTTATGTAATAGCTACATTGTATTTGATTTATACTTTGTACGGTATGAAAAGGCAACAAGACAACATAGGACATACTGCACACTTTGGAGGGGCAATTTCTGGACTTTGTACTACTATTGCATTTCATCCAAATGTAATATCTTCCTCAGCCTTTACACTATCTATATTGGCAGCTACCATTATAATTGCTGCCTATTTTTTTAAAAAACTAAATTAAAGAAACTAGGATTATTCTTCAAGTAATTTTTTAACTTTTTCGTCTAAAGCATTGCCTCTTAAGTTTTTAGCAATTATCCTACCTTCTTTGTCAAGAATGAAGCTTGCAGGTATAGCCCTAACCTGATACATTTGGGCGATTGGGTCACTCCAATATTTTAAATTAGAGACATGAGACCAGTTTAATCCGTCATCTTCAATAGCTTTCAACCAATTGGGTTTATTGCGATCTAGAGAAACACCGACTATAGTTAGACCTTTATCTTTAAACTTATTGTATGTTCTAACTAGGTTGGGGTTTTCCACCCTGCAAGGTCGGCACCATGATGCCCAAAAATCTATAATAGTAATTTTACCCAAGTTTTCTTTAAGTCTTACAATTTCTCCTTTTGGTCCAGGCCCTTCAAATTCGGGTGCAATCTGCCCAACTTCTGCAGGATCTGGCTTCACATTTATAATATTTTCAAGATTCTGACCGGATTTACTTGTTTTTAAACGATCAGAGAATAAATCAAAAATAGGTTTAGCTTCTTCAATATTCATTTGTTTGCTAACTAAAAATCGTTCGAGAATCAAAACAGAAATGTATGAGTTATTATTTTTTTTAATAAAATTCACCTCGTAATCCCTAACCTGATCCTGAACATCTTTGTATTGTTCTTGTAGGTCTTCTAATAAAAGTGAATCTCTATTCAAGCTGGCCTGCTGTAAGTCCTTCGATATTGCGTTCATTGATGATATAAAAACTTTTGTTTCAGCTTTGTATTTCATAAAATCATCATTAGAAACAGTTCCATAAGCTTTTGAAGCAATTAGGCTATCCTTGTAAAGACTAACTTTTAAGGTTCCTGATTCAAGTATAAAGGGAAAGTTTCCATTTAGACCTTGTAATGACAAGAAGTTTACATCTGGTGAGGGCGATTCACCAATCATGGTAAAGCTTCCGGCTTTAACTGCAACAGAGTCAATTACCTTGGGTTGTTGGTTTGAATCTGCTACGATTCTATAAACCATATCTCCATCTTTTAAATCGACAGAGCCCTTCAATTTAAATTCACCGTTATCAGATGAGCACCCCGATATCAATAGCAATACAGCTATATAAAATGTATTTTTAATCATGTAGCTAAAATATTAAATTATTTTAGTTGAATGAACTAAAATAAATCCATTGTGTAGATTTTAAATAATTCTTCCAGTATTTAAAATATTTTTTGGATCTAATGATTTTTTTAATTTATTCATTAAATCAATCTCGGCTTTAGATCTTGAAGTCTTTAAATAGGCTTTTTTATCCATTCCTATACCATGTTCAGCTGAAACTGATCCGGAGTTTTTCTTCAAATTCTTATATATTATATCATTTATTTTTTTTGTTTTTTCCTCGTCATTATTAGTCTTACCAATTATGAAATGAATATTTCCGTCCGCTAAATGTCCAAAAACAAAAATATTTTCTACATATGGCAACTTATTGAGTTTTTTTATTGCAATATTGACCTCATTTTCTATTACTGGTATTGGAAGACTAATATCAAAATGTTGATCATATATTGATTTTTTAGCTAAAACGGATACATCCTCTCTAAGGTTCCAAATCAAGTTTAACTCCCTTTCGTTTTGAGCTAAAAGAGCATCCTCTATAATATTTTTTTCAATTGCTAGATAAATAAGCTCTGATAGCCTTTTGAAGTCATTAACTGAATCGGAACCCAATAGTTCAATTATAACATAATATGGGAAGTTGATGTCTAATAGAGAAGAATATTCCGAAGAGGAATCTCTCATCGCTTTGTAAGTTTCCCCCCAAATTAATTCAAATCCTGATAAACTTCCTGAGAGACCCTTTTGCATAAATTTTAAAAAATTAATAACGTTTTCATAATTTGTTAAACCAGCTAGAGCAGAAAATCTAGAACTTGGTTTTTCCTCGAGTTTAAAAATTACTTTTGAAATAATTCCCAATGTTCCTTCGGATCCAATAAAAAGTTGTTTAATGTCATAACCGGAGTTATCCTTAGTTATTTTTTTCATTGAAGAAATTATTTCTCCATTAGATAATACAGCCTCGATCCCAAGAATTAGATTTCTAGTCATCCCAAATCTAAGAACTCTTAAACCACCTGCGTTTGTTGAAACTATTCCTCCAATTTGCGCTGATCCTTTAGCGCCAAAATTTAGGGGGAGCATTAAATTTTTTTCATTTACAGAGGAAATTGCATCCTCTAAAATTACTCCTGATTGAACTGTAATCGTTCTGCTTTTTTCATCGATTTCCTCAATTTGATTCATCTTATCAAGAGATATAACAAGATCATTTTTTCTTGTTATTGTAGAACCAACTAGATTAGTTAAACCACCCTGTATAACTACTTTCTGGTTATTTTCATAGCAAAGTTTCATTATTTCAGATATTTGTTGCGTTGATTTTGGAAAAATTACCGCAAAAGCATTTGTTGGAATATCTGTTTTCCAAATATGATCAAATCTTAATTTTTCTTTTCCATTTGATAAAATAGAATCTTTACCAACAATTTTCTCTAATTTGTTTATCAATTTTTCTTTTATTTTTTTAAAATATTTTGAGAACTTTTTTAAATATCAAAAGATTAATTTTTCCTTATCCTAAATAGATTAAAATTGATTTAATTTACACTTAAATTATATCTTAAAAAAACAATAATATTTATTTTGTTTAAAATATTTAAGAAATATAAAAGGTTTAGGCATCTATTTTTAAGCAAAGTATTTGAACGAAAAACTTTAAGAACTTTAAAAACCATGACAGTTGCCGTGGACGCTATTAATGCTTTTGAAAAAGTAAAAAATAACTCCCATTCTTTAGTAGATAAAAAAATATTAGATTTTCTTGATGAATATAGAGTCGAGTTAAGTAAGAATGAAAATAAAATAAATTTTAAAGAAATAGGAAATAATAAAACTTTCAGTGTCTCACAAATAGCTTTAAAAGCTTCGTCTTCAAAAAAATGGACATCTTTTTTTTATGAATTATCCAAAACAAAAAATGTGAATAATATTTTAGAGGTCGGAACTAATCTAGGAGTTTCAGGTCAATACTTTCTAAAGGGGCTTGATGAGAAAACAAAATCAATTTTTATCACTATAGATGGAGTAAAAAAGCTGTGTGAGATTGCAACAGATCGTTTTAATCATATAAGTGACAAAAGAAGATTTAAAGTAATTAATGGTTTATATGATGATAAATTATTAGAATTAAAAAAATTAAATATCAAATTTGATTTAGTATTTATAGATGGTAATCATCGATTTGATGCTACAATAAAATACTTTGAATTATTAAAAAAACAATTAGCTCAAAATGCCATTGTTATTTTTGATGATATTCATTGGAGTTCTGGAATGACCCGTGCATGGGAGAGTATAATCAAAGATGATTCCATTTATTTTAGTATTGATTTTTTTAAGTTGGGTCTAATTATTTTAAGTTCAAAACATAAGTCTAAGTTTACTCTAAAACATAATTTATTTTTATCGCACTAATATTGATAAATGGTTACAAATTCTTCTAAGCTTAAACAAATCAAAACTTTCCATTTATATTTGTCTTAATAATTTAATAATGTCAGGAAATAAATTTGGAAGCCTATTTCAATTGACCACTTTTGGGGAGTCCCACGGTGAGGCGATTGGGGGGATCATTGATGGGTGTCCTTCAGGAATAGAATTAGATATGAAAGCTATACAACTTGATTTAGACCGAAGAAAACCGGGTCAATCAGCGATTGTTACGCAACGTAAAGAACCGGATGAAGTTAAATTCTTGTCAGGGGTTTTTCAAGGGAAAACAACTGGTGTACCTATTGGATTTGCCATTTTTAACACCAACCAAAAATCCAGAGACTACGATCATATCAAGGATCAATATCGACCTTCTCATGCAGACAAGGTATATGATGAGAAATACGGTTTTAGAGATTTTCGTGGAGGAGGAAGAAGTTCCGCTAGAGAGACTGCAAGTAGAGTAGTAGCAGGAGCTATCGCAAAGCAGTTTCTAAGTGATGTTAAATTTACGGCCTATGTTTCTTCGGTAGGAGAAATTAATTTAGACAAGCCTTACCAAGAACTTGATTTTGATTACATCGAGAAAAACCCTGTTCGCTGCGCTGACCCAGAAAAAGCAGTAGAGATGGAGAATTATATTAAGCAAATCCGTAAAGAAGGGGACACCGTTGGTGGAATTATTACATGTGTGATTCAAAACGTACCTGTAGGTCTTGGAGAACCTGTTTTTGATAAGTTACATGCCGAATTGGGTAAAGCCATGCTTTCGATAAACGCTGTAAAAGGATTTGAATACGGTAGTGGTTTTGAAGGATCAAAAAACAAAGGAAGTGATCACAATGACTTGTATAATTCTGACGGCACTACCAAAACTAATCGATCGGGTGGTATTCAAGGAGGAATTTCCAATGGTATGGATATTTATTTCAATGTTGCTTTTAAACCTGTAGCTACAATCATGCAGTCTCAAAAAACTATTAATAACAAAGGAGAGACTGTTAATATGAGAGGTAAGGGAAGACACGACCCTTGTGTTGTGCCCCGAGCTGTTCCAATTATAGAAGCTATGGCTGCACTCGTACTTGCGGACTTTACATTACTTAATCGAACGATTAAAAAATAATCTATGAAAAAGCTCCCCTTGCATTGGAGAATCATTACAGGAATGGTACTCGGTGTGATTTGTGGTGCTATTTTCACTCAAATTGAGGACGGTAACAAGATCATTTCGGACTGGATTAAGCCATTTGGGGTTATCTTTATCAATGCCTTAAAGCTTATCGCTATGCCTTTGATTCTGGGCTCACTAATTAAAGGGGTTTCCGATCTTAAAGATATTTCTAAACTTTCAATGATGGGTGGCAAGACGATTGGGATATACCTTGTAACGACTATTATGGCAGTCTCCATTGGGTTATTTATGGTGAACACCATTAGTCCAGGTAATTCTATTCCAGAGTCAACCCGCATGGAGTTAATTGCTGCTTATGAGTCAGACGCTGCTGAAAAACAGGTAGTGGCTCAAAAACAAAAAGAAGCTGGTCCTCTACAAGCTCTCGTGGATTTGGTTCCAGACAATATTTTTAGGGCAACTACTGAGAATGGCAACATGCTACAGGTCATCTTTTTCGCTTTGTTTTTTGGAATTGGTTTGATTCTTATTCCTCCAGAAAAATCTAAGCCAGTAAAGGAGTTCTTTGACGCCTTTAATGAGGTGATTCTTAAGCTAGTCGATTTGATTATGCTTACAGCACCTTATGGTGTTTTTGCGCTTTTAGCCACTTTGATTGTCGAATCACCCAGTTTCGATCTTTTTAAAGCACTGGGTATGTATGCTATCACTCTACTAATCGGTTTGTTATTGATGATAGGCGTTTATATTATAATTGTAAGGTTTTATGTAAAAATAAAACCCAATAAGTTTATAAAAGGAATCTCTCCCGCTCAGCTTCTGGCGTTTTCTACTAGCTCTAGTGCAGCTACATTACCGGTAACCATGGAGCGGGTTGAGGAACATTTGGGAGTGGATGAAGAAGTTGCTAGTTTTGTTTTGCCTATTGGCGCCACCATCAATATGGATGGTACGAGTCTTTACCAAGCGGTCGCTGCAGTTTTTATTGCTCAAGCTTTTGGGATGGACTTAACTTTAGGCACCCAGTTGGGAATTATTTTAACGGCTACATTAGCCTCTGTTGGAGCCGCTGCAGTTCCTGGAGCAGGTATGGTAATGTTGGTTATTGTATTGGGTCAGGCAGGGATTCCTGAGGCAGGATTAGCCTTGATTTTTGCTATTGACCGACCCCTAGACATGTGCAGGACTGTGGTCAATGTTACTGGAGATGCCTCTGTATCAATTATTATTGCAAAAAGCTTGGGAAAACTTAAAAAAGATCCCATAGAAAAAAAATGGGATGACCACTATACGAAAGACTAAAATTTTTTTCTTTCATATTCTCAAACTCTTTTACTTTGTAATTTTTGATTGGTATTGTTAACTATAAAAGCTTAATATATCACTTTAGTGTGACTTAAAATTATTTAAAATAATTTCGTATTTTTCGCTCGTTTCTTAACAGGATATTATAGACATTAGTGTCCTATACAAAACATTTTTTCATGTTTTTATTGCAGTATTTTTGAATGCAGAGCTGGTTTAAAGTTATTTTCAAACTTCGTCTTGAAGAATTCCTGGCATTTATCCTGTTGGTTCCAATGCTGTTTTTTATGGTAATTTATTACGGTGAAGATGGTTTTAGAGATTCTAATGTTGATCGTTTTTTAATTACTGGAGGGGTTTTTTTATTGTTTTTAGGAATCATTAAGCTAAAGGACTTAAAACTTCTTTTGAATTCTAAAATTGGACGATTAATAAAAGTTATTCTTGATTTCTTAAGAGAAACTCTCCCATTTGCTTTTTGTATCTCAATCTACACTAATATGCATGACATGGTACATTTGGTAAATCCCAATGATGTAGATTTATATTTAATGGCTTGGGACAAATATTTGTTAGGATTTCATCCAGCGATTTATCTAGAACAATTCATCACTCCAGGCTTGACAGATTTTATGTATTCTTCATATAGTGCGTTTCTGATTTATATTCTAATTTTCTCCATGTATTTATACATCAAAAAAGAAAATGCGGCTTTTAGAGAAACACTCGTATCCGTGATCCTCACTTTTTACATTGGCTATATAGGTTATGTTTTTTTTCCAGCTGTCGGTCCTAAATTTACGATGTCACATATGTTTGAGACTTCACTTACGGGCACTGAAATAACGGACAGACTTTCTTTTTTGATGAATTATGAAATTTCAGAATATACAAGACGCGATTGTTTTCCAAGTTTACACAATGGAATTATATTTTTAGTTCTCCTTTTTGCATTCAAACAGAGTAGAACTTACGCTTTTTTATTCTTGCCATTCGCAATATCTCTTTTTATTTCAACCCTATACCTTCGATACCATTACTTTATAGATATGGTTGCAGGCTTTGCACTCGCATTGATCGTTTTTTATTTTGGTCCAATATTTAACAATTGGTGGGAGGAAAAAAGGGTTAGTAATGCTTTTTTGTAGAAATCCTTTTCCATCACACGCGATAATTTTTTGAAAGTAAATAATTATGGATTATGTAACTATTTAAACTAGTAAAATCGGGTTTATTTTTAAAATAAATTTTCGTTTCTGGCTTTACTTAGTCTAAAAATCTACAAGCTACATCTGGTTTTGGTAGAGGACAATGTTCTAAAGGTTTTCGAATTACAAAACGATTTCTTGCAAATAGATCGTATAAAATATTTCTTAAAAAGGTGGGTACAACCTTAAAAACTAATAGTATTTTTCTTACCCCACCAAGTATATTTATAATTCTAAGGATGGCATCTGACTTTGTGTAAATCCTTTTTTTATCCTCTAGTAAAACAATTGTATCTACAGATAAGAAGACAGACGGTAATAGCTCATTTGCTATTTTTCCTTGAAGTGGGGCAAAAAGAAATTTATTATTCTGATCTTTTTTAAGTATATATTGCACCCAAAAGTGACAAAAAGGGCAGAGACCATCAAAAAAGATAATACGTTCCATTATTTGACTAGTTCAAGTTGATCAACATTTACTTGTGTTGTAAAAATTCCATAATTTACAATGGCTTTTTTCTTTTCAATCGCATCAATACTGCCAACAGATTTCCCATCTAATAGCCGAACTTTATCACCTACTTTAAAAACAACTATAGATTTCGACTTATGTGGAATTTCTTTTTTTACCTTTTTTTCCCTTCGAATGGTTACCAATTCTTTAATTACCTCTTTTTCTAAACTTTTTTTGACCGTATTATCTTTTTTAGTTTGTGCTGAGGATTTTCTTTTTCTTTTAGAATTCTCAGATTCAACGAGTCTAAGAATTTCCGCTATCATAGGTCTTTTTTTGTTGTTTTGAAAAAATAGCTCAGCTAAGTCGTTCAGTTTGTTTCCCAAAACAATCATCCGCTGGTTATGATCAAATAATTCTTGGTAACTTACTAGTTTGGTTTTAAGTTTTTGATTAAGTTGTTTAAGGCGATCAGATTCGCTTTCAAATGTATTTTCCTTTTCTCGGAGTGATTTATCAGTTTTCGCCATTTGGTACCTTTGTTTCTGGAGTTTGGCAATCGTAGCATCAAACCTGACTTTACCTCGTTCTATCTTCTTCTTTGCACGGTTAATTAGATTGAAGGGAATCCCGTTTTTTTGAGCTACCTCAAATGTAAATGAGCTGCCAGCTTCCCCAAGAATTAATTTAAAAACAGGCTCTAAGGTACGGTCGTCAAACTGCATATTGGCATTGACCATAGCTGGTTGCTCGTCAGCCAAAAGCTTTAGGTTGGAATAGTGGGTGGTAATCAAACCAAAGGACTTCCTTGAATAAAAGTCCTCTAATATAACCTCAGCCAGTGCCCCTCCTAGTTCTGGATCTGAACCTGTTCCGAATTCATCAATCAAAAACAAGGTTTTCTCATCACATTTTTTTAAAAACCCTTTCATGTTTTTTAGTCGGTATGAATAGGTGCTCAAATGATTTTCAATTGATTGGTTATCGCCTATATCTGTAAGAATAGAATCAAACCAACAGACTCGACTTTTTTCATGTACAGGAATCAATAAACCACTCTGAATCATTAATTGGAGTAAACCAACGGTTTTAAGAGTAATGCTTTTTCCTCCAGCATTAGGTCCGGAGATTACCACAATTCTACTTTCCTTATTGAGTTGGATTTCTTGGGGATAGGTTTTCTTGTCCTCCAATTGGTGTGAACGATAGAGTAGGGGGTGGTAGGCGTCTTTAAGCCACAATTCTTGCTTTTCGGTAAATATTGGTAACAAGGCATTAATCTCTTTGGCGTAGCGAGCACGTGCGTAAAAGGAGTCCATTTCAATCAAATATTGCTGATATGTTTTGATTAAATCTAAGTAAGGCCTAAAGTAATCGGTGAGTTGGCTAAGAATTTTTTTAATTTCTTCAGTTTCCTCAAATATCAAATTTTGTAATTCACGGGTTAGGTTTAATGTTGCTTCAGGCTCAATATAAACTATACTTCCTGTTTTTGAACTACCTAAAATTCCACCTTTGACTTTTCTACGGTGCATTGCTTTTACTGCCAATACCCTCTTGTTCTCCATAACTGACTCTCTTATGTCATCCAAATAATCTAGTTCTTGAAAATGGCTAAGAGCTTTATTAAAACTTTGAGATATTTTTCCTTTAAAAGACTGGATTTGTTTTCTAAGAGTGTATAGCGTATCCGAAGCGTTGTCCCTAATTCCTCCGAATCGATCTATGATGTTGTCTACTTCTAGTTTAATTTCTTTGTTAACCTCAATGGATTCTCCCCAAGCGAAGAGAGTAGGGTAGTAGGTTTTAAATTTTTTAAGGAACAAGAGAAGGGTATTGATCGTGTCTGATGCGGAAGCGATATTTCTAAAAGAACTGATTTCCAAAACACTGTTTTCGATTTTAAGTAACTTGAAAGCTGGAGATAAATCCTCAAAGCCGTGGTTGGGGATTCTATTGTCGTTTTCGAAAGAAGCTAAAAACTCCTTGACACAATGGAGTTCTTTAAGTAATGTTGCCTGATTGGAAAGTGGTGCTATTTTTTGACAGGCGATTTTCCCCAGGGGTGTTATTGCAAAATCAGCTAGCTGACCAGTTACCGTAAAAAACTCTAAATCCTCTAAGGTTTTTTTTGGGATATGCCCCATCTATTTTTTTAAATTTGCTAAGCAAAATTAATAAAATCATGTTGGTAAGGATACATCCTCATTGGAAAATACTATTACAAGAAACTTTTGACGATCCTTATTTTAATTCATTAATTAGCTTTGTAAAGAAAGCTTACCAAAAAGGACAATGCTATCCTCCAGGTAAATTAATTTTTAATGCATTCGATCAATGTCCTCCAAAGCAAACAAGAGTCGTTCTTCTTGGCCAGGATCCTTATCATGGACAAGGGCAAGCACATGGTTTTTGCTTTTCTGTTCCTAAAGGGGTGGCGCATCCACCTTCATTAATTAATATTTTTAAGGAGTTAGCCAAAGACATTGGTTGTGATTACCCAAAAAATGGTGAACTTTCTTCTTGGGCAAAACAAGGTGTATTATTACTCAATTCTACCCTAACCGTAGCTGCCGGAAAGGCAGGTAGCCACCAGGGGAAGGGTTGGGAATTTTTTACTGACAGAGTTATCAAAACCCTTTCGAATAATTTTGAAGGTATTGTTTTCATGCTTTGGGGTGGATATGCAAAGCAAAAAATAAAATTAATAAACGCCCATAAACATTTGATTTTAACCGCTGGTCATCCATCTCCACTTAGCGCAAATAGAGGTTATTGGTTTGGTAATAAACACTTTAGCAAGTGTAATGAATACTTGGTTTCTAAAGGAAAAACACCCATCGAATGGAATAGAGTGATTTAACCACCCACTCGTTTTACATCGTGTCCCATTTTTTTTAGCAGCTCCATTATTTTATCACGTAAATTTCCTTGAATAATTATTTCCCCGTTTTTGATAGTGCCTCCGACACCTACCGCATTCTTAAGAGTTTTACCTAATTTTTTTAACTCTTGACTACTGCCTTGAAATCCTTTAATAACTGTAACAACCTTTCCCGCTCTTTTTTTTCGACTATAGTGCGCTTCCAAAAACTGTTTCTTTTTCTTTGGTGACTTAGGAGTGTAATGATTTGGTTTAGATTCGAGATTATCAAATTTAAAACTGGCTAAGTCTTCAAGACTATATAGTTTTTTTACCATTCTTTAATTTTTACATGTTTATTATTATAAAACTTTAATGTGTAAATAAATTTATGTTTGTTAATATCTGAAGTTGTTTAATCTCATTGGGTTAGTAGTGCTGTTTAATTATTATTATATAACCATTATAATAAAAACTCTATTTTACATAATATTAATTATAGAATTACTATTTTATTAAAACGTTTCTTGAAAGGTTATTAACTAATATGGAAAATTCACCTTTTTCGACTACTTTTTCATTTCTATTATTATAATACCCAAGACTATTTATAGGTAAAGAAAAATTAATTGATCTTGATTCACCTGATTTAATAAAAATTCGTTTGAAATCACGAAGTCTTTTGACATCTGGTGTGATTTCTGCAAATAAGTCTGAAGAATAAAGCTGTACAACCTCATATCCATCAACTTTACTGGTATTTCGTAATTCGACATTTATTTGTATTGTATCAGATAATGATTCGTATACTTTCCTATTTGTAGATAAATTTGAATAACTAAATTTTGAATAACTTAATCCGTATCCAAAATCATATAAGTTTTTTACCTCTCCGACATAATCATATGCTCCCTGATTATTATTCTGTATTTCAGATGGTTTGTAGTAGTATGTTAATAATGAATTAGGGAAAGCAGGGTATGTATATGGTAATTTTCCTGACGGATTGACCTTACCAGATAATATATCAGCTAATGCATCTCCCCCATGATTTCCTGGTAAATATATATTGATAATCCCATCCATAAATGGCTCTAAATCAGTAATTAACCTTGGCCTACCTGAATTGATTATTAAAATGATTGGTTTTCCTGTTTTAATTAATTCACGTGCTAATTTTGATTGCAGTTTATGTATGTTTAAATCGTTTAAATCTCCAGGCTTTTCTGTATATGAATTTTCACCTATGCATAAAAGAATAATATCTGACTTTCTACCTTCATCTACAACTTTTTTAATATTTAACTCTTTCATTTCGAAATAACTACCCTCCTCATTGTAGGCAACTCCGGGAATAAGCTTAACGTTACTCGATCCAAAAGTATTACTTACAGATTCATAGATAGTATTATAATCGAAAGCAAATTCATCAGCAAGGTTTCCTTGCCAAGAATATGTCCATGCACCATTAAGGCCTCTCATGGTGTTTGCGTTAGGCCCTGTTACAAGTATTGATGGATTATTTTTTAAAGGTAAAATGTCATTTTTATTTTTTAAAAGAGTAATTGACTCAGAAGCAGCCTTATATGCCAGTTCATTATGTTTTTTTGAGCCAAAATCTTTATAACTATTAAAATCCGTAATTGGATAATCAAATAAACCAAGATCGAACTTTAGTTTTAAAATCCTTAAAACTGCATCATCAATTCTTTTTAATGAAACTTCACCCTCCTTTACTAACTCAATTAAAAACCTACAAAATTGTTCGTAATCATATGGAATCATTGACATATCTATTCCGGAATTAATCGCAATTTTTATTGCTTCCTTCTTGTTTTTTGCAACCTTATCTCTAGTGTGTAATTTATTTATATCTTCCCAGTCAGAAAGAATTACTCCCTCAAAACCAAGCTTTTCCCTAAGTGTTTTTATTATTAATTCATAATTCGCGTGAACAGGAATACCATTGATTAAACCAGAGCTAATCATTACCGTTTTTGCCCCATCTTTAATTGCTTCTTTAAATGGCTCAATATGATATTCAGAAAGCACATTATCAGGAATATATGCTGGGGTCCTGTCTTTTCCAGATATAACTGCCTGATAACCAACAAAATGCTTTAAACAAGACGCAACGTTGAATTTATTTGAAGTATCATTTTTATCTCCCTGAAAACCTCTAATCATCGATCTGCTTAGGGTTCCAACTAATAGTGGATCTTCCCCAAATGTCTCAAACTGCCTTGGAAACCTAGGGTCAATCCCTAAATCTAGTATTGGAGAAAAGTTCCATGGTATTCCTATAGCTCTTGTCTCATAGGCAATGACTTTCGCCATGTTGTATGCATTTTGCTTATTCCAACTAGCAGCTATATTAATCTGTTGAGGAAACATAGTTGCTCCCTCTGCATATGTAGCACCGTGAATTCCATCAATACCATAAATAACAGGAATTTTAGCTCTGGTGCTATCAATAGCAAAATTTTGAATTTTACTGATGCTCTCACGCCAATTACCGGGCTTAAGTGCTTTTCCGTTGATAGTATTTATTATTGATCCAATTTTAAAGTCCTTTATGGCTTTTTTTGCCCTTTTGGGATCTATTGCTAGCGGATAAGATGATTTCCATTTTGAGGGTCCCTTTGCTATTACAGTTATATTTATTTGAGCCATTTGACCGATCTTCTCATCAAGAGTCATCTCGCTAAGTATCATATTAGCTTTTAGTTCATTTGATGTCTTTTCAGGACTTGAATCACATGAAAGAAAAATTAGAACAGGAATTAATAGATATTTCATAGTTATTTTAAGGCAATACCTATAATTATTTATTTTTTTTAAACTATAATAACTGCAATATAATCTATTATAACTCAAAATTCAGTTATGTTTTGAAGAGAATTTAAAAAAGTAATTACTCACTTAAAATATTAGTAAAACAACTTAATCATGTATTAAAGATTAAATTTCTCAAGAAGATTATCAAAAATTAGAAGACTATCTTGAGAATCATTTTTCAATACATAAAGAAACGTTCCCTCAAGTATCATTAAAAAAGTTCTAGTCTCAGAAATTGGATCATTATGGTTTAATGCTTTGAAGGATTCTAAGATCTTTGGTTCAAATAACTTTAATAAATCCAACCTTTTATCATTTATTTGCCATCGAATACTGTATATTACAGTAAAAAGTTTTTTTTCCTGCTGCCCAATATTTAGTGGTATTGATAGTATGTATTTTAAAATTACTTTTGGGTGAGAGAGCTCTTTCAATGGACTAATCATATCTTCAAGTTTTTCTTCACTTATTTCGATTAATTTTTCAACAAGTCCCCTTTTGTTTTTAAAGTGTTTAAAGATTAATCCTTCAGAAACACCAGCTTTTTTTGCAATTGAAAGTGTTGAAGTTCCATCATATCCATCCTGTGCAAATAAAGAAATAGCACTGTTTATTATACTTGATTCTTTTTCAGTCATAAGTGATTAATTACTCATAAATCTACTAATAAATGTTTGAATATTTATTAGAATGTTAGTATTTTGGAAAAGTAAGGTACTATATTATTTAAAATACGCTCATTATTTTTATCACCATGACCCCCTTTGAAAACGTCAAAATAGTGATCAATTTTTAGCTTATTAAGAGCTGATGAAAAATCATAACTCCCTTGTTTATAGGGATCCATTGTACCTACTGATATAATTATCCCTCTTAACTTTTTTAGATTTGATATATTTTGATCAATCATCCAAAGTGGTGTATTTGCTGCCCACTTTGCCATTACATTTTCATTAATTTTTATTGAGTCTCCTATTAACTTATATGGTAAATCAAGATAAAAAAGAGCCTTTTCAGAATTAGGTGAATATGCGGCTGAGACAGCAAGCATTCCCTTTGCATAAAAACTGGCTTTTCTCCTATCTTCCCAAGTTTTGATATTTATGGTTTCTTCTATTATTTTTTTATTATATAAAAACCCCAAATTAGATAAACAACAAGAGTTATGAGCATAAACAGCAGAAAAAACATCAGAGTGTTTCATTGCTATCCTCATAGCTCCAGATCCACCCATCGAATGTCCAGCGATACCTCGACTTTCAGGTTTGGGTAGCGTTCTATAATTCTTATCAATGAATCCTGGTACCTCAAAAGCAATTAAATCCTCCCAATTCCCTGTTGTGACCGAATTTGCATAAAAACTACCTCCAAACTTGTTCGATGAGTCGGGCATAACAATTATCATTGGTTTTATTTCTCCGGAAATCATTTTTTTAATTAGAGAATTGATCCTTTCCTCATCCCATCCAGACTTACCACTAGTATTTTTCCATCCAGAAAAACCATGTAGCCAATATACCACTGGATACCTTTTACTTAGCTTTTCATGATAACCTGGAGGTAAAAAAACACCTACTTTAATTTCTGCAGATTCCCCGATTAAATTATTTTCAATTGAAATACTATGAAAAGTAATAGCAACCATCTCACCATCCTGACTTTTAATGGTAAAAAAAGGGATTATAACAACTAGAATAAAAAGAAGTGTTTGATTCATTATTTTAAATTATGCTTTCTCCATTTAAATCAGTTGTTAGAAGGCAACTCATATAGTCAAAAAAAGGTCTGATGGCTTTAAAATGATTATCAATTAAAGAAAGAAATTCGAATGAAATAACCTCTTCATCAGGTACTTTTTTTATAAAAACATATTGTTTCTTTCTTATTAAATCAATGTTTGGGTGAGTTGATTTGAATCCTTTTGGAGAAGTTTTTACTTCCTCACCTAAAATTGGACCCCACTTTTCCTTAAATTTTTTTTCATTTATTATTTTTCTTAATTGAATAGAATCAAATTCTAGCTCTTTACGAATACGAAACAAATCTGAAGGGTTTGGACCCCAAAAACCAACTCCAAGAAAGCTGTTATTAGGTTCTATATGAATATAATAACCTCCCCTAAGAGTTGGTTTCTGTCGGTGTAACGCCATTCCAATATGAGTTTTATATGGAGTTTTATTCTTGGAAAATCTGACATCCCTATATATTCTAAACATTTTAGCCTTTTCGATATTGTCGTGATCATTCAGATTATTATTGATCTCTGAAAGAAACTCTTTCATCTCAAGTTCAAGGCTTTTAAAACGAATTTTATTTTTCTCAAACCAATCCCTGTTGTTGTTTTCAGATAATTCAGTGAAAAATGAAAAAACTTCTGGGTTTATAATATTTTCTGACATTGTTATATTTAAAGATTTAAATATTATCGTTTCCTTTTTTCCAAAACCTGAATAATATCCTCTAAACTTTTGTTTTTTGCCCTCAATAATATTAGATAATGAAAAAATAAATCTGCCGCTTCTTCCTTAAAGAGTTTTTCGTTATCATTCATAGCCTCTATGACAGTTTCAACTGCCTCCTCTCCCACTTTCTGAGCCATTATATTTATCCCTTTATCAAACAAACTACTTACATAGCTTTTCTCCTGAGGATTTATTTCACGATCCTTAATTGTCCTTTGAAGTTCATCAATAAAACCAAGAGATGGAATGTTTTCTTCGCCCCAACAGGTGTCTGTCCCTGTGTGACAGGTAGGCCCTTTAGGTTTGACTTTAATTAAAAAAGTATCTAAGTCACAATCAATTGCTATATCAACTAGGTAAAGGAAATTGCCGCTTTCCTCTCCTTTAGTCCATAACCTTTTCTTGCTTCTGCTGTAAAAAGTCACTTTTCCAGAGTTTTGTGTTTTCTTTAAAGACTCTGCATTCATATAACCTAGCATCAATACTTTTTGGGTTTTTGAATCTTGAATAATTGCGGGCAAAAGCCCATCGGGGTTTTTGTTAAAATCAGCTGTTTTCATTGGTTATTCTAATCTCTATATTTTCCTGTTTTAATTTTTTTTTTAGATCTGGGATCTTAATTTCTCCATAGTGAAATACACTGGCAGCCAGTGCTGCATCTGCTTTTCCTATTTTAAAAGCATCTACAAAATGATCGGTTGTTCCAGCTCCACCAGAGGCTATAATTGGAATATTAACCAAAAAAGAAAGCTCAGCCAATGTTTGATTGGCAAAACCATTTTTAGTACCATCATGATCCATTGAGGTAAAAAGGATTTCACCAGCACCCCTTTGTTCAACCTCTATAACCCAGTCTTTAAGTTCAATATGGGTGGGAACTTTACCGCCAACCAGATGAACCATCCAGCGACCATTTATATTTTTTGCATCAACCGCAACGACAACACATTGATTTCCAAATGATTTAGAAAGCTTGTTGATTAAATCAGGGGTTCTTACTGCTGCAGAATTAACCGCTATTTTATCTGCACCGTTTCGAAGTAATTTTTTTGCATCTGAGACACTACTCACTCCACCTCCAACAGTAAATGGAATGTTTAATGCACCTGCAACACGTAGAACTAGGTCTGACAGGGTTTTGCGATTTTGTTCTGTCGCTGAGATGTCTAAAAATACCAATTCGTCAGCTCCTTCCATTGTATAGCGCTTTGCAAGCTCTACAGGATCTCCTGCATCTCGTAAGTTGATAAAATTGACGCCTTTTACTGTTCTTCCATCTTTAATATCCAAACATGGAATAATTCTTTTAGTCAGCATATGTCAAGAATTTAATGTATTAAATTCGGATAATGTTTGCAAACTAATCTTCTTTTCGTAGATAGCCTTTCCAATTATAACGCCTTCACATCCTATTTCTAATAATTTAGGGAGTTCTGATTCATTGGAAACCCCTCCCGAAGCTATTAAATTTATATTAGGATTACCATTAATTAATCTTTCATATAAATCAAATGCAGGCCCCTTTAACATTCCGTCTTTACTGATGTCAGTACAGATAACATATTTGATCCCTTCTTTATGATACGACTCAACAAAGGGCTCTATATCTTGTTCTGAGGTCTCCAGCCATCCACCAACAGCAATCTTATCTCCTTTTACATCTGCTCCCAAAATTATCTTATCCTCACCGTATCGTTGAATCCATCGTTTGAATAAATCAGGGTTTTTTATGGCAATACTGCCACCCGTTATTTGATTTGCACCACAATCAAAAGCAATCCTCAAATCTTCATCTGATTTAATACCACCACCAAAATCGATTTTTAAATTTGTTTTCGATGCTAAACATTGCAATACATTGTGATTGACAATACTTTTAGCCTTCGCTCCATCCAAATCCACCAAGTGTAGATATTCAAAACCATAATCCATATAAAGCATGGCCACCTCTAAGGGATCTTCATTATAAACCTTTTGGGTAGAATAATCTCCTTTAGACAGGCGTACGCACTTTCCTTCAATGATATCTATGGCAGGTATAATTCGCATTTTAAATCTTTAAAAAATTTTCTAATAATTGACTTCCAGCTTTGCTACTTTTTTCAGGATGAAATTGAACACCATAGAAGTTATTTTTCTTTAAACCCACACTGTACTCTCCAGCATAATTACTTTTTGCAGAAGTTTCTGGCTCTATTGGAACAAAATAACTGTGAACTAAATACATGTAACATCCTTGTTCAATACCCTGAAATAAACCTGTATTGGAATGTGTAACAACATTCCATCCCATTTGAGGTACTTTTACTGTATTTGGGAACCTTATTACTTTAGTAGGGACTATACCCAGACCATTTGTTTCTCCTTCCTCTGTTTTGTCACACAGCAACTGCATACCAAGACATATACCAAGAACTGGCTGTTTTAGTGTAGGGATTAACTGGTCTAAACCGTGTTTTTTTAGCTTTTTCATCGCACTTATGGCCTCCCCTTGACCTGGAAAAATAACACGATCAGAAGCAGCAATGAGCTCGGAATTATTTGTCAAGATTGCATTAACACCAAGTCGTTCAAGAGCAAATTGAAGGCTTTTCACATTCCCAGCATCATAATCAATTATTATAGTATTCATTCTATAAGCTACCTTTAGTTGAGGGTAAAATCATTTTTTGTTCATCTCTTTTTATAGCCATTTTGATCGCTTTCGCAAAAGCTTTAAAAATAGCCTCGATTTTGTGGTGCTCATTTATGCCCTCAGCTTTAATATTTAAATTAGCTTTAGCTCCATCAGCAAAAGATTTAAAAAAGTGGTAAAACATTTCTGTTGGCATTTCTCCAATCATTTCTCTTTTAAAATCTGCCTCCCATACCAGCCAGCTCCGTCCCCCAAAATCAATTGAAACCCTTGCCAAAGCATCATCCATCGGTAATGAAAAACCATAACGTTCTATACCTTTTTTGTTGCCCAATGCTTTAGAAAAGGCTTTTCCTAAAGATATGGCTGTATCCTCAATAGTATGGTGTTCATCTATTTCAAGATCACCATTTGTTTTGAGAAATAAATCTATTCCTCCGTGCCGTGATAGTTGATCCAACATATGATCAAAAAAAGCAAGTCCTGTTAGAATATTGCTATCCCCTTCTCCGTCTAAATTTATTTCAATATCGATTTGAGTCTCTTTAGTATTTCTTTGGAAAGAAACAGCACGATCCTTCATTAGAAATCGGCGGTAAATGTCCTTCCAAGATTTTGTTTTTAGAACGATAGTGTTTTCCAAATCTTGATCAGTTGCCTCCTCTGCTCCCAAAGAAGGATTATTATCTATAAAAACCCCCTTACAACCTAAATTTTTAGCCAATTGCATGTCTGTAAGTCGGTCTCCAATAACAAAAGAATTCTCAAGATCATAGCTGCTATTATTCATATAGGATTCAAGCATAGCCGTACCCGGTTTTCTAGTGGGTGCTTTATCTTTTGGAAAAGTATTGTCAATAAAAACTTTTTCAAAGATTATCCCTTCGTTTTTAAAGGTGTTGATAAGAAAATTTTGTGCGGGCCAAAAATCTGCTTCAGGATAACTTTTGGATCCCAATCCATCCTGATTGGTTACCATTACTAATTCATAATCCAAATCACGAACAATATTCCCCAAATATTGAAATACACATGGATAAAATACTAATTTATCAATAGTGTCCAATTGAAAGTCATTCGGCTCTATTGTAAGAGTTCCGTCACGGTCGATAAAAAGTACTTTTTTCATAGATCAATAGTTTTACAAATCTTAATGAATTTAATATTTTCTTCAGGGGTTCCTACTGTAACCCTTAAAGCGTTTTTACACCCTTGTAAACGTGATCGATTCCTTAAAACAATACCAGCATTTAGGAGTTGATCATACCTTTTGTTAGCATTATCTACGACCACTAAAAGGAAGTTAGCGTCACTAGGATATATTTTTGTTACAAAATCAAATTGCTTTAATTCCTGTTCAAGCATTTTTCTCTCTGAAATAAGCTCAATTACTTGATCCCTTATAGATTCAGTCTCATCCAATTTTACTAATGCTCGACGCTGAGTTAGGGAGTTTACATTGTAAGGTGGCTTTATTTTATTAAAATAATCAATTACCAATGGATTGGCAAAACACATTCCAAGTCGAATTCCCGCTAACCCATATGCCTTTGAAAATGTTTGACAAACCAATAGTTGAGGGTATTGATCTAAAAGACTCAATGCGCTTTTCTCTAGAGAGAAGTCAATGTATGCCTCATCAATAACTATTATACCGCTAAAACTCTTTAATAATTCCTTTATTTGGTTAAATGGGATAGCATTTCCCGATGGATTGTTGGGAGAACAAACAAAAATAATTTTAGTTTTTGGATTTACAGCCTCAATAACTGAATCTATCTCAATTTCAAATTTTTTGTTCAGGGGGACTTCTTTAACAGTAACATTGTTGAGCTTAGCCAAAACAGCATACATACCATACGTGGGTGGTAACACAAGTACTTCTTCCTCTCCAGGCTCACAAAAAGTCCGTATAATTAAATCCAATACTTCATCACTCCCATTACCCAACAGAATTTGTTCTTCATTCACCTGTTTAATCTTCGCTAAAGTCCGTTTGAGGTTTCTTTGTAGCGGGTCTGGGTAACGATTTACACCATTATCAAATGGATTTTCATTTGCATCCAGAAATATCTTTTGGGCATCAAAATCCTCAAACTCGTCTCTTGCGGAACGATAAGGAGTAATCTCTCTAATCATTGGACGAACAAGTTTTTCTATTATATCTTGTTTCATTACTTTAGAGTTTTTAATCGAATTGATACTGCATTTTTGTGGGCTTCAAGACCCTCAGCAGCTGCCATTTCCTCAACTACAGGACCCAAATCAACCAATCCATTAGCAGTAATTTTCTGATAAGTGATGGCTTTGAGAAAGCTATCAAGATTAACTCCGCTGTATTGCCTAACATAACCATTTGTTGGCAAAGTGTGATTAGTGCCCGAGGCATAGTCTCCAGCACTCTCTGGAGTGTAATTCCCTATAAATACTGATCCTGCGTGTTTGATTAGGTCTACAAATTCAGTTTCGTTTTCCAAACAAACAATCAAGTGTTCGGCTCCATAAAGGTTGACAAATTCAAGCATGTCTTTGTCGTTATCGAAACAGATAACTTTAGAATTATTCAATGCTTTTTGAGCTGTGACCTTTCTTTCAAGATTTTCGAGCTGCTCAGAAATTTTTTCAAAAGTAGTGTCAGCAATTTTAATATTATTGGTAACCAGAATTACTTGACTATCAGGGCCGTGCTCAGCCTGAGAAAGTAAATCTGACGCTATAAAATCGGGATTTCCTGTTTTATCTGCTACTACCATAAGCTCGCTAGGACCTGCAGGCATATCGATAGATACTTGATATTTAGTAGCCAATTGTTTTGCTACAGTTACAAACTGGTTCCCTGGCCCGAATATTTTGTCCACTTTGGGAATTGATTCCGTCCCTAGGGTCATTCCCGCTATGGCTTGCATCCCACCAACCTTAAATATGTAGTCTACACCACATAAATTAGCTGTATAAAGTATTACATCAGGTAACATGCCTTTATTATCTGGTGGTGAGCATAATATAAGTTTATTACACCCTGCTATTTTTGCAGGAACCGCTAACATTAACACTGTAGAAAATAAAGGAGCTGATCCACCGGGTATATATAAGCCTACTTTTTCAATAGGTAATTTTTTTTGCCAGCAACTCACTCCTGGCTGAGTTTCAACTTGAACGGTTGAAGTAATTTGTGCCTTGTGAAATACTTCAATATTGTTCTTTGCTTTTTGAATCGCAATTTTCAACTTCTTGGGAATTCTTTGAGCTGCAGTAGATATCTCATCAGAGCTAACTATATTTGATTTGAGCTGAACCTTGTCATACTTGAGAGTATAACCCCTAATGGCAAGATCACCCTCTTTTTCAACTTTTTTAAAAATTGATTTAGCAAGTGGCTCTAACGAATCATAGGAAGCTGAGGATCTTTTAATAAGCGACTTCCAAGTACTTTTGTCAGGATTAATAAACCTTTTCATTACAAAACCATTTTTTCAATTGGACAGACTAATATATCTTCAGCTCCAGCGGTTTTAAGTGCATCAATTACATCCCAAAAGGAGTCTTCGTCGATTACTGAATGTAGCGATGACCACCCTTCTTGCGCAAGTGGTAAGACAGTCGGACTTTTTAAAACGGGCAGAATATTACTGATTTCATTGATTTTATCATTAGGAGCATTCAAAAGAATATATTTAGATTTTTTGGCTCTTAATACAGATCGCAATCTAAAGTTGAGTTTCTTCATTAGCTCAGTCTTTTCGGCAGATAATTTGGGGGCTTTTACCAATACTGACTCAGACTTCATAATCGTTGCGACCTCTTTCAGGTTGTTTTTAAACAAAGTACTACCGCTAGATACGATATCACATATAGCATCTGCCAGCCCTATATTAGGAGCAATCTCCACAGATCCATTAATAATGTGAAGATCTGCCGAGATTCCATTTTCACTTAAATACTTTTTGACAGTATTTGGGTATGATGTTGCTATTTTTTTTCCATTTAAATCCTCAATTCCAGTATAATTAAAATCTTTAGGAACTGCAATAGATACACGACATTTAGAAAACCCTAATTTTTCAACAACAGTAAGATCTTGTCCTTTTTCTAGGATTAAGTTCTCACCAATAATTGCTAAATCAACAACCCCATCTCGTAAATACTGAGGAATATCACCATTACGAAGGTAGAGAACCTCTAAAGGATAGTTTCTGGCGACAGCTTTTAGCTGGTCTTTACCATTATCTATAGATATTCCACATTTTTTTAGGATGTCAAGAGAGTCCTCGTTTAGACGTCCAGCTTTTTGAATTGCAATTTTGATCATGATTAAAATAGTTTAAAAAAAAACCCGTTTGAAGTAGTCAAACGGGTTTTAAGTATGAATAATACATTACTCCTCACCTCATTTGAGCGATAGTAAGAAGATGTGTATGTGCGTTTCGTAAAATCATTTCGCAAATATAATAATTTTTTCAATTCAAATTAATAATCAATTTATTGACCTCCTAAAATGATAGGCATTCCATCTTCTCCACTACCAATTACAATAACCTTAGCATTTGGAGAAGTTGAAAGTTCCTTAGTGGCCTCAATTCCTTTCTCTTTAAGGATCATATTGGTTATAGAGGCGCTTAATATTCGATTTGCGGCAGCCTTACCCTCAGCATCTATTCTCTGTTTTTCAGCTTCTTGTTTAGCTTTTTCAATACGAAACTCGTATTCTAAGGCTTCTTGTTCTTGGATTAACTTTCTCTCAATACCCTCTTTTATGGCCAAAGGAAGAGAGACATCTCTAACTAATACTGCGTTCAGTTGAATGTGTTGGTTTTCGACAACCTTTTGAGTTTCTTCATATATTTCGTTTTGAATTGCATCTCTTTTTGTAGAATATAATTGTTCTGGAGTATATCGTCCAACAACACTTCTAGCAACAGCACGTATTTGTGGAATTAAAACAATATTAACATAGTTTTCTCCTTTAGTTTTATGTAACAGCCCTAATTCATTATAAATTGGTTGATACAATACTGATACATCCAATGAGATTTCTAATCCATTA
>CACHZY010000020.1 GCA_902584445.1 uncultured Bacteroidota bacterium | reverse complement strand
TGGGTGTACATGTTGGCTGTGTTATTACATATCCAGATACATTTCAAATTATTAATAAAAATAAGTTTATTTGTCGTGCTATCGACAATAGAGCAGGTGGTTTTATAATTGCTGAGGTTGGGCGATTATTACATGAAAACAAAATTGATTTACCCTTTGGTTTGTATATTACAAATTGTGTACAAGAGGAAGTTGGATTGAGAGGGGCTGAAATGATAACAAATACTATCAAACCTGACGTTGCGATTGTTACCGATGTATGTCATGATACAACTACTCCAATGATAAACCAAAAACAGCAAGGAGATACAGAGATGGGTAAAGGTCCAGTTATTTCCTATGCTCCTGCTATCCAAAACAAATTAAGGGAGAAAATTATTGAGATAGCTGAAACTAATAAAATTCCTTTCCAAAGATTGGCTTCCTCTCGCTTTACTGGAACTGACACTGATGCTTTTGCATACAGCAATGGCGGAGTTGCCTCGGCTTTAATCTCTTTACCCTTACGCTATATGCACACTACTGTTGAAATGGTTCAAAGAGAGGATATTGAAAATGTTATACGTTTGATTTACGAAACATTATTAAGAATTGATCTTAAAAAAGGGTTTAGCTATTTTGATTAACTAAACTTTCCAAACTAGATATATCATTCAGACTTATAAATAGTTTTAAGGATTTACTCTTTTAAATAATTGAATATTAATTTATTAGATTATTTTGTTACTACTTAAAATTGCCCTATTTATTCTCTTAACCAATGCAGGTCCTTCATAAACAAAACCTGTATATAATTGAATTAAGTCTGCCCCAGCATTTAGTTTTTCAATGGCATCATTAGGCTTGTGTATCCCACCTACTCCAATTATAGGAAAAGCCTTATTACTTCTTTCAACTAGGAATCGAATCACTTCAGTACTTTTATCTGTAAGAGGCTTCCCGCTCAAGCCTCCGCTCTCAAATTGATTTGATGACTTCAGACCCTTTCGGCTAAGGGTTGTATTAGTTGCAATAACTCCAGCAATATTAGTTTTTTTTATGATGTCTATAATATCCAGTAATTGATCCTTATTGAGATCGGGAGCGATTTTTAAAAGAATTGGTTTGGGTTTCTCTTTAGACTTATTCAAGTTTTGAAGGGTGTTGAGCAATTCAGTAAGGGGCTTTTTTTCTTGTAAAGCCCTTAGGTTAGGTGTATTAGGTGAACTAACATTAACCACAAAATAATCTACAAAGGGATAAAGTGAATTGAAGCAAAAGCGATAATCATCTACCGCTTTTTTATTGGGTGTTGCCTTATTTTTTCCAATATTTCCACCAATAATTATATTTTTATTTTTATTCAATCTAGGAATAGCAGCTTCAACCCCCTCATTATTAAAACCCAACCGATTGACTAAACCCTTGTCCTCAGGCAACCTAAATAAGCGTTTTTTTGAATTCCCAGACTGAGGTTTTGGTGTAAGAGTTCCTATTTCAATAAAACCAAATCCAAAATTGGATAGCTCTTTATATAATTTAGCATCTTTATCAAAACCTGCAGCTAGTCCAATAGGGTTTTTAAACTTAATTCCAAATAATTCCCTCTCGAGCTTGGGATGATTGACTTCATATAATAACCGAATGAATTGAGATATCCCAGGAATTTTATTTACCCATTTGATTAATGAAAAAATGAAATAATGTATCCATTCAGGATCTCCAAGAAACAGTATTGGTTTTATAAAATATCGATACATAAATACAAAATAAAAAAAATCCCGCCGCAGCGGGATAAAATTATTTTTTTGAAGGGTTTAATTTTTGACTCATTTCAAGTGATAGGGCTGATCGTTCTATTTTTAACTTACCTGCCATAGTCTCAATGATGCAAGTATTATCATTATCATTTAGATCTAAAACTTTAGCATGAAGACCACTTTTTGTAATTACCCGATCTCCTTTAGATAAATCTCTCATAAAATTTTTTTCTTTCTTTTGCCTTCTTTGTTGAGGAAGTATAATAAAAAAGAAAAAAACAACAAGCATTAGGAGTAAAAAGGGCATTTGCCCTGAAAATCCATCCATAATTATTGTTAATTTGGGTTTTGTTGTTGACGCGCTTTAGCTAATTCGTCTCTTTGTTTTTGTTTAGCTGGATCGGCATTTACCATTGCTTTTATTCTAAGTGTTTCTCTACCACTTTGGGTATTAGCAGATATAGTAACAGTTTTTTGCTGCATGTTAGGCTTATTATTTGAATCAAAACTTACTAAAATTTGTCCAGTTTCTCCAGGTTTTATTGGAGTATTTTTTGGATACTTAGGAACCGTACAACCGCAACTCCCTCTAGCATCAACAATTAAAAGATCTACTTCACCTGTGTTTGTAAAGTTGAATGTAGTTTGAACAGTCTCACCTTCCTGAATGGTCCCAAAGTCATGAGAAACCTTGTCAAAAGTCATTGCTGCAGTCATTGACGAAGTATCGGAGGCCTTAGCAGCTTTTTCCTGGTCTACTTTTTTTGTAGCGCTTTGATTACAGCCAGAAAAGCCAAAAACAAAAACACAAATAGTTAAGTAAATTAATTTTTTCATTATTTAAAATATTTTATAAATTCAAAATTAAAAAAAAAGTTATAATAAACCTCTACCAGTTTTATTTAAACACCCCTTGTTATTAAAATCTTTTATCATTTTATCTAATATCCCATTTATGAAAATATTACTCTTTGGAGTTGAATAATCTTTTGAAATTTCAATATACTCGTTCATAGTTACTTTTGGAGGAATTGTGGGAAAATATAATAACTCAGCTGTAGCCATCTTAATCAGGATGGCATCAATAAAAGCAATCCTATCGCTATCCCAATTTGGAGTCCTTCCCTCAAGCTCTGATTTAAGCTCATCATTTTTAACCACAACTTTTTCTAAAAGCTCAACTGCAAACTGCGGGTCTTCTTGACTAGGACTCATCTCAGGAAAATTTAAGCTGTTAAAGTCACTTGGATCAATTTTATTTAGCATCTTTAGTATAAATGTATTAACGACAGGTAGATCATCAATCCAAGTGAGTTCATGATCTTCCATATACTCATAAAAAACTTCTGACACTGCAATTATTTCTTTGAAAAAAAAAATTATTATTTCCCTATCTTGATTTATGGTCGGATTCTCTAACCTAGAATACGTAATAAAGGATTCACTTTCCATGAGATCTTTAAATGCGGTTTTCACATATTCAAAGTCTAATTCCCAATATTTAATTTTTTTCTTTTTAATAATACTAGTTAAAACCCTATGATTAGAAATAAAACTAAGGATTTTATTGCTGACCAAATGACTAGATTTATTGTCCAAAGGACCATTTCGCAACTCTTTTTGAAGAAGAATATGTTGCTGTGCATACTCATGTATAGACTTTAAAAAAGAAAGGATTGTAATGTAAAGAGAAAAGGTATTTAGAAAACTTTCTTTAAAAAAAGTTATATGTTTATTAAGGTCGCTTTTTTCATTTTGGAAAAAAGAATAAAGCGACTGCATAACTTTTATTCGCAAATGTCTTCGGGTTAGCATCTAAATATTCGGAATCATAAGCCAAAAATACTGCTTTAGATTTGATTCCAGCAAACATAAATACTTTTTGAATTTGAATCATGATGCATTTGATTAACTTTAGAACTTTTATTGAGAAAGGCATCAGAGACTATGAGAGAACTGCGTTACCTTAACAAATACCTCAAAAAGTACCGTATAAAAATACTAATTGGATTATTCATAACTATAATCTCCCGTATATTCTCATTATTTGCTCCGCGACTAATAGGAAACTCTCTAACAGCAGTCGAAAAATACATAATCGAAAATAAGGAAACTTTTGAGTCCCTAAAAGAACTTCTGCTCAATAATATTCTTATTATCATAGCAGCTACATTACTCTCAGGTTTTTTCACCTTTTTGATGCGGCAAACAATTATAAATGTATCAAGATATATAGAATTTGATCTCAAAAACGAAATATTTAATAATTATCAGAAGTTCTCTCTTCGGTTTTATAAAAATAATAGAATAGGTGACATGATGAGTAGAATAAGTGAGGACGTAGGTAAGGTGAGAATGTATGTTGGTCCAGCAATAATGTATAGTATGAATACCATTACATTATTTATTTGTGTTATTACTATTATGATTAGTATAGCTCCAAAATTATCTTTTTACACACTAATTCCACTTCCATTATTATCGATTACAATTTATAAGTTAAGTAAGATAATTAATACTAGGAGTACGATAGTTCAAGAAATGCTTGCAAAATTATCTTCTTACACTCAGGAGAGTTTTAGTGGTATTTCAGTAATTAAATCATATACTCTAGAAAATTATATGAATAAAAATTTTCAGAATTTAGCATCAAAAACTAAGTCAATAAATATGAATTTAGTGAAGGTTCAAGCTTGGTTTTTCCCACTAATGATTCTATTAATCGGATTAAGTAATTTGATTGTAATATTTGTTGGTGGGAAACAATACATTAATAATGAGATAGAAATAGGTGTTTTAGCCGAATTCATTGTATACATAAACATGTTAACGTGGCCAGTTGCCGTTGTAGGTTGGGTAACATCTGTAGTCCAGCAAGCCGAAGCATCGCAAAAGAGAATAAATCGATTTTTAAATGAAAAAAATGAAATAAAAAATGGAAAAGGGATTGAAAAATTGATTAATGGAGAAATAATTTTTGAAAACGTATCACTTTTTTATCCAGAAACCAAAATCAAAGCCTTGGATAAAATTAGTTTTAAAATTAAAGCAGGAGAAAAATTAGGAATAATTGGTAAGGTAGGTTCTGGAAAGTCAACTTTACTGAATTTAGTTAATCGACTTTATGATGTTAATGAAGGGAGAGTTATAATTGACGGAAATAATGTTAAGGATTTTAAGCTTAATAGATTACGAAGTTTAATAGGAAATATTCCGCAAAATTCTTTTTTGTTCTCCGAATCAATTGAAGATAATATTAGTTTCGGAAAACTTGACGCAACTATAAAAGAGATAAAAGAGGCTTGTAAAGTTGCGGAAATACATGAGAGTATAATTGGATTCAAAAATGGCTATCAAACTTTGCTTGGGGAAAGAGGTCTAACCCTTTCAGGTGGGCAAATTCAACGTGTTTCAATTGCTCGAGCCATAATTAAAAATCCACAAATACTTTTATTTGATGATTGCCTTTCTTCCGTAGATACAGATACTGAAGAAAAAATATTAAAAAATTTAAAAACAGCTTGTCAAGATAAAACTACTATTATGGTTAGTAACAGAATTTCTTCAATAAAAGATGCCGATAAAATAATTGTGTTGGAAGATGGTAAAATAATCGAAGTAGGAGATCATAAAACATTAATAAAAAACAAAAATTATTATTCTGAACTTTTCAAGAGACAACAGTACGAAAAAGAGTTTTAATTTGTTTTGTTCTGGATTTTTTTAGATTTTTGTTTTAATAGATCAATAATATTTAAACAAAAGTTCAATGTATAATAATGAAAGAGATCAGGAAGAAATTTTCTCCAAAGTCCTAAGGGCTGGAAGAAGAACTTATTTTTTTGACGTCAGGGAAACAAAAGCAAGCGACTATTATCTAACAATTACAGAGAGTAAAAAATTCACAAATGATGATGGTACTTTTTACTACAAAAAGCATAAAATATATCTCTACAAAGAGGATTTCACAGAATTCAAAGACATTTTAGGAGAGATGTTGGAATTCATTGTTAAAGAAAGAGGTGAAGAGGTTATAAGTGAAAGACATCAAAAGGATTACGACAAAAAAAAGGATTTCAACATAGCTCATAGTTCCAATAATGACTTTTCTAATTTGAATTTTGAGGATATATAATTTTAATCCTCGATTTTAAAACTTTTATTGTGAATTTTAACTTCATAAGTTTTTTAATAAAATTAAAATAGCTTTTTAATGTCTAAAACCAATTCATACATGCTTCCATTGGGTACAGAAGCGCCAAATTTCATTCTCCCTGATACAGTTAGTGGAGAGGATATTTCTTTAAGTAATATAAAAGGAACGAAAGGTACCTTAATTATTTTTATGTGTAATCATTGCCCTTATGTACTTCATCTTCTAGATAAAATTATTGAAATTTCAACTGAAATTAAAGAGTTAGGAATTAATACGGTTGGCATATCCAGTAATGATATTGTAAACTATCCAGAAGACCATCCTAAACTAATGAAAAAGTTAGCTGAGGATAGAGGTTTCGGTTTTCCATATTTATATGACGAAACTCAATCAGCAGCCATTTCCTATGAAGCTGCATGTACTCCAGATTTTTATCTTTTTGACTCAGACTTAAAATTAGTATATAGAGGCAAGTTTGATGATGCACGACCTAAAAATGAAGAACCGATAAGTGGAAAAGACCTACTGACAGCAGCTAAAAATCTTGTAATGGAAATACCCCTAAATAGCAATCAAACTCCAAGTTTAGGGTGCAATATTAAATGGAAAAAAGGTAACGAGCCTTCAGGGTTTTTTAGCTAAAATCTAATAACTCAACTTCAAAAACTAATGTAGCATCTGGAGGAATCACTCCACCAGCACCACTAGACCCGTATGCAAGAAAACTTGGTATAACGAGCTTTGCCAATGCCCCTTTATTTAGTAATTCAATTCCTTCATCCCATCCACTAATTACCTGTCCTTTTCCTAAGACAAAATTTATAGGCTCATTTCGCTTATAAGAGGAGTCAAATTCAGAACCATCCATTAACATTCCACGGTAATGAACAGAGACATTACTTCCAGACGATGGACTTTTTCCTTTACCGGGTCTGATAATTTTATAATAAAGTCCCGATTCTGTTTTATCCATATCAGCTACAACATTCTCAAGAAATTTGCTATCTTTTTCTTTGTCATCTTTAATTCGGTGTTCCTTATCATTTACAAAAGCATTAAACTGGGCTACAGCATCCCATTGTTCGGCCTCATCCCCAATTCTTTCAATGGTTATTTTTTCGATAATATCGTTTTTTACAATGTTATTAATGACTTCTTGACCTTCCACAACATAACCAAAAACAGCATGTTTTCCATCTAGCCAGGGAGTTTCTATATGAGTTATAAAAAACTGACTTCCGTTAGTTCCAGGTCCAGCATTGGCCATAGATAGTGTTCCAGGTCGATCATGCTTTAATTCGGGATGAAACTCATCATCAAAATTATATCCAGGTCCACCAACCCCATTGCCTTGGGGACAGCCTCCTTGAATCATAAAATCTGGAATAACACGATGAAACTTTAACCCATTGTAATAAGGTGTTCCAGAATCATTAACATCGTTTTTTAAAGCGCCTTCTACGAGCCCAATAAAATTACCTACCGTGCCAGGAGTTTTCTTATGTGTTAATTTGATCTTAATGACACCTTTACTAGTTCTAAATATTGCGAAAATTCCATTATGCATTTTTGAATGATTTAAGATGAATGCGAAGATAATAATAGTTAATCAATGAAAACGAATTTACTTCAATTACCTATCTCACTAATAAATTTTAAACGGAATAGCCTTAAATCTTCTTCCTCGTAATTATCTTCAAATTCTTCAATGGCGATAGAAATATCGTCAGACTCAGTATTCATAAAGTATTCCATCAATTCATCAATTTGATCATCATCAAAAATTTCCTCAATCCAATAATTAATATCAAGTTTTGTCCCTGAGAAAACAATTGTTTCCATTTCATTTATTAAAATAGACATATTCATACCTTTAGCAGCTGCAATGTCATTTAAAGCTAGCTTACGATCAATACTTTGAATTAAATACAATTTTAATGCTGAATTTGCCCCCGTACTTTTTATGATTAAATCATCAGGTCGTGTTATGCTATTTTCCTCAACATAATTATTGATTAAATCAACAAATTTTTTCCCATATCTTTTTGCCTTACCTTCTCCAACCCCATTGATATTTGCCATTTCCTTAATATTGATTGGGTACTTTAATGCCATGTCCTCTAGAGAGTAATCCTGAAAAACAGCATAAGGCGGGACATCTGATTCATCAGCAACCACCTTTCTCAAAGCCTTTAAAAGGTTCATTAACACTTTGTCAGAAACTCCCTGAACTTTACTTATAAAAGAATTTGAGGTCGCATCCTCATAGTTATGATCTTCTGTCATCATAAATGAAATACTATTTTCTAGAAATTCTAAAGCCTTAGCAGTCAATTTTATAACACCATAGGTTTCTATTTCCTTTTCAAAAAATCCAGATACAAGTGCCTGACGAAGTAAAGCCGTCCAAAACTTAGTAGACTTATCCTTACCTAGACCAAAAAAAGATTTCTCGTTAGTTTTGTGAGATAAAATAAGTGCATTATTTTCACCAACTAAAGTTTTTACGATTTCTTTTAACTTATATTTTTCTTTTGTTTCTGATACGACTTTAATTAAACTTCTAAGCTCATCACCAGCCTCTTTTTTGGGCTTTGGGAAACGCATATTGTCATCCATTTTAGCTTCATTCTCATTTTTGGCAGAATATTTCTCACCGAAATAATGTAAAATAAATTTTCTTCTTGAAATTGAAGTTTCTGCGTAAGCTACCATATCATTTAAAAGAGCAAAACCAACTTCCTGTTCAGCAATAGGTTTACCCGACATAAATTTCTCTAACTTCTCAATGTCTTTGTAGGAATAAAAAGCTAAACAATGCCCTTCTCCACCGTCTCTACCAGCTCGACCGGTTTCTTGATAATAACTTTCAATGCTCTTTGGAATATCATGATGAATAACAAACCTCACATCTGGCTTATCAATTCCCATTCCAAAGGCAATAGTGGCAACTATAACATTGCAGTCCTCATTAAGAAACATGTCTTGATTTCTAGCTCTCGTTTTTGAATCTAAACCAGCATGATATGGTAACGCATTTATACCATTAACTTTTAATGACTCGGTCAACTCTTCTACACTTTTTCTAGCAAGACAATAAACAATCCCTGATTTCCCATTATTACTTTTAATAAATTTTATAATATCAAAATCAACTTGTGAAGTCTTTGTTCGAACTTCATAATAAAGATTAGGACGATTAAAAGAACTTTTAAAGACTTTAGCGTCAGTTATTTTTAGATTTTTAATTATATCATCCTGAACTTTAGGTGTTGCTGTTGCTGTTAATGCTATTATTGGTATTCTATGATCAATTTGATTTATAATTAATCGTAAATTCCTGTATTCAGGCCTAAAATCATGACCCCATTCTGAAATACAATGTGCCTCATCAATTGCTAAAAATGAAATTCTAATTTGTTTGAAAAATTCAATTGTATCTTTTTTTGCTAAAGATTCTGGAGCTACATATAATAATTTTGTTGTTCCAGAAACCAGATCAGCCTTTACTCTTTGAGTATCTGTTTTGTTTAAAGAAGAATTCAAAACATGAGCTATCCCATCGTTTGTCGATATACCCCTTATTGCGTCAACCTGGTTTTTCATTAGAGCAATTAGGGGTGAAACAACCAAAGCTGTTCCTTCTGAAATCATCGCTGGCAGTTGGTAACATAAAGATTTACCTCCCCCTGTAGGCATAATTACAAAAGTATTTTTTTTTGAAAGTAGGTTTTCAATTACAGGTTCTTGATGGTCTTTAAATGAAGAAAATCCAAAAAAAAATTTGAGAGATGATTTTAAATCAGTGGGGTCTTCCAAAAGGGAATATTTAAATTCAAAAAAAAACTAAATTTGCATATTACAATATAAGTTTTTTAAAAAACAAAAACTAATCAAAGAAATTTAAATTGAGTGAACACTCCCGAATTATTAAAATTGCTCGAAAAACAGTCAAACTCGAGGCAGAATCATTAATATCATTAGAAAAATCAATTGGAAAAGAGTTCTGTGAAGTCGTAGACTCAATATTCAATGCAAGAGGAAAAATAGTTATTTGTGGTGTTGGTAAAAGTGGATTAATCGGGAAAAAGATTTCCGCCACATTAAATTCATCTGGCACTTCATCAATTTTTATTCATGCAGGAGAAGCTTCACATGGAGATATAGGCGCTGTAAAATCAAATGATATATTTTTGGCAATCTCCAAAAGTGGGAACACTAGGGAAATTAATGACTTGATACCATTTTTGAAAAATAATGGAATTTTCTTAATTGGTATGACTTCAAATCGATCTTCAACTCTTGCCAAAAAATCGGACCTAATTCTTTTTACCCCTTTTAAGGAAGAAGCTTGCCCAAATAAACTATCTCCAACATCAAGTTCAATAACACAATTGGCCATTGGTGATGCATTAGCTATGACTCTAATGGAATTAAATGATTTCAAACCAAAAGATTTTGCATTACTTCATCCCTCTGGAAGCCTTGGCAAAAAACTTAATCTCAAGATCCGAGATTTGTTGAAGGATGATTTTAAGCCTCAAGTCTCACCTAAAACAAAAATGAAAGATGTTATTTTAGAGATATCAAGAAAAAGATTAGGAGCTACTGTAGTAATTGAAGATAATAGCATAGTTGGAATGATTACCGACGGTGATATCAGAAGAATGTTAGAAAAAAATGACAATATAAGTGAACTTAATGCAGATCAATTTATGACTAAAAACCCTAAATGTGTTCGTGATAATTTAATGGCAATTGATGCACTTTACCTTATGGAAAATAAAAAAATAAACCATTTAATTATAATTGACCACAAAGATTCTTATGTTGGGATAACTCACATTCTAGATTTTATTAATGAAGGATTGAATTAATGAAAAATCCAAATGAAATGTCTTTTTTGGACCATCTTGAGGACTTGAGATGGCATTTAATTAGGTCCTGCCTTTCTATATTAATTCTAGCATCCATTGCTTTTTTGGTTAAAGACTTTATTTTTGATACAATCATTTTTGGTCCAAAAAAAATAGATTTTCCAACTTATCGCTGGTTTTGCAACCTATCTGAATCCTTTGGTCAAGGAGATAGTTTTTGTATAACGGAAATGCCTTTTAGGATACAAAGTAGAACAGTTGCTGGTCAATTTTCGGCCCATTTATGGACATCTATTTTAGCGGGTTTCATTTTGGCTTTTCCCTATGTTATATTTGAGTTTTGGAAGTTTGTAAGCCCTGGTCTTCATGATGCTGAGAGAAAAAATGCAAGAGGATTCATTTCAATTGCTTCTTTGTTGTTTTTTGTTGGTGTATTTTTTGGTTACTACATTGTAACACCTTTATCAATTAATTTTTTAGGTAATTATACTGTAAGCAGTGAAGTTTTTAACGACTTTGACTTATCTAGTTATATTGGACTACTTAGAGCTTCAGTTTTAGCTAGTGGTCTTATTTTTGAATTACCTATAATAATTTATTTCTTAACTAAGGTGGGGATTGTTACTCCAAGATTTTTAAGTAAAAATCGGAAATTTGCACTTATAATTGTATTGAGTTTATCAGCAATCATTACACCACCAGATATTGTTAGTCAGATAATTGTTAGTATCCCATTACTTATATTATATGAAGTAAGTATATTTATATCTAAATTCACTTTCAGACGTTTAGAAAAACAAATGCAAAACCTCTGATAATTTAAATGATTTTAAGCGCACAAAATATAGAGAAGTCATACAAAGGGAGAAAAGTAGTAAAAGGAATTTCAATTTCAGTTAAACAAGGAGAAATTGTCGGGTTACTTGGACCAAATGGAGCAGGTAAAACAACTTCTTTTTACATGATTGTGGGTTTAATTAAACCCCAAGGAGGAACAATACACATTGATAAACAAGATATCACGACTTTTCCTATGTACAAGCGTGCACAAAATGGGATTGGATACCTTGCTCAAGAAGCTTCGGTTTTCAGAAAACTAAGTGTAGAACAAAACATCTTAAGTGTTCTCCAGCTCACAAAATTATCCAAAAAAGAACAAAAATTAAAAGTTGAGGCATTAGTTGATGAGTTCGGACTTACCCATATTCGAAAAAGTCGTGGGGATTTACTATCCGGTGGCGAGAGAAGAAGAACTGAAATTGCCCGTGCTTTGGCAACTGATCCCAAATTTGTATTGCTAGATGAGCCCTTCGCTGGAGTTGATCCCGTTGCCGTTGAAGACATTCAGCGAATTATCGCACACCTTAAGAAAAAAAACATAGGAATACTTATCACAGACCATAATGTTCAAGAAACCCTTGCAATTACTGACAAAACTTATCTAATGTTTGAAGGAAGTATACTAAAAGCAGGTACTCCAAGTGAATTGGCTAAAGATGAAATGGTGAGAAAGGTATATCTGGGGAAGAATTTTGAATTAAGAAAAAATAAAGTAGTTTTTTAATGTGTTTATTAATTATTCATTGAATGAGAATCCGTAATGCTGAACTTACAGATGCATCAAAACTATCACTTCTAATGAATGAAGGGTTTGGTTGGGAAAATACGAAACCCTTTGAATCTTCATTTTTTAATAATAAGAATATTACTTGTTTAGTTGCTGAAAATGACCAAGGCGAAATCATGGGATCAGCTTCATTGCATTTGTTGCAAAAAATCAATAGAAGACTTGGAATTATTGAGGATGTGGTAGTCTTTAAAAAATTCAGGGGTAAAATGATTGGGGTTAAACTTATTAAACAATTAATAGAAATATCAAAAGATTTTAAATGCTATAAACTTATTCTCAATACAAATGAAGATACTGTTCACTATTATGAATATTTTGGTTTCATAAAGAAACAACTACAAATGGAACTAAGAGGGAAATAATATGTGTGGAATAGTTGCTTATATTGGTAATAAGGATCCTAAACCTATTATAATAGGTGGGTTACATAGATTGGAATACAGGGGTTACGATAGTGCAGGTATTTTAGTGTGTAATAACAGTGAATATCAATTAACTAAAATTACGGGTAAAGTAAATGCCCTTTCAAAAATGCTTGAGACTAAACCTAACATTGCTCCCCATTTAGGTATTGGTCACACCAGATGGGCTACCCATGGTATACCTAATGACAAAAATGCACATCCCCACTACTCAAATTCTGGCAAACTATATATGGTGCATAATGGAATTATTGAAAACTATGATAGCCTTAAAATGGAGCTTATCAACCGGGGATATTCATTTTATTCCGATACAGATTCCGAGGTATTGGTAAACTTAATAGAAGAAATTAAGGTCAAAGAAAATGTAAAATTACACAAGGCCGTCCAACTAGCTTTAAATCAAGTAGTAGGTGCTTACGGTATAGTAGTCTGCGATACTTTCAACCCAAAAGAATTAATTGTAGCTCGTTTAGGAAGTCCATTAGCCATAGGGCTGGGAGAGAGTAGTTTTTATGTTGGTTCTGATGCAACCCCTTTCTTAGATCATACACGAAAGGTGGTCTATCTAGAAGATAACGAAATGGCAGTTTTATCAAAAAACGGTAAAATTAATATTAAAAATATTATAAGTGATGAGCCAATTCACCCCTATATAGAAGAGCTTCAATGGAGTTTGAATAGTATCCAAAAGGGTGGTTATAGGCATTTTATGTTAAAAGAAATTCACGAACAGCCTAAAGCAATTAGCGATACGCTAAGGGGAAGATTATTAGTTGACAAAGGAACGATCCAAATTAATAGTATAAATGAATATAAAGAGAAATTCCTAAATGCTAAAAGGATAGTTTTTGTTGCCTGTGGAACTTCCTGGCATGCTAGCTTGGTTGGAGAATATCTTTTCGAGTATTTTATTCGTATTCCCGTTGAAGTTGAGTATGCCTCAGAGTTTCGATATCGGGACCCTATAATTGAAAAAGATGATATCGTGATTTGCATATCTCAATCGGGAGAAACTGCTGACACACTTGCTGCATTAAAAATTGCAAAAGAGAAAGGAGCTTTTATTTATGGAATATGTAATGTCGTAGGATCATCGATCTCTAGAGAAACACACTCTGGAATATATACACACGCAGGACCTGAAATAGGGGTAGCTTCCACGAAAGCTTTTTCAACTCAAATTACAGTTCTTATTCTCATTGCACTAAAATTAGCCGAACTTAAAAAAACTTTTGATTCTAGGCAACTTCATGATTATCAGGCTGAATTATCCCAAATTCCAGGAAAAATAGAGCAACTTATTAAAACCTCTTCCTCAATAGATGAAATTGCAAAAAACTATTCGGATTCCCAAAACTGCATATATCTTGGCAGAGGTTTCAATTTTCCAGTTGCACTGGAGGGAGCGCTAAAGCTAAAGGAAATTTCCTACATCCATGCTGAGGGTTATCCTGCTGCCGAAATGAAACACGGTCCAATAGCATTGATTGATAAAAATATGCCTGTTGTTGTAATTGCTACAAAAAAAACAAATTATGAAAAGGTGGTTAGTAATATACAAGAAATTAAATCCAGAGAGGGAAAAATTATTGCAATAGTTTCTGAGGGAGATGAAACAGTAGCAAAGTTGGCAAATCATGTTATTGAAATACCCAATGTTTCTGAATGCTTTACTCCAATACTTGCAACTATTCCACTGCAGCTTTTATCATATCAAATTGCAATAAATAGAGGTTGTAATGTCGACCAACCAAGAAACCTTGCAAAATCAGTTACTGTAGAGTAAGATTTAGAATCTGTTTTTATTCTACTTCAAGTTTACTCTTAAAGTTTACAATATTAAGTTAATCCACTATATTTTATTAATCAAATTAAAATATTTGTCAATTGATGTTAGAATCATTCCCAATTTTAAGAATACTAATTTTTAAAAGATTAAGAACCAAATAGAATAAAATTGCAAAACTTATTCCTCCCAAACCAAAAAAAAGGATGAATACTGATGTTATCGCGATTGTTAATATTCGTAAAATTAAATCAACACCTCCTGTAGAAAATGACTTAAAGGAAAAAAGAATAAGGTTTGTATTCATTAAAATAACAAAAAGGACCGCCATTAGAATCAACCCAGGATTTGATATTATTATTGGCTTTAAAAAGACAAGGTTTGGATGCTGAACAATTAATGGAATGGATCCAAAAAACATTGCCATGGCTGGAGTTGGTAAACCTGTAAAATGGTTTTTTTTTGATCCATTAAGATTAAATCGTGCTAACCTAAATGCAGAACCAAGAGGTAAGATAAAACCAATAAATACCCACGGTATGAATTCAACGACAGAATTGATAGGCCACCCAAGAACCACCTCTAATGGATGGTTCCCAGCCAAAACAAACAATTGCGCCAAAATAATTCCAGGTGCCAGGCCAGATGTAACCATATCAGCCATAGAGTCTAACTGAACTCCTAATTCACTTTCAACACCCAATAACCTTGCGAAAAGGCCATCCCATATATCAAAAAAAACACCTGCCAATAGGAATAAAAAAGCTGTTTCAAATTGAAATATATATGCAAAATATATTGAAAAACAGCCACACAATAAATTTAACGATGTAAAAAAATGCGGAACTGATTGTTTAATCATTAGATTTGTCTATACCTTTTGGTAAAATATTCCGGAAAATTAAGGTTTGATATTTTAAGAAAAAAATCTGAGGATATAAAATATATGTTTTTTATCAAAAAACCATTACTTCTTAGCTTACTATCTGGGGTTTTATTGACACTTTCTTGGCCAGTTAGTGGTTTCTCCTTCTTGATTTTTTTTGGACTAATTCCGTTATTTTTATCAGAGTATATAATTTCTAAAGACAATAAAAAAAGAAAAGGAATAAGACTTTTTGGGAATACTTTTCTTTCCTTTTTTATTTGGAATGTAGGAACAACCTGGTGGATTGTAAATTCCTCTGTTTTCGGAATGTTTTTTGCAGTAATTTGTAATACCCTATTTTACACCATTTTAATAATACTCTTCAATTGGTCAAAAAAGAGATTACCTCTTAGAACAGCATACATATTCCTAGTTACACTCTGGATTACTTTCGAAAAATTTCACTTGGAATGGGAATTTTCTTGGCCATGGCTAAACTTAGGTAATGTTTTTTCTGAAGATATTCATTGGATACAATGGTATGAATACACCGGTATATTTGGTGGGTCCCTTTGGATTTTGGTAATTAATATTGGTGTATTTGAAGTTTTGAAAAATCATTCCCCAAGTTTTAAAAATCCCAAATTTGTAGCAAAAATTAGTCCATGGTTGATAGGTATCGCTTTTCCCATTATAATTTCTTTGATCATTTATGAGTCAGAGGAAAAAGGAGAGTCAAGAATTGAGGTATTACTTCTTCAACCCAATATTGATCCTTACGAGGAAAAATACGAAAGGAATAATCGTTATTTTTTCGATTTAATGATTCAAATGGTTTCAAAACAGATCACCGAAAAAACCAGGTATATTTTCACCCCTGAAACATACTTCGCCTCGGGATTAGGTGAGCCCCTAGACGATTTTTATAATAGTCAACTTTATCATGATTTAGATTCGCTTCTTCAACAGAATCCTAAAATACAATTGGTCAGTGGAATTCAATCGTTTAATATTTATCAATCTGAGAAAAAGCCAAGTTCGACTGCTAATGAGATGAAAAAAGGATATTGGATAGATTTTTATAATTCTGCACTAAAAATGCAAAGTAATTCACAGCATGAATTTTATCACAAATCAAAATTAGTCGTAGGGGTTGAAAACATGCCTTATAAAAGTTTCTTTAAACCTATCTTAGGTGAATTCCTTATTGACCTTGGGGGAACAGTTTCTAGTAGAGTGACACAAAAAGAAAGAACAGTTTTTAATCATAAAACAGAAGATCTAAGAGTAGGACCAATTATATGCTATGAATCAATTTATGGATCATTTGTAACAGAATATATTAGGAAAGGGGCAGATTTTCTCGCTATAATTACTAATGATGCGTGGTGGGGAAATACTGCTGGACACAGGCAGCTATTGAGCTACTCTAGACTAAGAGCAATTGAAAACAGAAGGAGTATTGTTAGAAGTGCCAATACAGGAATTTCCGCAATTATAAATAGAAAAGGAGAGTTAATAAACTATTTACCATACAACCATGAGGGTTTGCTTCGCGGATATTTTTCTCCAGCTAAAAAAATTACTTTTTATACTCAATATGGAGATTATATTGCTAGGCTGTCCTTTTTAACAATGATTCTTATTTTTCTTTTGGCACTAAGCGGAAGACTTAAGCCAAATAATTTTAAGAAATAATTTTAATCTTTTTAAACGACTTTTTTTGCAATACAATATTCTTTATTTTGCTTCTTATAAAAGCCAAGCAAATTCATTTGACCTCTTTAAAAAAGAAAATAATTAAAATGACTACCCCTAAAATATACACCAAAAAAGGAGACGATGGAACAACTGGACTATTTTCTGGAAAAAGAGTCAATAAGCACAATATAAGAATTAAAACTTGTGGAAATTTAGATGAACTAAATGTTTGGATAGGAATGATAAGGAATTTTAAAATGGATAAAAATACCCAAAATACACTTTTAACTATTCAGCAAGAACTAATGTCAATTGCTGCTCAATTATCTGATCATAGGGCTTACGAAGTATCTAAAAAGAAACTTACCTTAAAACCAACAGATAAAAACAATGTTATTTTTTTAGAAAATCAAATTGATTTAATTAGTAAGGAACTACCTGAACTTAAAAATTTTGTTATTCCAGGAGGTCATAGCATTATTTCACATACCCATCTTGCCAGATGTTCATGTAGAAAAGTAGAGAGATTAATATCTGAACTAAAGGATAAAGAAAGTGTTCCAAATTTAATCATTGCATATATCAACCGCCTTTCTGATTACCTTTTTACTTTGGCTAGAAAATTCACTTATGATATGGATGTAAGTGAAATTAAATGGATTTCTAAAAAAAAATAGGAGTCCTTTGTTGTCTAATTCCCTTAAAAATTTATTTTTGCACAAATTTCTATACCTATGTACTGGACATTAGAACTTGCATCCTACCTTAGTGACGCCCCTTGGCCCGCCACAAAAGATGAGTTGATAGATTTTTCTATTAGAACTGGAGCCCCATTAGAGGTTGTTGAAAACCTTCAGTCAATGGAAGATGAGGAAGATATTTACGAATCAATAGAGGAAATTTGGCCAGATTTCCCAACAGAAGAGGATTATCTCTGGAATGAAGATGAATATTAATAATTAAAATCTAGGGATTAAAGTATCTTTGGAGGCTATTTTTTTATTTATTTTTATTAAGATTTAAATCAAACTAATGGGTCTATTAAATTCAGTTTTAAAAGTTTTTGTAGGGGATAAAACCAAAAAAGACCTTGCTGGGATTTTGCCAATTGTAAGTGAAATCAATAAATACTTTGATTCCTACAATTTATTGACTAACGACGAATTGAGAAATAAAACCTTAGGTTTTAAGAATCTACTCAACAAAAATCTCATTGAAATTGAAGATCGAGTTAACGAGTTGAAAGAAGAAATCAACCAAATAGACGATATTGATCAAAAAGAGAACTTATACCAACAAGTTGATGATTTGACAACAAAAATTAGAGAAATTACTAATGATACATTAGAAAAAATATTACCAGAGGCATTTGCAGTAGTAAAAGAAACTGCTCGTAGATTTTTAGAAAATAGTAAAATTGAAGTAACGGCAAGTGAATTTGATAGGATGCTTTCTCAAAATAAATCTTATATAAAATTAAACGGCGACAAAGCCCAATGGTCAAATTCTTGGGATGCAGCTGGAAAGCCGATCTTGTGGGATATGATCCATTATGATGTACAACTTATTGGAGGTATTGTAATGCATCAAGGAAAAATTGCTGAAATGCAGACTGGAGAAGGTAAAACCCTTGTTGCATCATTGCCTATTTACCTTAATGCCTTGACTGGACGAGGTGTTCACCTTGTGACTGTCAATGATTATTTAGCTAAGCGAGACAGTGCTTGGATGGGACCATTATTTGAGTTTCATGGTCTTAGTATTGACTGTATTGATTACTACAGGCCAAACAGTCCAGAGCGAAAAAAAGCCTACCTAGCTGATATTACTTATGGAACAAATAATGAATTTGGGTTTGATTACCTTAGGGACAACATGGCCCATACCCCAGATGATTTAGTACAGCCCAAACACCACTTTGCAATCGTGGATGAAGTTGACTCAGTTCTGGTTGATGACGCTAGAACTCCATTGATTATATCAGGACCAACCCCTGAGGGTGATAGACATGAATTTGACCTTCTAAAACCCAAGGTGTCCTCATTAGTTTCCAAACAGCGAAACTATTTAACAAGAGTTTTAACGGAAGCGAAAAAAAAAATTAGCGCGGGCGATACGAAAGAAGGAGGTATTTTACTTTTAAGAGTCTTCAGGGGCTTACCCAAAAATAAAAATTTAATTAAGTTTTTAAGTCAAGAAGGCATTCGTCAACTCCTCCAAAAGACTGAAAACTTTTATATGCAGGACAATAACCGAGAAATGCATCAAATCGATTCAGAACTACTCTTCACAATAGATGAAAAAAATAACCAAATAGAGTTAACTGACAAGGGAATAGAAACTCTATCATCAGACGCTGAGGATAAAAACTTTTTCGTTCTACCAGATATAGGAGGGGAGATTTCCAAAATAGAAGCTAAGGAACTCGAACCAAAAAAAGAAACCGAATTAAAAGAGGAATTATTCAAGGACTTCAGCGTTAAAGGAGAGCGTATTCATGCAATGAATCAGTTACTTAAAGCATTCACCCTCTTTGAAAAAGATATTGAATATGTAGTTATGGAAAATAAGGTTATGATTGTCGATGAGCAAACTGGCCGTATAATGGATGGAAGACGTTATTCTGACGGACTTCACCAAGCAATTGAAGCGAAAGAAAACGTAAAAATTGAGGCAGCAACTCAAACATTCGCTACAATTACTCTACAAAATTATTTCAGAATGTATGAAAAACTTTCTGGTATGACTGGAACTGCAATAACTGAAGCAGGTGAGTTCTGGGAAATTTATAAACTAGATGTAATTGAAATTCCGACTAATCGGCCAATTAAAAGGAAAGATAGAGACGATTTAATTTACAAAACAAAAAGAGAGAAATACAATGCTGTAATCGAGGAAGTCACCTCACTTTCTAAAGCTGGAAGACCAGTCTTAATTGGCACTACCTCGGTCGAGATCTCTGAGCTTTTGAGTAAAATGCTTCAAATTAGAAAAGTGCACCATAATGTATTAAACGCGAAACTTCATAAAAAAGAGGCCGATATAGTTGCAGAAGCAGGAAACCCAGGTGTTGTTACCATTGCTACTAATATGGCTGGTCGAGGAACAGATATCAAGCTTTCCGATAAGGTTAAAAATTCCGGAGGATTAGCAATTGTTGGAACAGAAAGGCATGACTCTCGTCGAGTAGATCGGCAACTTAGAGGTCGATCTGGAAGACAGGGTGATCCAGGAAGCTCTCAATTCTATGTTTCTTTAGAGGATAATTTAATGCGACTATTTGGATCAGAACGCGTAGCCAAAGTTATGGATAGAATGGGTCTTGAGGAGGGCGAAGTAATTCAGCATTCTATGATGACAAAGTCTATTGAACGAGCTCAGAAAAAAGTAGAAGAAAATAATTTCGGTATACGAAAAAGATTATTGGAGTATGATGATGTTATGAACGCACAGCGTGAAGTAATTTATAAAAGAAGAAAACATGCACTGATTGGAATTAGGTTAAAGCTGGATATTGCCAATATACTATATGACACTATACAAGAAATAGTATTGACCAATAAGGCTTCAAGTGATTATAAAAACTTTGAATTTGAAGTCATTAGTAATTTTTCCATTACATCACCTATTGACCCAGAGGGGTTTAAGGAAACTTCTGAAAATGATATTATTAATGAACTGTTTAATCTACTTAATCAACATTACATCAAAAAAATTGCAACAAATGCAGCTTTGGCTTTTCCCGTTATCAAAAGTGTTTATGAAAGACCTGGTAATACATATGAAAGAATCGTAGTTCCTTTTACAGATGGTATCAAAACGTTAAATGTAGTTACTGATCTCAAAAAAGCCTACGAAAGTGAAGGTAAATATTTGATTGAGGATTTTGAACGAAATATTACTTTGGCATTGATAGACGAGGCTTGGAAGACTCACCTCAGAAAAATGGATGAGCTTAAGCAATCGGTTCAACTAGCTGTCCATGAACAAAAAGATCCTTTACTTATTTATAAGTTTGAAGCCTTTGAGCTTTTCAAATCTATGATCAACAGTTTGAATAAGGAAGTACTTTCATTTTTATTTAAAGGTGGGTTACCTCAACAAAGTGAATCTCAAATTCAAGAAGCAAAAAAAACTGCCACTCCAAAGGGATACAAAACTTCCAAAGATGAAGTTTACAACACAGACGAACTTGCCCAGAGAAATAGAAGTGCTGGAGCAGGAGCAAGTGGAACTCAACGCGCTGCCGTAGAAACCATTATAAGAGAGATGCCAAAAATTGGCAGAAACGAGAGAGTGATTATTAAAAGTGTAAGCACAGGAGAAACCAAAACTGTCAAATTCAAACAAGCGGAACCCCTAATCAAAAATGGGGAATGGGTTATGAGCAATTAAATTTATAAATTGGTAAAGTTTAAAATTTTTTGATGGAGGTTTATGCAAATGTCTTGTTATGGGTTGTCCCAATGTTCATCATTTTAATTATTATTGAAATTATCTACGGGCATATTAAGAAAAAACAGACCCACACTTTCATGGACACCCTTTCCAGTCTAAGCTCAGGTATGACTAATATACTTAAAGATATCTTGGGATTAGTTGTCGTAATCATTTCGTATCCATATTTACTCAGTAAACTATCTGTTTACAATTTGGAAAATACTGTTTTAGTTTATATCGTAGCATTTATATGTGTAGATTTTTCAGGCTACTGGACACATCGCTTAAATCATAAAATCAATTTTTTTTGGAATCAACATATTATTCACCATAGTAGTGAGGAATTTAACCTAGCTTGTGCATTGCGACAAAGTTTTTCGGATCTATTAGGGTATACTGCGCTATTTTTAATACCTGCTGCAGTTTTAGGAGTTCCATCAGATGTAATTACCCTTTTGGCTCCCCTGCATTTATTTGGTCAGTTTTGGTATCACACACAACATATTGGAAAATTAGGATTCTTAGAATACTTTTTAGTGACCCCATCGCAGCACCGTGTTCATCATGCTATTAATCCAATTTATATCGACAAAAATCTAGCTCCTATTTTTTGTGTATGGGATCGATGGTTTGGAACATTTCAGGAAGAACTAGAGGATGAGCCCCCTGTTTATGGTGTACTTAAACCTGTTCGAACTTGGAATCCTTTGATTATAAATTTTCAACACCTTTGGGGGTTAATTTTTGACGCTTGGCATACTCGTTCCCTTAAAGAAAAGTTGACCCTCTGGTGGAAGCCTACGGGTTATCGCCCTGAAGATGTGAAGAAAAAATTCCCTCGAAATACCATTACCTCCGCAGATAAAATGGAAAAGTACAATCCAAAATCGGGAGGTTTATTGAAAAGCTGGGCTATGTTTCAATGGCTCGGTACAACCTTCATGCTTTTACTCCTTTTAGCAAACTATTCCTCTTTTGGAAATCTGCAAGCTTTACTTTTTGGTGGAGTTATATTGCTGAGCATATTTGGTTATACCTCTGTCATGGATCGTCAAATTTGGGCCTATAACTTTGAATTGGTCAGAAATATTTTAGGATTATTATTTTTTATCATTCCTTCACAATTTGTATTTTACTTATCAACAATACCTTGGTTATTTTATTTTGGATTGGCATATTTTAGTTTAAGTCTTTTGAGTTGGTCCATAATTTACAAGAGATTGAAAATTAAATTTCTTGATGAGGGCTAAAAAAAAAGTGCTCTTATTAGGTCCTGCTCACCCCTACCGAGGTGGCATTGCAGATACTCAAAATTATTTAGCACAAAATATATCAAGACTAGGACATGAAGTTTTGGTCTTTACTTTCAAATATCAATATCCTAAATTACTTTTCCCAGGTAAAACTCAATACAGCTCAATTCCAGCACCAAAAGGAATTAATATTAAAAGAAAAGTTCATAGTATAAACCCTTTGAATTGGATTAATACTTCAAATGAAATCAATCAATATGATCCCGACATAGTTTTGTTTCGTTATTGGACCCCATTTCTTGCTCCATGTTGGAACTGGATCTCAAAAAGACTGTCTTCGAATATAAAAAAAATAGCCGTTGTTGATAACTGGATTCCACATGAGAGAAAACCATGGGATTATATATTGAATGATTTATTTGGAAAAAGAATGGATGCCTTTGTTACCCTCTCTAAAGCAGTTTCAGACGAAATAGAAGTTGATAAGCCTAATACCCATATATGGTCTGGATTTCATCCAATTGGAGAGAACCTCCCTAATATTATTTCAAAAGCGCAGGCTAGGAAAAAATTAGGGTGGTCAAAGGAGAAAAAAATTGTTTTATTTTTTGGTCTTATAAGAAAATATAAGGGGTTGGATTTATTGATTGAAGCTTTTTCAAAAGCACCACTAAAATCCTCAGAAACATTACTTGTAATTGTCGGAGAGCCTTATGAAAAAAAAGAAAAATACACTGATTTAATTCAGAAATTAGAATTAGAAGATCGCATAATCTGTGATTTTAATTATGCTAATGCCGAGCAAACAAGAGACGTTATTTGCGCAGCTGATGTAGTGGCTCAAACATATAGAGGAGCAACTCAAAGTGGAGTCACACCTCTCGCTTATTATTATAAAACTCCAATTTTAGTTTCTAACTTACCAGGTTTAATGGCGCCTATTGAAAAAGATGGAACAGGTGTTATAACGGAAAAAACTCCAGAGAAAATTGCTAATAATCTATATGAAATACTTAAAGAGAAAAAACTTTTGTACTATCAAAAAAATATAAGTCAAACATTTAAAAATTATAGTTGGCAATCCTATTGTAAATCAATGTTTAATTTTATTGATGGTATCCAAAAAGGTTAATAAAACTTAATTTGTAATTTTATAATAATGAAAAACCTTTTAATTTCACTGTATCTTTTTTTATCATTCTCTTGTAATCATGAGGGAGAAAAAAAAACCAATAGACCTCCAAATATTGTGATTGTTTTTACTGATGATCAAGGTTATCAGGATTTAAGCTGTTTCGGTTCTCCAAATATAATTACGCCCAATTTAGATCAAATGGCAAAAGAAGGGATTCGCCTTACAAGTTATTATTCCGCTCAAGCTGTTTGTTCAGCATCTAGGGCAGGCCTGTTAACAGGTTGCTATCCAAATAGGATTGGAATATCTGGAGCTTTGTCCCCTCGGTCAAATCACGGTATTAACTCGGGGGAAACTACCCTAGCTGAAATGCTTAAGGCAAATGGATACAGTACAGGAATCTTTGGTAAATGGCATTTAGGGCATCACAGGAAATTTTTACCTAACAATCATGGTTTTGATGAGTTTCTGGGTATCCCATACTCCAATGACATGTGGCCAGTAGATTATGATGGTAATCAAGTCCCAGCGGATCATAAATTAGCTAAAAGATATCCTCAATTGCCTTTTTTCAGAGATTTTGAGGTAATTAAAGAAATTCGAACCTTAGAAGACCAAGCAAAATTAACGACAGATATTACTGAGGCCGCTGTTGAATTTATTGATAGAAATAAAGAAAATCCTTTTTTCTTGTATGTTCCGCATCCCATGCCTCATACCCCTATAGCGGTTTCAGAAAAATTTAAAGGAAAAAGTGAGCAGGGGTTATATGGAGATGTCATAATGGAAATTGATTGGTCTGTGGGACAAATACTAGAAAAACTAAAAGAGCACCAGATTGAAGAAAACACATTATTCATTTTCACTAGTGATAATGGACCATGGTTAAGTTTTGGAAATCATGCAGGCAGTGCATTGCCGCTGAGAGAGGGAAAAGGTACTGCCTGGGAAGGTGGTCAGCGAGAGCCTACAATAATTTATTATCCAAAAAAAATAAGTCCTGGAAGGGCTATTGATACTCCAATAATGGCTATTGATATTTTACCGACTATTGCTGAAATTACAAATAGTAAATTACCGAATAAGAAAATAGATGGTAAGAGTGTTTGGAATATTTGGAAGGGTGAGACGGACAAAAGTCCACATGAAGCCTATTATTTTTATTACAAAAAGAATGAAATGCATGGTGTTCGTTACAAGAACTGGAAACTTTATTTTCCACATACTTATCGATCACTAAACGGCAGAATGGGGGGTATGGATGGTTACAAAATTGAATATGATTATGATAACAAGGTTGAAAAAATTGAATTGTATGATTTGACATCAGATATTAGCGAGACACAAGATGTGGCAGATCAAAATCCAGAAATTGTTAAAAAAATAAAATCCCTTGCTGATAACATGAGAAAAGAACTCGGAGATAAATTATATGGAATTGAAGGTTCAGGAAATAGACAGGCGGGTAAATTAGATTAATTTTAAAAATGAATCCATGTATATGCTTTTAGGTTTATTATTTCTCTATCAATGTAATCTGAGTGCACCAACAGCTGAAAATAGAAAGAATCCAGTTTGGGAACCAATTGAAAATCACCAGGGAATGGCTAAGGCATATTTTGCATCTGGATGTTTTTGGTGTGTAGAATACATATATGAGAGTTTAGCAGGTGTTGAAGAGGCTATCTCAGGATACGCAGGTGGAAAGACCAAAAACCCTAATTACTACCAGATTACCACGGGAAGAACAGGTCACGCTGAGACTGTTGAAGTAATTTACAATTCTGATGTCATTAGTTTTAAAGCTCTACTAGAAGTCTTTTTTGATTCCCATGATCCGACATTACTTAACCAGCAAGGTCCTGATAGAGGGACACAGTACCGTTCGATTGCCTTTTATCAAAACCAAGAAGAAAAAAAGATTATTGTCGATTATATTAATAAATTGATGGCAGAAAAGGCATTTGATAAAAAGATAGTTACAGAGGTAAAGCCTCTAGAGAAATTTTATTACGCAGAGGAGTACCATCAGGATTATGAAGTAAACAATCCTAATGACCTGTACATTCTAAATATATCCAAACCTAGGTTTAATAAGTTTAAAGCTAAATACTCTTATTTACTAAAAGAGGGGCATTAAAAATTAATAGATTTTCCTTAGTGAAATTTTTAACCACATCAAGTAAGTAACATAGCCCACTAATCCGCCAAAAATAATTCCTGAGATAATGTCTAATGGGTAGTGTACACCTATATAGATTCTGCTGTAAGCCACTGTACTGGCCAAACTAATTAAAATTAGAGGAATTTTCGTAAATCGATCTTTTAAAATTAATGAAAAGAAAACCGCTAGGGCAAAGGAGTTAGAGGCATGACCTGAAAAAAACCCGAAACTACCACCACAATTTGGTTTGACTAATCTCACTAGACCCTTTAGACTAGGTTCATAGCATGGTCGCAAACGCTGAAAACCATACTTGAAAAGATTGGTAAATTGATCTGTGATTAAAACCAATAATACTGTGAAAATTAAAAGTATCAAAAATGATTTCAAATTGGTTTTTTTAAGAAAGTAAGTGATTAACAAAAGATAAACACAAATATTTACTGATTTGTCAGTAATAGTAATCCAGAAGAGGTCAAATGAGGGCGTACCCATGCCGTTAAGAAAGAGGAAGAGTTCACGGTCTATAGCGATAATCTCTTCCACCTATCTATTCAAAATTTTTAATTTCCTTGTCGTAATAGCTAAGAGCCTCACTTATAAGTTGAGTAATTTGTGATTCTAGTTCCTCACGATCTTCCTTTTCAAATTCCTCCATCCAATGAATCTCATCATTAATTACATTTATTAAAAATCGAGGATAAGCAGTGTGAAGAACAAAAATAGTATTTTCAAGCTCTGAACTATCAGCGATGAGAAACTTGGGTACATCCATATATAAAGTTTTGTTATTGAGTGATTAATTTTTTTGTAATATAATGAAATCTAGCAATCAAAAATAGAGCTGAAACTGAGAGTCCAGTTAGGAGTCCTATCCAAATACCATTAATTTCCCAATAAGTATTTAGTGCTAGATAATAACTAATTGGAAAACCAATAGTTCCATAGGCTAAAAAAATAAGAAAGGCGGGTAACCAAACATCCTGCATTCCCCTTAAAGTAGCTAGAACAACCGCTTGTACTCCATCTGCAATTTGAAAAAATGCAGCAATTAAAATTAGGTCCGCAGCTAATGTAATTACCTCAAGTACATCTTTAGAATTAACTGAATCAGAACTATCAAAATATATCCAGGGAAGAAAATCATGAGCTAATATAAATAGAAGACAGAAAAAGAAATCCAATAAAAAAATAAGTAAAAAGTTAGAAATGGCTAACCTTCTCAAATTAAAAAAATCTCCTTTCCCTTTTTCATTTCCTATTCTTATCATCGCGGTTACTCCAACACCAATCGCAACCATGTAAGTCATAGAGGATAAATTAAAGGCTATTTGGTTAGCGGCTTGAGCATTTTCACCAAGTAATCCTGACATCCAAATGGCTGAAGTGAAAAAAGTAACTTCAAAAAACATTTGAAGTGCAGAGGGGAAACCAAGCCCAATAATTTTTTTAAAAATTCTAAGAGATAATTTTACTCGAAATAGATTTCGATTGTATCTTTTAAAAAGTTTATTCCTGTTTATTATATATCCTATAAAAAAAAACATTATTAAACGGGAAATTAATGTTCCTATGGCAGCGCCTTCGACCCCCATTTGAGGAAAGCCAAATAAACCAAAGATAAACAGATAGTTCAAAATCACATTAATCACATTTCCAACAATTGTAGCATACATTGCTAATCGGGTTTGAAAAAGACCTTCAGCAAACTGTCTAAATCCTTGAAATCCAACAAGTGGTATTAATGAAATTCCAACCCAAAAAAGATAAGGCTTTGCCAATTTTACTACATCAACTGGCTGTCCCATTTGCAATAAAAGAGGCTGGGACATTAAAATTAAGCCTGACAACAAGAATCCAAATGATATGCATAAAAATAATCCGTGAACATATACTTGTCTAACTTTAGTATGGTTTTTTGCACCGAAAGACTCTGAAATTAAGGGAGTAATTGCAGTGGAAAAACCAATACCTAATGACATTGCTATAAATACAAAGCTGTTGCCAAGCGAAACAGCGGCAAGCTCTGTTGGACCTATTTGTCCAACCATAATATTATCAATCAACTGAACTACTGTATGACCAAGCATACCAATTATAACTGGAAAAGCCAATCTTATATTATAGCGAAATTCTTTTGTATATCTAATTAAGTTCATTAAGCTTTTCTGAATTTGAAAAATTATTCCAATCCAATACTATCTGCTAAAAATATTAATGCTGCCATAGTAGCAGCTCCTAATTCGAGCTCTCTCTTATTTATTGTTTCAAAAGTATCTAGTTCAGAATGATGATGAATGAAATAACGTTGTGAGTCTGTTTTTAAACCAGATAAAATAAGGGCATCTTTTTTTAGGAGCCTTAGGTCTGTTCCAATCTCACCTCTTCTAAAAAGGTGGATATAATAGGGCTCAAAAAATGGTTTCCATTTTAAAATTCTTTCAAAATATTTATCATTAGTGTCAAAAACGAATCCACGGGGCGTAAAGGCACCCGAGTCAGACTCCAATACCATGAGGTGTTTTTCTCTCTTTTTTGAAACACTCTCAGAATATACTTTTGCTCCACGACCTCCATTTTCCTCATTCATAAATAAAACGACTCGTAAAGTATTTTTGGGTTTATAGTTTATGATATTTAATAGTCGGATAGCTTCCATGGATTGGACTACTCCAGCTCCATCGTCATGTGCGCCTTCTCCTAAATCCCATGAGTCCAAATGAGCTCCAACAAAAATAATTTTATCAGGAAACTCAGTTCCTTTAATTTGTCCTAAGACGTTATATGACTTAACCTCAGGATAATTTTTACAATCCTGTCTTAAAAAAAAACGAAGAAGAGGATTTAATGAAATCATTGAGCTTAGTAGTTCAGAATCGTTTGTGCTAATTGAAGCTGCTGGAATCCTTTTACTAATAGGTAAAGAACCATAGCTCATTTCCCCAGTATGAGGATGATCATCTAAACGAAGGTTAATTGATCTGAATAAGACTGCCACTGCACCATTTTTAGCAGCATGAGCCACACCAATATATTGTTGACTAAGACCTCCTTCGTATGCTTTAAAAGTATTGACTAAACCCGATTGCATAGGTCTGTTAAAAAAAACAATTTTTCCATTTATATTCTTCTTTCCTAAAGAATCTAATTCCTCAATACTTTTAACCTCAACTACATTAGCACGAATTCCACCAGTTGGAGTAGCAATTGAGCCTCCAAGAGAACATACATTTACATTTATCGTATTTCCGGGACTAGACTCAATGTTGGCATATTCAAATGTACCACGAACCCACTTTGGGACCATTACTGGCTGCAACCAAACAGAATCCAAAGCGTTGATATTGTTCAATTCATCTTTTACCCAATCAATTGCCCTCTGAGCATTAAGTGAACCGGATAAACGCCCTCCTATCTTTTTACTTAAATGCTCCAACCAAGAATAACTTTTACCTTCAGTTAATGACTTTACATATATATCCCTTATTTTATCCTCTACTGAAGAAATCTTTTGAGCACCGATAAATTGAAAAAAAATAAGACTTAATACTAATAGCCTTTTCCGCATATTAATTATTTTGATTTTGAGGCAAATTGCTCTATGTCAATTACGCTGATAGGGTTGCTACCAAGAATCATTAAACGCTCTACAACATTTCTTAACTCTCTTACATTGCCTGTCCATGGATAATCCATCAGTTTTTGTAAAGCATCTTCTGAAAAAATTTTCTTATCAACCCCTTGATCAGCTGAAAGGGTTTCCACAAAATATTCAACCAATAAGGGAATATCTGTTTTTCTATCGCTTAAAGGGGGAACTTTAATAAGGATTACCGCCAATCTATGATATAGATCTTCTCTAAACTTTCCGTCTTCAATTTCCTTTAATAAATTTTTATTCGTTGCTGCTATAACCCTAACATTAACTTTAATTTCTTTTTCACTACCTACGCGATTAATCCTGTTTTCTTGGAGAGCTCTTAAAACCTTGGCCTGAGCAGCAAGACTCATATCAGCAACCTCGTCAAGAAAAAGTGTTCCACCATTAGCTATTTCAAACTTTCCAGGTCGATCTTTGATTGCAGAGGTGAATGCTCCTTTCATATGTCCAAAAAGTTCGCTTTCAATAAGTTCTGAAGGAATTGCAGCACAGTTAACCTCAACAAACGACTCGCTAGAACGTTTACTTTTTTTATGTAAATAATGAGCTACCAATTCTTTTCCTGTCCCATTATTTCCTGTGATTAATACTCTTGCATCGGTTGGGGCAACTTTTTCAACCATAATATGTATTTTATTGATAGCTTCTGATTCACCTATTATCTTATATTTTTTGGCAATCCTCTTCTTAAGTTTGATATTTTCAGTAACAAGATTTTTTATCTCCAATGCATTTCTAACAGAGGTAAGCAATCGATTTAAATCAGGAGGCTTTGATATAAAATCAAACGCACCTGCTTTCATTGCCTCAACGGCAGTAGAAATATTTCCATGCCCTGTGAGCATTATAAAGGGGACATTAATTCCATTTTCTCTTATATTTTGCAAAACTTCAACTCCATCCATTTTAGGCATTTTAATATCGCATAAAACCAGATCATAGTCATCTTTTGTCAATTTTA
>CACHZY010000019.1 GCA_902584445.1 uncultured Bacteroidota bacterium | reverse complement strand
TATGTTAAAATCAATTTATCTTATGCCAGGAATGGCTGCTAACCCTCGAATTTTTGAATTTCTAATATTTCCTGATAACTTTCAAGTTTTTCATCTTTCATGGATTACTCCAGAAAAAGAAGAATCAATTCAAAATTATGCCAAAAGGATGTGTGATAGAATCAAGCATCCAAAGCCAATTTTAATCGGTGTTTCCATGGGTGGTATTTTGGTCCAAGAAATGGCTAGTTTTTTAGATTATGAAAAGGTAATTATTGTTTCAAGTGTAAAAAGTAATAAAGAACTTCCTTCTCATATGAAATTATCTCAAATTACTAATGCACATAGATTACTTCCTACCCAATGGATTAAAAATATTGAAAGTTTGGCAATTTTTGTTTTAGGAAATAGTTTAAAAAAAAGATTTGAACTATATAAAAGGTATTTATCAGAACGTGACCCAGATTATCTTAGTTGGGCAATTGATGTAATTGTAAAGTGGAAAAAGACAGAGGCTATTAAAGATGTAATTCATATTCATGGAAAAAGTGATACTGTTTTTCCAATAAAGAATATTATCTCCCCATGTATAGAAATACCAGGTGATCATGCAATTATTTTAACCCAATATAATTGGTTCAACAAAAACCTTCCCAATATAATTCAATGAAATGCTTACAATTTTATAGTTTAGCTCAAAAATAAAAAGTTTTTAACCTTGGATTTTAAAAATAATTTGTTGATAATTTTATTGTTTACAGTTTTAACATCAGGCTTTGTTTTTAAATCAGATTTTTTTTCAGCATTTGTTAATTATGGAGAAAATTCAACTCATAAAGTTTATGCACTTCACCTTCCAGATACTTTAAGTTTTGCAGGAGAGTCATTTGATATTACATCTCCTGATTTGAGAGAAAGATTGGATCGAGAGCTTTTAGTAAATACTTATTGGCAGTCTAATATGATGCTTTTACTCAAACGAAGCAATAAATTTTTTCCGCTAATTGAACGAGTTCTTGAAGAGGAGGGTGTGCCAATTGATTTTAAATATTTAGCAGTAATTGAAAGTGGTCTTGAAAATGTAAGATCTCCAGCTGGTGCCAAGGGTTTTTGGCAGATAATGAGTACTACAGGTAGAGATTACGGACTGGAAATAAATAGTAATGTAGATGAGCGATACCACCTTGAGTTTTCAACTAAGGTTGCAGCAAAATACCTAAAAAAAGCAAAGGAAAAGTTTGGTTCATGGGCTTTAGCTGCAGCAGCCTACAATCGAGGCATAAATGGAATTCAAAGAAACTTAACCACTCAAAAAGCTAGCAACTATTTTGATTTATTTTTGGGCCAAGAGACTTCTAGATATTTATTTAGGATATTTGCAGTAAAAGAAATTATTGAAAATCCAATCAAATACGGTTACGTATTCAAGGAGAAAGATTTATATCAATATATTCCTGTAAGACTACATGGAATTGATACTCCAATAAATAATTTAGCCAGCTTCTCGAAAACAATGGGTATTAACTATAAATTATTAAAAATCCATAATCCTTGGTTGATTCAAAATCATTTAAATAATAAGTCAAGGAAATATTATGAGATTGCAATTCCTGAAGAGGGATATTATTAAATTTTTTTCATTTGCTGTTGCATCATTCTCATCTGCTCTGTTAACATGTTGTGTTTGTCCAACTTTTTAGCCTCTGAGAGCAGTAATGTAGCCTCTCTTTTTCTTCTTTTCTGCATTAATATTCCTGCTAAGCTCATTTTAGCCATAGCTAAGTCATGATTCATAGAAAGCCCTAATTGAATTGCTTTTTTGAAATATTTCTCTGCAATAGTTAGATTATTTTGAGATTGAATAATTCCTTGTAAGTAATAAAAATATCCTTGTTGTTTTTGTACTAAGGATCGACTGGGGTTTTTAATTTTACTCAACCACTTTTCAGTACCATTAAAATCCTGTTTTCTCAGCCTTAAGAAAGCAAGAAATATTATTTCATTTTTAAAATAAAGTAAAACAAAAACTGCAGATAAAAGTGATAAAAAAATTCCATTACCAATATAGTTTTCGTAAAACTGATAACCTGCATAGCCCAGTGAAGCTACTGCAAGTATTAATTTAATAATTTTTGGGAACATGTTTTTTATTTTTATAAAGTTAATAAGAATCCATTATAAACCGTTTGTAATAGAAAAAAGATATTGTATATTTGCCGGGGTTATAGATAACTTATCTGTTTTCAATGAAAAGAACCTTTCAACCATCTAAAAGAAAAAGAAGAAATAAGCATGGCTTTCGTGAAAGAATGGCTACTGCCAATGGCAGAAAGGTCTTGGCAAACCGTAGGGCGAAGGGCAGGAAAAAGGTCTCTGTTTCATCAGAACCTCGTCACAAAAAATGATAATAAAAAATCAATATTTCAAGGTGTTATTCTTTTAAGAATAACACCTTTTTTTTTATATTAATAAAATTTTAAAAATACAATTCATGCCTAAAAATTCAGAGATAAAGAGTATTTTAATAATAGGTTCAGGACCTATTATTATTGGTCAAGCCTGTGAATTTGATTATTCTGGAACCCAAGCATTAAGATCTATAAGGGAAGATGGGATTGAAACTATTTTGATTAATTCTAACCCAGCAACAATAATGACGGATCCATCAATGGCAGATCACATTTACTTGCGACCTCTGACGACTAAATCTATAATTGAAGTTTTAAAAAAGCACAAAGTTCATGCAGTACTTCCTACCATGGGAGGACAAACTGCATTAAACCTATGTATAGAAGCCGATGACAAAGGAATTTGGAATGATTTTAATGTAAAAATTATAGGAGTTGATATTGAAGCTATCAACATTACTGAAGACCGTGATCGATTTAAAAAGTTATTAAAAACTATTGATATTCCTGTTGCTCCTGCCGAAACAGCAACTTCTTTTTTAAAAGGAAAGGAGATTGCCCAGAAATTTGGTTTTCCGTTGGTAATCAGACCATCATTTACATTAGGAGGAACTGGAGCCTCTTTTGTCCATCATGCTGAAGAATTTGAAGAATTATTAACTAGGGGTTTAGAAGCTTCTCCAATACATGAAGTACTTATTGATAAAGCTTTATTGGGATGGAAGGAATACGAATTGGAATTACTTCGTGATAAAAATGATAATGTAGTTATCATTTGTACTATAGAAAATATGGATCCAATGGGAATACATACTGGAGACTCGATTACTGTTGCCCCTGCTATGACGCTTTCAGATACTGCTTTTCAGCGTATGCGTGATATGGCAATTAAAATGATGAGAAGTATTGGAGATTTTGCTGGTGGTTGTAATGTTCAATTCGCGGTGAGTCCAGATGAAAAAGAAGATATAATTGCCATTGAAATCAATCCTAGAGTTTCGCGATCCTCTGCATTAGCATCTAAAGCTACAGGATATCCTATTGCAAAAGTTGCAGCAAAACTTGCAATTGGTTATACATTAGATGAGTTGGAAAATCAGATTACAAAATCTACCTCAGCTTTATTTGAACCTACTCTTGATTATGTAATTGTAAAAATTCCCAGATGGAATTTTGATAAATTTGAAGGCTCAGATCGAAAATTAGGTTTACAGATGAAATCTGTTGGTGAGGTCATGGGTATTGGTAGATCATTCCAAGAGGCTCTGCATAAGGCTACTCAATCTTTGGAAATAAAACGAAATGGACTTGGGGCTGATGGTAAGGGATATAATGACTACGACCAAGTAATTGAAAAACTTACCCACGCAAGTTGGGATAGAGTTTTTGTTATTTATGATGCTATACAAATGGGAATACCTATAAGCAGAATTCATGAGATAACTAAGATTGACATGTGGTTTCTAAAACAATATCAAGAACTTTACGAACTAGAAAAAGAGATTTCTAAATACAAAATTGAAAGTCTTGATAAAGCTTTACTTCTTGAAGCTAAACAGAAAGGATTTGCCGATAGACAAATAGCCCATATGTTAGACTGTTTGGAAAGTGATGTTTATAATAAAAGAGATCAGTTAGGTGTTCAGAGGGTTTATAAACTTGTTGATACTTGTGCAGCAGAATTTTCTGCTTCCACGCCATATTACTATTCTACTTTTGAAGAAAAAATGGAAATTAAAGGGGGGCAACCATATAGTGAAAACGAGAGTAACGTCAGTGACCGTAAAAAAGTGATTGTATTGGGTTCAGGTCCGAACAGAATTGGTCAAGGAATTGAGTTTGATTATTGTTGTGTCCATGGAGTATTAGCCTCTTCAGAATGCGACTATGAAACAATCATGATAAACTGCAACCCAGAGACAGTCTCTACAGATTTTGATATTGCTGATAAACTTTATTTTGAACCCGTATTTTGGGAGCATATTTATGATATAATCCGGTTTGAAAAACCAGAAGGAGTTATAGTGCAACTTGGTGGGCAGACTGCTTTAAAATTAGCAGAAAAGCTTGATAGATATGGTATTGAAATTATAGGAACAAGCTTTAAATCTCTTGATCTAGCTGAAGACAGAGGAAGTTTCTCAACACTTCTTAAGAACAATGATATTCCATATCCAGAGTTTGGTGTAGCTGAGACAGCTGAGCAAGCTTTGGATTTAGCTGACGAGTTAGATTTTCCAATTTTAGTCAGACCATCATATGTTTTGGGCGGACAAGGAATGAAAATCGTTATAAATAAAGAGGAATTAGAGTCCCATGTTGTTGATCTACTTCGAAAAATACCTAATAATAAATTATTGTTAGATCACTATTTGGATGGTGCCATAGAGGCGGAGGCTGATGCTATATGTGATGGAGAAAATGTCTACATAATTGGGATAATGGAACATATAGAGCCTTGTGGTATCCATTCTGGCGACTCAAATGCAACACTTCCTGTATTTAACCTGGGAGAGTTTATCTTACAACAAATCAAAGACCACACCCATAAAATAGCTCTTGCATTAAATACAAAGGGACTTATAAATATTCAATACGCCATTAAAAATGATATGGTATATGTTATTGAAGCCAACCCAAGGGCATCTAGAACTGTCCCTTTTATTGCAAAGGCTTATAATGAACCTTATGTTAATTTTGCTACTAAGGTAATGCTAGGGCACAATAAGGTAACTGATTTTGAATTTAAACCTAAATTAAAAGGTTATGCTATTAAACAACCAGTTTTTTCTTTCAACAAATTTCCAAATGTAAACAAGCAGTTAGGACCTGAGATGAAAAGTACTGGCGAAAGTATCTTGTTCATTGACAGTCTTAAGGAAGATGAGTTCTATGATTTATACTCGAGAAGAAAGATGTATCTTACCAAATAGATGATTCATTTTAAATTAAGTTAAGATTTATTTAGTATGGTTAACAAGAATTTTTTTTTAATATCAATAATTCTATTTGCCATATTTTCCCGATTTATACCTCACCCACCAAATTTTACACCTATTACTGCGATAGCTCTTTTATCTAGTAAAGGGTTTACGAATCGTTGGATCATTCTTTTGATTCCTATGATTAGTCTTTTTATTTCTGATCTTTTTTTAGGACTCCACGATTCAATACCATTTGTTTATGGTGCTTTTATTTTGATTACTTTATTGGGGATATCGGCTAAAAAGATTGAAATTAGTACTGTATTAATGTCTTCTACCATTTTCTTTTTGGTAAGTAATTTTGGCGTTTGGTTTTACAATTATCCAATTACCTTAGATGGATTAATAAGCTGCTATGCATTAGCAATACCCTTTTTTCTCAATACTATCCTTGGAGATTTATTTTACAGTGTTATAATGATCTATCCTTATTATGCTTTAAAGAAAAATAATCTCATTTCTACCTAGTTTTTAAAAGTAAAATATGAAGAATTTTTTTTTTTTCATTTGAATAGCTTTTAAATCTATTATTATTGAACTATGAAACTTGTAAAGACCACTTTTCTAGCATTGGTTATTTATTGCAGCACTTTAGCCCAAAATACTTCACTGGAAAACCTGGCTATATCAACTAACTACTTGGATGAAGTTGTTGTCACTGATTCAAGATTTCTTCTCAAGCGTTCTCAATCCGGGAAGACAGTTGTGAAAATAAATTCTGAAGAAATTCAACAATTTTCAGCTTTAGGACTTGGGGTTTTACTTTCTACTCATCTTGGTATTGATGTTATTGGTAAAAATACTCATTCAGGACAAAACCAAACTTTGTCCATTCGTGGAGGTCGAAATCGTCAGGTTCTAATCCTTATTGATGGTATTAGGGTCTCCGATCCCTCAAGGATCGATAATGATTTTGACATCAATTTATTAAATATAGAAATGATTGAATCCATTGAGATTGTTAAAGGTGCTTCAAGCACATTATACGGAAGCTCTGCTGCGACAGGAGTTGTAAATATAATTACAAAAAAGGCAAAAAAATCCATTAAGCTTATTGCAAAAAGAACTTGGGGGACAGAACAGATTGCTAATCAATCATTTGATAAAATTAATGCTGGTAATCAATTTGTTAATCTTAGAGGTGAATTATTTGAAAGTGGAATTGGTATAAATTTATCCTATGCAAAACGCTTCAGTAATGGTCTAAGTGCTATTATAGGAGAGGAGATTGATCAATTTAAGAAAGTGAATTTTAATACAGGTTTAAAGGGAAAAATTGGGTCACAATTCAACTGGAAATTAAATTGGAGTAAAGCTGATATAAAAAGTGATTATGACAATAGTTTTCCCCCTGAAGATGCGGATTTTGAATTTTCTACTAACCTGAATAGATACGGTTTAAATACTCAATATAAATACACTAATGGTAGTCTTAACTTAAATGCTGGACTACAGAAAAATAAAAGGGAATATAGATCCTCTTTTCCAACCAATAGTGAAAGCAATTACTTAAATGTCGATTTTTTTAATAAATATATTTTTAAAAATAAATTTTACTCAATCGCTGGGATTCAATATCAAAAAGAAATAATGGAGGCTGCTAATGATCCTGAAAATTATCAGAATGATATATATCTTAATTTAGTTTATCTTGATCCCTCTGGCTTGAACCTTAATACTGGTTTACGTTATAATATTCACCAGGCATATGGAGGTCATCTGATTTATAGTCTAAATCCTTCCTTTTCATTTGATTTAGATGCAAACTACCTAATGAAATTAATGAGTAGTTACAGTAAAGCATTTATTGCACCTAGTTTGTATCAGCTTTATGACCCTAGTTACGGAAATAAGTCCCTTGAACCTGAAAATAATTTGAGTTTTGAATTAGGGTTTGAGCTAAGATCAACTCAAAGTGTTTTGAATATAGTTTATTTTAATCGTAAAGAAAAACCCACTTTAATTTTCAATATCACGCCTACTGATTCAAAACCGTATGGAGGGTATGATAATTCAGATAGACAAATTATTTATAGAGGCCTTGAGTTTGCTTATGATTTTGAGTTATTTGAAAAAGCTAAAACTAGATTAAATTACGTATTTACTGAAACTACTTTTGGCGATTTAAGAAGTATTCCAAAACATTCAATTTCAGGACTAATTGATATTCCAATAACGGTTAAAACTTACCTGAATTTAATAGGACAATTTACAGGTAATCGGATTGCTAATGACTACACGAAATTGGATCCTTATTCTCTTTTTACCCTTCAAATTAATTATCAACTTGAAAAATTAAACACTAACTTATTTTTTAGTATTTTCAATCTTTTCGATACCAAATATGTAATAATTCCACAATATCAAACAAGGGGGAGAAATATTATGATGGGTTTGACTGTAAATCTTTTTTAGGGTATATCCCCCTGAAACATAAATAGCATAGAAGATTTCCATAAATCTGGATCTTCGATTATATTTTCTATAGGAAATTCTGGTATTATAATTGGTGTTCTGGCTGAGCTTCCAGTAATATCGTTTAATGCTAGCGCTAATAATGGATCACTAACTTCTCCCAGGACGCCCATGTTTAGAAAATCTTCTGCAAGTGTAAAACCATCAGAAGGACTTAGTCCATTTGCATAATCAGAGAATCCCTCACTATTAGCAACGCTGAAAGTGATGGGTGATATCGCATATGAGTGATCAGGATTTATTGTACTATTTGTATTATCAATATAATCATAAACGACAGCAAGCCCACCAACATTCTTACCAGAAGTAGTCTGTCCTACTTGAATTACGTTGATAAAAGGCGATAACCCATTTATAACCATTTCGCTCGCCGATGCAGAATTACCTGATGTAATAATGTAAACTTTGTTTAAATTAAGGGAATTAATTAGAGTATTATCATCCATTTCAGAAACGAAAAGATCTTTCATCCATTCTGTATTATTAATTGACTCGTAATAATCCATGACTTTTTTATTCCACAACTTCTGAGAAAAAATCTGCCCTGTAAATTGTCCTGTGATCATTCCGCTGAGGTATAAAGCAGTTTTAGTCAGTCCACCCCTGTTATACCTTAAGTCTAAAATAAGTTCATCAACACCTTCAGTTTTAAATTCAGCAAAAACAGAATTTAATTCTTTATCAAAACCCTGCGAAAACTGAGTATACATTAGGTAAGCTATTTTTTTACCACCTCTTTGGATAACTTTACTTAACTGTATTGGATTGGTTTGGAATTCCTCCTCTTTAATTAAACTTATATTAACTCCGTTAAGGGTAAATTCATTATTAATTCTTTTAGCCATATTAAGAACATAGCTCGTTTTATTGTCAAATAATAGACTGTAATAATTATACAATGTTAATAATTGTCCATTGACACCCATAAATATGTCTCCCCTTTTTAAGTTTTTACTAAAAGCATCCGAATTTTCTAAAATATGAGTAATAACACCAATAACTCTATTACCAGAACCTGATTGAATTAAAATAAACTCAACACCATTTGAAGCATCGATTCCTTTTATTGAATTTTCTAAATCTTCGAAATTAGATCTGATTCGACTGTATTTATCATCGGGGTGTTTTAATGATTCAAAGAAAGTTTCTGGCTCAGGATTAGATGAGATTAGTTGATTATACGCTGCAGATCCCACAGGTTTGATATTATCGCTTAGATCTTCTACCTCCTCCTGCCATAAATACAATTCATTTAATGATTCCCATACAAATTGATGAATCCTAAAATATTTTTCTCCTGTATATTTATCACTGCAATCATTTATAATTTCTAAATCTAAACTTATTTTATTAATATTAACTGAGGTATTACTTACCGTTCCTATAAAATCTGACCCAATTGATAAGTTTACATTTGTTGGACTGGTAACCTCATAAGTACCTTTTATTCGTTTGTCCTTATATTGAAGATAAAAAGAATCGTTATTAAGGAAATGAATATTTTTTGCCTCACACATAATACCCCCTGAGTCAATTTTTGAATTATTCTGGTTTAAGTTCCATGAGCCGTGGAGAATTTCAGGAGTCTCCTCTAGATTTGAAGTTAATTCACTTATATTAATATCATCAACAACTAAATCTTTTTTACAGCTATAACAAATTATAGTTGAGAGCAACAAAATCATTAAAGATGTATAACGTTTCATTAGGGATTTTAAATTTTAAAAATTAAAAGTACATAATTCGTGCCAAAACCATTTGGATATTTTATATATTAAAGATTACTTATCTTAAACCATAATTTATTAATTGATTTTAAATTTACATTCTAGATAAGCACTATTAAGCTTTCTTAAGTTAAAACAGTTCTGCATAGTTATTTAACCTATGAAAAAACAATTTATAAGACTATTTTTATTAATATTCCCATTTATAACTTCTGGTCAATCCATTTTTGAAAAATTTCAAAACAATAAAAATGTCACCTCTATTAGCATAACCCCGAAGATGTTCCAGATGTTGGGTAGTATGGCTATTTCAAGTAATGACCCAGAATCCATTTACTTAAAAGAAATAATTAATGAAATTAAGAGTTTTAATGCTTTAATTACAAGTTCTTACGATATCATTACTCAAATGACTAAATGGGTTGAGTCAACTTCAAAAAAAGAAGATATTGATAAAATATTTTCAATTTCTGAGGAAAAAATAGAAATGAATATATACGCTAAAGATGGGCAAGAGACTGGCGGATTAAAAACTATTCTAATATTTTCCAAAGGGCTTCCCATTAAACAGATTAATTCGGAGAATAATGCAGAAAAAATAGAAGCATTTCTCTTATTAGTAGAGGGAAATATATCTATAGAAAATATTTCTAAATTGATTGGTAAGATGAATTTACCAGGAAGTGATCAACTCAAAAAGGCAGGAATCTGATTATTTTATTCCAGTGTAGTTAAAAGGAGTTATTGCTTTTAATTCTTTTTTTACTTCTTGATTCAAATCAAGACTATCAATAAATGAATGTATTGTTTTTCTTGTAATAGGAGAGTTGGTTCTGGTTAAAACTTTTAATGCTTCATATGGATTAGAAAAATTTTCTCTTCTTAAAATAGTCTGGATTGCTTCAGCTACAATTGACCAATTTTCATCCAGATCATCATTGATTTTCTTTTCATTTATAATAATTTTTCCGATTCCTTTGACTATTGATTTAAACGCAATTAAAATGTGAGCAAAAGGAACACCAATATTCCTTAAAACAGTGCTATCTGTTAAGTCTCTTTGCAATCTGGATACAGGGAGTTTATTAGAAAGGAAAGACAATATTGCATTGGCAATCCCCAGATTACCTTCAGCATTTTCAAAATCAATTGGATTTACTTTATGCGGCATAGCTGATGAACCTATTTCGCCTTCTTTGATATCTTGTTTGAAATAATCCATTGAGATATAAGTCCAAATATCTCTATTAAAGTCTATCAAAATATTATTAATTCTTTTAAGTGCATCACAAAGAGCAGCGATTGAATCATAGTGCTCAATCTGTGTTGTAGGAAAAGAAAAATCTAAACCTAATCTATTTTCAACAAACTTTTTCCCAAATTTTTTCCAATCAATATCAGGATAAGCCACATAATGAGCATTGAAATTTCCAACAGCTCCAGAAAACTTTGCAGCATTTGGTATTTGAGTAAGACTTGCTTTTTGAGTTTCCAAACGTTTAGAAAAAACCGCGATTTCCTTACCTAAAAGGGTAGGTGAGGCTGCTTGACCATGAGTTCTCGACAACATTGGAATATCCTTGTATTTGTAGGCGAGTTCAGAAAATGTAACTAATATTTCTTCTAAGTTTGGAAGATATTCTTCATGAATTGCTTCTTTGATTGATAAAGGAATGGAGGTGTTATTAATATCTTGAGAGGTCAGACCAAAATGCACAAATTCCTTGTATTTCTGAAGACCAAGTTTATCGAACTCAATTTTGATAAAGTATTCTACTGCTTTTACATCGTGGTTCGTTGTCTTTTCTATTTCTTTGATTTCCATAGCATCCTCTTTAGAAAAGTGTTTATAAATACTTCTCAGATCCTCAAAAAATGATGAGTTGAAATTTCTAAGTTGAGGAAGTGGTAGTTCACAAAGTGAAATAAAATACTCTATTTCAACTCGCACCCTGTATTTAATTAGAGCTTCTTCAGAAAAAAAAATTGAAAGCGATTTGGTCTTTCCGCGATAACGACCGTCTACAGGTGAAATGGCACTTAAAGGGTCAAGTTTCATAGTGCAAATAATAATACAAATATAGTGCTAATTGCTTGATTTTTAACTCTAAAACTGGAGATTTGTCTATCGAAACTTTACTATCGTAAAGTATACTTGATTTTTAGTCTTTATTTGAGTTAGGATTATAACTTAAGTATTTTATATTCTTCATAACATCCACTGATTGCTTCTAAAACTTGTAAATCATTAGATTCCTTAATGAATATATCTGAATAATTACAATTCCTTAGAATTTCATCCAGATCAATCCTCTCGAGATTAAGAAGTTCAACTAAAATTTCTCTATCGAACTTAATTGCAAGTAAATTTTTTAACTCATAACTTTCTCTCATTTTTTTTAATTTTTGCATTTGTACTCCTTTTTTTCCAAAAAGATTATGAAGAAAATCTGCAGGGTTAAATAGCGCTGCAAATGTTTTGGATATAGAATTACGTCTTCTATTTCCTGCCTCATATCCAGCATTTGATAGACCCGGAATTCTGTATCGCCCAGCATTATTAACAGGTACACTTTTTACATCTATATCAAGATAGCCAGTTAGAAGATATGGACGTAAAATAATTTCTTCTAAAGCGAAAGCCAATTCAGTCAATTGAAATTTTGAATTTTCAAACTTGATCATATCATTAGTTACAGCTACCTTAAGAGATTTATAACCTAAATAAGAAAAATACAGAGTATCATTTATTTGAACTGGTATTTCGAATTTTCCCTTATTGTCCGTTGTAGTTCCAATTACATTATTAAGATTAAGAATATGAACACTTTCCATTGGAAAACCAGTAGCATCATTCTCTACAGTCCCATTGATATATTGGAATGCTTCCTGAGCAATAATTGATTTACTTAAAAGATAAACCGATAATATAAATACAATCCTCATCTAAATAATTTCAATCTTTATTCATTAAAATTAACATTTTAGTAATTAAGTCAGTTTTTTCCTTTTAGAAAATCAATTAATTTTCTAAACGCTATTGCTCTGTGGCTTATTTTATTTTTTTCCTCTGTGCTTAATTCAGCAAAACTTAATAAGTGATGTTCTGGTTGAAAAATGGGATCATAACCAAAACCATTATCCCCCTTAATTTCATTAATTATTTTTCCTTTAATAATTCCTTCAAAGATGAACTCTTTGCGATTGTAAATTAGCGCAATTACAGTTCTAAATTGAGCTTTAGTATTATCATGATTCAGGAGCTCTTTAAGTAACTTAGAAATATTATCCTCATCTCTTTTCTTGTTTCCTGCAAAGCGAGCTGAGTAAACACCAGGAGCACCATTGAGAGCCTCAACCTCCAATCCAGTATCATCAGCGAAACAATCTCTTTGGAACTTATTAAAAATCGTTCTTGCTTTGATTAATGCATTACCTTTAAGTGTTTTAGAGGTCTCAGTAATTTGATCAGTAAAATTAAGATCATTTAAACTTTTTAGTTTAATTACTGAGGGGAGAATAGCCGAAATTTCTTTTACTTTATTTTGGTTGTGAGTGGCAAAAATCAATTCCATTATTTATTATGATATGGTTCGTTTGTCAAAATAGTATTTGCTCGGTATAATTGCTCTAAAAAGAATAGACGTATTATTTGATGAGAAAAAGTCATTTTTGATAATGAAATTCTTTGATTTGCTCTTTTATATACTGAATCAGAAAACCCATATGGACCTCCGATAAGAAAAATCAATCTCCTATGAGATCCCATCCTTCTTGCATTAATAAAATTTGAAAAAAATAATGAATCCATCTGTTTTCCAGTTTCATCTAATAATACTAAATAATCATTTTCCTTAAACCTATTGAGGGTTAAATCTCCCTCTTTTTGCTTTTTTATAGACTTTGTCAATTTACCACGACTTTTAATATCAGGTATAGTCAAAATCTCAAATCGGTGGTATTTTTGGATTCTTTTTTTATAATCCTCCATCATCGAATTAAGCTGATCAGAATCTGTTTTTCCGACTACATATAGAATAGTTTGCATTTTTCAAATTTACAAACTCAATTAGATTTGTTTTATCTTTGGTTAAAGGAAAATTCTTAGTTTGAGGGAAAAATTAAAAGCTATACCAATTTTAAAAAATTTTATTAAATTTTCTGAAGAAGTTAAAATTCCAGGATATAGTAGCTTTTCCTTTTATGATTTACTTGAAATGTATATCTCTGGTATTGTTAAAGGGACTTTATCATCCAGAGCTGGCAGTATTGCATTTAGTTTTTTTATGGCACTATTTCCTTTCTTATTGTTCATTCTCAATTTAATTGCTTTCATTCCAATTGAAAATTTTGATGCAGTATTATTTAACTTTATAGAATTATTACTACCTCAAGAAAGTCAGGGCTTTTTTACACAAATATTTGAAGATATTAGGCTTAAACAGAGAGCTGGATTACTTTCGTCAGTTTTTGTTCTTTCGTTAATTCTTACGGCTAATGGAGTAAGTTCAATATTTTCAAGTTTTGAAGGTTCATATCATGTAGAACTTTCGAGGAGTTTTTTTAGGCAGTATTTATTTTCTATGATGGTAGGGGTTTTGTTAGCTATATTGCTTTTGGTAGGCGTTGCCGCATTAATATTTTTTGAGATATATATACTAAATAACTTTGGAGATTTAATACCTAGCCAGGTAAATCGGATAAGACTTGGACAAACTTTTTTTTATATAATTTTAACATATATATCAGTAGCTATTCTATACTATTTTGGAACAATTGAAGGTAAAAAAACACGTTTTTTTTCTCCAGGAGCTTTGATGACCTGTTTATTAATTTTACTTAACACGTATTTTTTTGGAATTTACATTGAAAATTTTTCGAAATACAATCAACTCTATGGATCTATAGGAGCGTTACTAATTTTTTTATTTTATATATGGATAAATTCAAGTGTTCTTCTTTTAGGTTTTGAACTTAATGCTACCTTAAACAGGCTTAAAAATGAGGACAAACTAGGTTTATAATAAGCTTCAAAGTTGTATTTTAGAAAATGCTTTATTACGCTGATGTAATTCTTCCTTTAGCACTTGACAAAACCTATACTTATGCGGTTGAAAAACAGGACTACCATTTTTTAAAGCCTGGATTTCGAGTAGCTGTATCTTTTGGAAAGTCCAAGGTTTACACTGGGGTTGTAATTAAACTTCACGTTATTCAACCTCAAAGATATACTCCAAAATTTATTGAATTTATATTAGAAGATTTTCCCTCTATATCAGAGAATCAAATAAAATTGTGGCAATGGATTTCGGATTACTATCATTGTAAATTGGGTGAGGTAATGCGTGCTGCCTTTCCGGCTACTTTTTTACTGGAAAGTGAAACAGAGATAGTTAAAAAAGAATTTCTTGATGATAAGTCTGTAATGACTGATGAAGAGTATTTGGTTATCGAAGCTCTTGAGGCAAAGTCGCTTTCAATAAAAGAAATAACCGAAATACTTGATAAAAAAAGTGTTTTAGGAGTGATCCAGGGCATGTTTACAAAGGGTTACATTGATGTAAACCAAAAAATAGGTAAAAAGTATAAGCCTAAAAAAATCAGACATGCTAGATTGTTAAATTCTTTATCCTCTAAAGAATCTCTCAAAAAATTATTTCATAGTTTAAAAAATTCCCCAAAACAAAAACAGCTACTAATGGGTGTTTTCGAAAATAATCCTAGTGGCAGTGAATGGAAGAAAGTACCTGATTTACTTAGGAGAACATCTCTTAAGAGCAATGTTTTAAAGGTGATGATTTCTAAAGGTATCTTGGAGGATACTTATTTTCGAGAGGATCGATTATTATATGATTTTGATAAAAATGATAAATTAACTAACCTATCAAAAAATCAAAAAACTTCTTTGTTAAATATTGAGTCAGCTTTTGATTACAAGGATATTGTATTATTTCAGGGCGTAACTGGATCAGGTAAGACTGAGATTTATATGGAATTAATTTCTAAAGCTATAGAAAGGGGAGATCAAGTCCTTTATATGCTTCCTGAAATATCACTTACCCCTCAAATGGTTATGCGTCTTCAGTCAAGATTTGGTAAAAATGTTACTGTTTATCATTCCAAATTTTCTATACATGAAAGAACTGAAGTTTGGTATAATGTTTTAAATAATAGTTCTAAAGCTAGAGTGGTTGTAGGGACTCGCTCAGCAATTTTCCTTCCATTTTATCAATTAGGTTTGATTATCATTGATGAGGAGCATGAATTATCCTATAAACAATTTGATCCTGCTCCTCGTTATCACGCAAGAGATACTGCTATTATACTTTCACGAATCTACAATGCTAAAATACTAATGGGGTCTGCTACTCCTTCAATTGAAAGTTCATTTAATTTAATGAAAGATAAGTTTGGAGGTGTTCAGCTAAATGAAAGATTTGGGAATATTGAACTTCCAGAAATAGTAACAATCGACTTGAAATTATCTTATAAAAAAAAGGAAATGAATGGGGCTTTTTCGAAAACCCTAATAGACACAATAGAAACTACTTTGTCTAATGATAAACAAGTCATTTTATTTCAAAACCAGCGAGGTTATGCTCCTGTAGTGGAGTGTTTGGATTGTGGTCATACTCCTCAATGTAGTCAGTGTGATGTTACTTTAACCTATCACCAGCCTAGTAAACAACTAAAATGTCATTACTGTGGATTCAGCATTGCCGCACCCACACAATGTCATGCCTGTGGTAGCGTCCACTTACAAACCAAAGGAGTTGGTACCCAACAAATTCAAGAGCAAGTAGAAAGTTTTTTCCCAAAAGTCAAAACGGCCAGAATGGATTGGGACACTACAAGGGGGAAGTGGGCTTTTGATAAATTAATTAATGCATTTGTTGATGGAGATATTAAGATATTGGTAGGAACTCAGATGGTTGTCAAAGGACTTGATTTTGAAAATGTCCATTTGGTAGGTGTATTAAATGCTGATCATTTGCTAAATTTCCCAGATTTTAGGGCTCATGAAAGAACCTATCAAATGTTAAGTCAAGTTTCAGGTAGGGCGGGAAGAAAAAAAACCCGGGGTAAAGTGTTGATACAAACATATCAACCTGAACACCCCATAATTCAACAAGTAATAAAATCTGATTACGAAAAAATGTTAGAAATACAATTAAAAGAACGTTTAGAATATCATTATCCACCATTTTATAGACTGACAAGAATTGTTATTAAACATAGAGATGTGGAAACCGTAAGGATAGCCTCTAAGTGGATTTTTAATGTCTTAGATCAGTCTTATAATGGAGAAATATTAGGTCCTGTTTTCCCACCAATTGCAAGATTGAGAAATCAGTATCATATGCAAATTCTTATTAAGATAGGAAAGCAACAATCAAGAAATGAACTGAAACAATTGATTAATAGTACTATAAAAAGCTTTGAATCTGTGGGTAAGTTTAGATCTTGTAAAGTAGCCGTTAATGTTGACCCCTATTGATTTATAAGAAACTGATTTTAAATTATAACCATTTTTAAACAATCAATTGGTATAATTAATGTTAATAGATTTAATTTTGTAGAAGTAAATAATTGTTAATGATTTTATATTAATTATTTATTGAAGATTATTTTGGTCTAGATATAATATTAGATTATTTTTGCAATTCTAAAATAAATAAGTATGAATCATTATGAAGCTGTTTTCATTCTAAATCCCGTTCTATCTGACAAACAGATAGAGGAAGCAGTAAAAAAATATGTGTCTTTCTTAAAGTCAACTAATTCTAAACTAAATCATAAAGAGGATTGGGGACTAAAAAAGCTTTCATATCCTATTCAAAACAAGAATAGTGGATTTTACCATTTACTTCAATTTGAATCAGATCCAGAGGTAATCAATTCTCTTGAAATAGAATTTAGAAGAGATGAGAGAGTAATGCGTTTTTTAACTGTAAAACTTGATATTCATGCACTTGAATGGGCTGATAAGAGAAAGAAAAGAAATTTATCTAAAGTTAAAGCATAATTTATGTCAAAAATAGAAGAGCAATCTAGTGGAAAAAAAGAAGGTCAAATTAGATATTTGACCCCACTTAATATTGACACTAATATCAAAAAAAAGTATTGTAGATTTAAGCGTTCAGGCATAAAATATGTAGACTACAAAGACCCTGATTTTCTCATAAAATTTGTTAACGAACAAGGTAAGATTTTACCTAGACGTCTCACCGGTACCTCTCTTAAATATCAAAGAAAGGTATCAGTTGCTGTAAAAAGAGCCCGACATCTAGCTTTAATGCCATATGTTGGCGATTTGCTAAAATAAATATCAATGTCCATGGAATTAATTTTAAAACAAAACGTTGAGAATTTAGGCTTTAAGGATGACCTAGTTAAAGTCAAAAATGGTTATGGAAGAAATTTCCTTATTCCCCAAGGAAAGGCAATTTTAGCTACTGTATCAGCCAAAAAAGTTTTAGCAGAAAATTTAAAACAAAAAGCCTTTAAGGAAAAGAAAATTATCAGTGATGCCAATGCATTGGGCAAAAAATTATCTGAAATCGTAACTAAAATATCTTCTAAGGTATCTAGTGGTGATAAACTATTTGGGTCTGTATCTGCTATAGATTTAGCCAAAGAATTTGAATCTAAAGGTCATAGCATTGATAAAAATGCGATTTCTATTCCTGGTAAAACAATTAAAAGAATTGGGAGTTATATAGCAAATATAAGATTGCATCGAGAGGTTTCTATTCAATATCCTTTTGATGTTATTCCAGAGAAAAAGTAGTTTTAATTTCTTCAGAATATAACCCCGCATTAAGTGGGGTTTTTTTTAAGAAATCTATATTATGGAATACGCCCGTCTCACAAAAGAACAATTTAAAGCATTGCACAATGAGTTTTCAAGGTTTTTGGCAGCTCATTCAATTGATAAGAAAAAGTGGAATCATATCAAGTCTGAAAACCCCGAATTAACTAGCAAAAAGCTAGATACCTTTAGTGATATAGTCTGGAATGATGTATTAGATAAGATTAAATATTTAGAACATAGGAATGATCAACTACTGTTTCTTTTTAAATGTTTTGATAATAAAATTGATTTAATTTTAATTAAGCAAACTAAAGATTGTCCCTCATTTTTTGATGAAGGTCACAAAAACTGGTTAATTAAAAATATTAAGGATGATAGGGTTAGTGTTTTTGAATCCTCAAGAGATTTTGGTAAAGATTTTAAAAAAGAAATTTTTAAACTCATAAAAAAAGGTGCTGTGGCTAGAGATGGAAGTGTATACGAGGACTTAAAAAGTTTTCTTTCAAAATAAATAGAATTATACCATCTTTGTTATACATCATATCCAATGTCAGTAATTAAACCAAATACACCCAAGGGTACTCGAGACTTTTCAGCTAATATTTTAGCTAAGCGGGATTATTTAAAAGATAATTTGATAACCATTTTCGAAACCTTTGGCTTTCAACCCCTAGAAACTCCTTCTTTTGAACGCTCTGAGACACTACTTGGTAAATATGGTGAGGAAGGTGATCGTCTAATTTTTAAAATATTAAATTCTGGTGAAAAAATCAAGCAGGGTGATATTAAAGCTTTGGAAAGTGGAAATATTCAAAAGTTTTCTAAGTCCATTTCTCAAAAAGCATTAAGATATGATCTAACTGTTCCACTCGCACGTTATGTTGCCCAAAATCAAAATGATATTAAATTTCCTTTCAGACGATATCAAATTCAAAATGTGTGGCGTGCTGACCGTCCACAAAATGGAAGGTTTCGGGAATTTTTACAATGTGATGCAGATGTTGTCGGTGAACCATCTTTATGGCAAGAAGTAGAGGGAATACTTTTGTATGACCGTGTTTTTTCGAAGTTAAATTTAAAAGGAATTAAAATAAAGATTAATCATAGAAAAATTCTTACAGGAATTGCAGAATTAATTGGTGCAAAATCTCAGCTGATTGATTTTACTATTGCATTGGATAAGTTAGCTAAAATAGGGGAGAAAGGGGTTATAAAAGAATTATTAGAAAAAGGATTTGAACAAAAGACAATCGATCGACTAAAACCATTTTTATCTTTAAATGGAGACTTTAAATCTCAACTTTCCCAGGTCGAATCTGCTTTATCAAGTATTGACATTTCTAATCAGGGTATTGATGAATTAAAATTTGTTTATGATCAACTAGCGGAGAAATCTCTTGATGTTGTATCCCTAGATTTTGATTCTAGTTTAGCTAGAGGGTTAAATTACTATACAGGTCTTATTTTGGAAGTTATTCCACCCAAGGATATAAGAATAGGTTCCATTGGTGGTGGAGGTAGATACGATAATCTTACAAATCTATTTGGTCTAAAAAATACTAGTGGATTTGGTATATCTTTTGGCTTTGATCGAATTTTCCTTGTGTTGGAGCAGTTAAATTTATTTCCAGAAACCCTTCAGAATCATTCTCATTTTTTGTTTTTAAATTTTGGCGATAAATATGCAGAGTTTTCTTTTAAAAAGCTATCAGAAATTAGAGATCGACAAATTTCCTGTGAGTTTTATCCTAAAGAGGTTAAATTAAAAAAGCAAATGAATTATGCGGATCAACAATCCATTCCATTTGTTGTTATAATAGGTCCAGAGGAAATAAAAAATGATATATTTATGGTTAAGGATATGAGAACCGGAGATCAATCGAAACACTCAATTTCATCAATCGTCACAACCTTAGAAAAATTAAGTCAGTCTGTTTGACTCATAGTTGGTCTTTGATATTTTTCAAATGGCTGTTTCAATAAACTTCCGATTTTATTGTTTTTTTTCTCATCTGGAAACACATCTACTCCATAAACGATTTTATCTCGGTCAAATGTCGCAAATGTTCCTAATAACCTATCCCATATAGAAAAAATATTACCATAATTTTTATCAGTATAGGGCAATCTGAAGTGATGGTGCGTTTTATGCATATCAGGAGAAACCAGTAAATAGCTAATCCAAAGATCAAGTTTCTTGGGAAGTTTTATGTTTGCGTGATTGAATTGTGAGGAAATCACAGATAAAGCTTGATATAACATTATAATTCCAATTGAAGTCCCTAACAAGAAAACTCCTATTAGGGTAAAACTAAAACGAACAATGCTCTCAAGTGGATGGTGTCTGTTTGCAGTCGTGGTGTCTACCTTATGATCACTATGATGAACTAGATGGATCATCCAAAGAGGTTTAATTTGATGCTCAACATAATGAGGTAAGTATGCGCCTATAAAGTCTAAAAAAACTACCCCCAACAATACCTCCACCCAGAGCGGTGTTTCTGGAATCCAATGTAAAACTCCGAAATCATTAGCAATAGTCCAATCTGATGTTTTAAGTAATATAAACGCAAGAAAGAAGTTAATTAATACCGTAGTTAAAGTGAAAAAAATATTGGGTATTGCATGTCGCCATTTTTTATAATCAAATTTAAATAATGGAAAAATCCCCTCTATTAGCCAAAATAATGTAATCCCTCCTACAAGGATAAGACTGCGATGTAGACTCGGTATACCTTCAAAATAATTTATAATCTCCTGCATCATATATCTTTATACAATGTTTTTAATTAGTACTAAAAGAATACACCCCAGAAGAGGCGGTATTTCCTTGATTATCGTAAGCTATTACTTTCCAAAAGTAATTTGTTTCAGCTGTCGCACCAACTGCAATTAACACCTGATTTTTAGTTTCATCGAAACTTGCAATAAGGTTAGATCCATCTGTTGAGTCCAGATATACTTTATAGCCTTTAATATCGCCATCAGGATCGGAACAGGACCAGTTCAGTAACACTTGATCATTTGAGTTTAAATTCACCTTAGCTGAAGGTCTTGGTGAGATTAACTCTGGCGGGAAAGGGGCATAATTTACCTCTCCTAAACCAGCCAAATAAAAACGCCATTCTTTACTAGTTAAAGAGGAACTACTTTCAGGTACTTCAGCAGTAACTTTCCAAGCATAGGGCTCTCCGTGCTTTAAAATAACTTCTTGACTGTTGGAGTTACTCTCGAATATCAAATTGCTATTATCATTTAGGTTTTTAATACTTATCTGGTACTTTGATGAATTTTTACTAGAGGTCCACCTAAGATTGACTTTACTTTGTAAATCATTCAAAACACTTCCATCAAGGCAAGCTTGTTCATTTTCAGGATATTCTAAATTAAAAGACCCAGGGTAAAGGTCAGATAAAGCTACTGTTTCATCATTTGATGAACAAGCCAACAAACAAAAAACCGTCAAGTAAAGAAGATATTTCATATTGTTATTTTTTTATAGCCATAAAAGATTTTTTCACCGTATTTGCATTAACCTTGAATAAATAACTTCCCATTTTATAATTAGAAGTATTTACTGAAATATTTCTATCAGACTCATTGAGCTTATAATAATCAGAACTAATGAGTTTTCCAGCTGTAGTAAATATTTCAACTAAAATAGTTTCATCCTGCCCACCTACGTAAATTAGCAATTCATCTTCAAAAGGATTTGGTGTGTAGGCAATGGTTTCAGAGTTGAAATATTGTTTTTCGAAAACACCTTGACATTCTTGATCAGTAGTTATCCTAACAGTGTTTAGTCCTTTTCTAAGGGCCAATGAGTGACTGGATCGGGAGGTCTGTGTTGTAATGCCATTATGCTCGATATTGTAAACTGATCCGCCAGCCATTTCAAAATTAACCGAATCAAGGGTATCATCCGCCAAAGCAGTTAAATCTGAATTGTTAGTATATACCGAAAGAGGAGTGGGGTCATTAAGCCTAATCTCGAAACACCTTTCAAACTCATTACTGTTTATTCCATCGACACCAAGGCAGATATTGTATTGTCCACTGGATAGGTTGGTAATAATCCACTGTTTTTCACTAAAAATCTCAGAGTAATCCATAGCACCAGAGATATTAATAGTATAGGAATGTGATATGTTCTCAAACTCAATTCCAATGGAATGATTATCAACACACCTTTCAGTTTTATATACATTGAAATTATCAGAAGGTAGATAGAATATTTCACAACCAAAAGCGTCAACTTTCACGCCAAGGGGAGTCTCAGGACATTCATCCTCAGGATTCCAAACCCCATCATGGTCAGAATCATCAGAGACATCACCAACACCGTCACCATCTTCATCTGCCTGATCTGGGTTAAATACCACAGGGCTGTTGTCAATAATATCAGGAACACCGTCACCATCGGTATCGTCATCTGGTAGTGCAGGCCTGGACTGAAGCTCAAGTATACTAGTAGCGCCTTCTGGTACTTGCAGTTGGAATTGTGTGACAGGGACAGGTACCTCAACAGCTCCATCATCAAGATTAATAAATGTTACTTCTACCTCATAAATATTATCTTGATTGTGGTCTTGAGGATTATTAAAATCAGGAGGATTAATAAAAGCAAGATAGCCCTCGCTTTCATCATCTGATCTTCTAGTTGTAGGAGGCTCACTCTTGATAGCAAACAAATGAGCATCTGCACCGCCACTAATCTTTTTTCTTATCTTCCATTTACCAACGCCCCTGTTAAATGGATTATGATATCTTTCATCGGATCTTGCAGCATCTGAATTCAATATATCGGGTGTATCAAAAATTGCCACAGAATAATTTGCGGTGAATGACTTATTTGGAATATCTTCAACCTCAACACCTCCTTCGATAATTGTTTCACCGAACTCAGTTTTAGCAGTGATTGTAAAAGGGTATATTTCCTTTTCTTCAAAGTCTAAACTATCTATAAGTCTAATTTCATAAATATTTTCTAAGGCTAAAAATCCGAAACCTTCAAAATCTATAGAGGTAATTTCAGAGCCATTTGGACTTGTTACATCAACTGATCCTGCAAGGGTTCCAATTTCCGCGTCTTCACGAATGATAGATGTCGAAAAAACTATTTTTGGATCAGGATCACACACATCACCAATGCCATCGTTATCATGATCCTCTTGATTAGGATTAGGAGTGTCAGAACAATTATCAATTACATCAGGTGTTCCGTCGGAATCTGAATCAATTTGGGATTCCCCACATCCTTTATTATCAGCATTTTCATTTTGTAAAGTATTTGGACAATCATCATTTACATCAGGAACTCCATCTTGATCTGAATCAACTTGGGACTCTCCACAACCCTGAGCATCTGCATTTTCATTTTGTAGAGTATCTGGACAAATATCATCAAAGTTTATAATTCCATCATTATCAGAATCAATCTCAAGAATACTTGAAAATTTCATACTCTGAATCCATCCGAAAAACATATTATCTGGATTCGTAGTTCCAGTTGCACTTGTCATCTCACTCCCATTTCCAATATTACCATACCTGGGAGTCTCATTATCTACTTGACCCCCGATTGGCTTATATGAGTTTGGGTCAGAGTAAATCAAATCTCCATCTATAAAAAATTTTATTCCATTTTCGGTATTTGATTTAAATTGAACAGCTATATCATGCCACTGATCATCCCTTAGATCGATTGATTGGTTGGGATTATAGGAAGTTAGTGATCCATCCTCATTAGTAAATCCAAAAACTATTTTTCCCTCAACACCACTTTCTGCGTCAGAACCTATTGCAAGCCTGAAAACAGCGCTTCTATCAAAGGATAATATGATTCTTTCATCACTTGGATGATTAGTCACTTCTGATTTGGCTTTAATTCTTGCTTGTATTGTGAAACTTTCCAACTGATCAGATGAACCAGAAACATAGTTTAGATTATTAATTGAAATTCCAGATGCATCTTCATCATTTTTTCCATTAAAAAACATTGCATTTTGTTCAGAATCAAAATATACCTTTGAAATATTCCTTACTGTTCCATAATTATTATTTCCTGACAAATCATTAATAGTTTTATTACTTTCTGAAGTAGTTTCCCGATTATATGAATCAAGGTCCGAAAAATCATAATGAAAAATTGTACTATTTTGAACAGCTATTTCATTGGCGTTATCAGAGTAAAGCCTTTCATTATCTTTTTTTATATTACTAATTTCGTCTTCATCGATAATCTTTGTAGGCCCCTTATTTGTAGCGATCGCTTTTTGATGAAGCATTAAAAAGACAATTAAAATAAGTGAATTTAATCTTACCATCTTCCTAATAATATTGATATAGTTATAACTCATTAGCTTCGTCAGTTAGTACTAAAAGAATACACCCCAGAAGAGGCGGTATTTCCTTGATTATCGTAAGCTATTACTTTCCAAAAGTAATTTGTTTCAGCTGTCGCACCAACTGCAATTAACACCTGATTTTTAGTTTCATCGAAACTTGCAATAAGGTTAGATCCATCTGTTGAGTCCAGATATACTTTATAGCCTTTAATATCGCCATCAGGATCGGAACAGGACCAGTTCAGTAACACTTGATCATTTGAGTTTAAATTCACCTTAGCTGAAGGTCTTGGTGAGATTAACTCTGGCGGGAAAGGGGCATAATTTACCTCTCCTAAACCAGCCAAATAAAAACGCCATTCTTTACTAGTTAAAGAGGAACTACTTTCAGGTACTTCAGCAGTAACTTTCCAAGCATAGGGCTCTCCGTGCTTTAAAATAACTTCTTGACTGTTGGAGTTACTCTCGAATATCAAATTGCTATTATCATTTAGGTTTTTAATACTTATCTGGTACTTTGATGAATTTTTACTAGAGGTCCACCTAAGATTGACTTTACTTTGTAAATCATTCAAAACACTTCCATCAAGGCAAGCTTGTTCATTTTCAGGATATTCTAAATTAAAAGACCCAGGGTAAAGGTCAGATAAAGCTACTGTTTCATCATTTGATGAACAAGCCAACAAACAAAAAACCGTCAAGTAAAGAAGATATTTCATATTGTTATTTTTTTATAGCCATAAAAGATTTTTTCACCGTATTTGCATTAACCTTGAATAAATAACTTCCCATTTTATAATTAGAAGTATTTACTGAAATATTTCTATCAGACTCATTGAGCTTATAATAATCAGAACTAATGAGTTTTCCAGCTGTAGTAAATATTTCAACTAAAATAGTTTCATCCTGCCCACCTACGTAAATTAGCAATTCATCTTCAAAAGGATTTGGTGTGTAGGCAATGGTTTCAGAGTTGAAATATTGTTTTTCGAAAACACCTTGACATTCTTGATCAGTAGTTATCCTAACAGTGTTTAGTCCTTTTCTAAGGGCCAATGAGTGACTGGATCGGGAGGTCTGTGTTGTAATGCCATTATGCTCGATATTGTAAACTGATCCGCCAGCCATTTCAAAATTAACCGAATCAAGGGTATCATCCGCCAAAGCAGTTAAATCTGAATTGTTAGTATATACCGAAAGAGGAGTGGGGTCATTAAGCCTAATCTCGAAACACCTTTCAAACTCATTACTGTTTATTCCATCGACACCAAGGCAGATATTGTATTGTCCACTGGATAGGTTGGTAATAATCCACTGTTTTTCACTAAAAATCTCAGAGTAATCCATAGCACCAGAGATATTAATAGTATAGGAATGTGATATGTTCTCAAACTCAATTCCAATAGAATGATTATCGACACATCTCTCAGTTTTAAAAACTTTGAAATTATCAGAAGGTAGATAGAATATTTCACAACCAAAAGCGTCAACTTTCACGCCAAGGGGAGTCTCAGGACATTCATCCTCAGGATTCCAAACCCCATCATGGTCAAAATCATCAGAGACATCGCCAATTCCGTCGCCGTCTTCATCTGTCTGATCTGGGTTAAATACCACAGGGCTGTTGTCAATAATATCAGGAACACCGTCACCATCGGTATCGTCATCTGGTAGTGCAGGCCTGGACTGAAGCTCGAGTGCACTGATGGATCCTGCAGGGACTTGCAGTTGGAATTGTGTCACAGGGACAGGCACCTCAACAGCTCCATCCTCAAGATTAACGTAAGTTATTTCAACTTCATAAATATTGTCTTGATTGTGGTCTTGTGGATTATTAAAATCAGGAGGATTAATAAAAGCAAGATAACCCTCGCTTTCATCGTCTGATCTCCTAGTTTTAGGGGGGTCACTCTTAATAGCAAACAAATGAGCATCGGCACCACCGCTAATATTTTTTCTAACCTTCCATTTACCAACGCCCCTGTTAAATGGATTATGATATCTTTCAAACTCCTCACCTGTTAATGGTATTGTACCTGGTCCAAGGTCAAAAACCGAAATGAAAAAAGGTGCAGTATATTTTGGGTTAGGGATATCCTCTACAGGAATTTCTCCTTCAACAATGGTTTGACCACCATTAGCAGTTTTAACGGTTAAAGTAAATGAGTGTAAAGTTATTTCCTCATAGTCTAATTCACTTGCTAATCTGATACTTAGATTATTGGATAGATTAAAAAATCCACCTGAATCAAATTCTATTGAAGTAATTTTTTCTCCCATTGTACTGGTTGCACTAACTTCCCCAGTAGTTATTCCAATTTCAGCATTTTCTTTGATTAGTGAAACATTAAACTCAACAATTGGATCTGGGTCACAGACGTCTCCTTGACCGTCGTTATCATAATCTAATTGTTTGGGATTAACAGTTGTGGGACAGTTGTCATCAATATCTGGAATTCCGTCTTTATCTGTGTCAACTTGTGTTTCTCCACAACCCTCTGCATTAGCTGTTTCATTTGGAGAGGTGTTAGGACATATATCGTCTATATTTAAAATACCATCTAAATCGGCGTCCAATTGAACAAGTGAACAACCGTTTTCATCAACTGTTTCTCCAGGTTTTGTGTTAGGACAGATATCTAATTGGTCTTCAACACCGTCATTATCAGCGTCAGGACTAAATAATAGCCTCCCATTAATTGTTAATGAGGCTGTCCCGCCAACTGATGCAACAATAGTATAATCATAAGTACCAGTTACAGATCCTGTTGGAGTTCCTGATATTGTCGCAATATTGTTGACAAAAATCATTTGCATACCCAGGGGTATACCAGTGGCAGATACCGTAAGTGTTCCAGTACATGTCGTTGTAATTGGGATCGATATTGTCGAACCAGAAGTTGAAATGGTTGATACCTGAAGACCTGAATTTTGAAGATCAGCATTTATTGAACAGCCAGTAGAGCTTGATGTATTTGATGCTGTACTAAGGATTATTGTAAAACTAGATGATAATGTTTTACCAATAGCTCCAATTACAATTGAATAGTTAACAACATATGTACCAGCTGTTGATGAAGGGGCTCCCATAAGTTTCATTGAGCCATCATTTGCAGGTTTAGTCCAATATAAACCATTTGGAAGATTCTCCACACTAACTACCATAGTTTGAGCAGCTACACTTGTTACATTGTTTTGAGTAGTGATTGTACTATTAGAACTATTACTCTGATTAGCAGGATTAGATGTAAGATAATTTTGAAAACTTGGAATAGCTGCACATGTTAGACTGTTTTGGCTCGATTGAATTGGTTCAATTGTGTTAATAGTAATAGGGGATGAGATATTTTGACCAATAGTTAGAGAAATTGTATTTGAAAAAACTTTTCCATTTGTGGAACCAAGAGCTAGATCACAATAAGTTGAGCTTGCAGAGAGTGATGGATATAACCATTCCCAACCACCTGCTGGCTCGGAATAATTAGTTGAATTTATGTTTTGATAAAGTCCGAAAATATAAGGCTCATTTTGAGCTATTGGTCCCCCATTAAGGAATAGATTATTTAGATAATTATACTCTGTTATAGATTCAATGGTTAATAATTTAGCACCAACACTTCCCTCTGAGGTATTTACATTATTAAATCTTGCAACTAGATTCTCAATATTATTAGTTTTTAAATTAGAAATAAAATAATTTGAATTATTATGATTTCCAACTAAAGTATAACTGGTGATTGAACTGACAGATTGATTTACTTCAATAATCCAATTAAGTGAATCTCCTCCACTGCCATAATCAACATAAACCATAGAATTGTACTGAGGGTGTGAAGGTGGACTAGAGATAAATCCAAGATAAGCATTGTTTTCACACGAAACACTATTACAAGAATTATTAGGTTCTTCTACGTTACCAGTATTTCCATTAATTCTCCAATAATTATTAAAACTATATGGACGATCAATAACGATTATAGAACCAGTTACAGAGGCTACCGTCGAGCTACTGGAAGCAGTGATGAGATAATTATATGTACCGGTGGCTTGATTAGTAGGCGTACCGCTAATTGAGGCGACGTTGTTATTATATACCATTGAAATGCCCGGAGGAAGGTTCGTGGCACTTACTGTAAGGGTACTGGTGCAAAGCGACGAGGTCACTGAAAAAGTCACAGCTGAAATACTTCCTCCAAGAGTAACTGATTGAGTTTGAGTTGGCGCATTGCTCGTAAGATTAATTGATATTGAACATACTTGGTTTGGACATGTTCCCCAGTTTGGAGTATTATTATTACTTAATGGTGAATTAGTTTTAAAATTGGTTGGTAGTGAAGAAATATTTCCAACGCACCAGGAGGAAATATTTTGATTGAATGCGCTATTATTATTGAACATACCAGCCATTGATGTTGCATTAGATGTATTCCATTGGCCAATATTTCGATTGAATTGGGCGGCTTTAAACATATAGTTGAAGTTGGTAATTGATCCAGTATTCCAATTACTTATGTCTTGATTAAATATAGTTCCATAGAACATTCCTTCTGTTTTAGTGACTGCCGATACATTCCAATCACCAATATCTTGATTAAACGCGATAGCTGAATCAAAGGTTGATTGCATGTTAGTTACACTTGAGGTGTCCCAACTGCCAATTGGTTGATTAAAAGCTCTAGCACCATGAAACATTGATTGCATATTAGTTACACTTGAAGTATTCCAATTACCTATATTTCGATTAAATACTCTAGCGTTAGCAAACATTCCGCTCATATTTGTTACTGCCGAAGTATTCCAGTTTCCAAGATTTTCGTTAAATGCAATAGCACCTTGAAACATATTTCTCATGTTGGTAACTTTTGCGGTATTCCAATGAGAAATATTTCCATGGAATGCCGAGGCTCCATCGAAAACTCCTATCATTGAAGTCACATTTGAGGTATCCCAATCATTTAAATACTGATTAAAATCACTTGCATTGTGAAACATCCCCTCAATTGTTGTAACACTTGACATGTTCCATTTACCATTGTTAGTATTAATATTTTGACTAAAATCTGAGGCACCAGCAAACATATAACTCATATTAGTTGTACTAGAAATAGTCCATGTTCCGATATTTGAATTAAATGCAGTAGCATTTGAAAACATAGATCGCATATTTTGAACTTTAGTTACATTCCAATTCCCGATATTTTGGTTAAAAGAACTCGCACCATGAAACATTTCAAGCATCGTAGTAACATTTGATGTATTCCAGTTTCCAATATTTTGGTTAAAGCGAGTTGCAGAGTGAAACAATCCACTCATATCAGTAACATTAGAGGTGTTCCAAGAGCCAATATTTTGGTTGAATTTATTAGAGCCACGTAAGAGATTTTTCATATTGGTCACATTTGATGTATTCCAACCAAGTGGATTATTTGATAAGCCTTGTGCTTCACCGTTATTAAAATCTCTCATACTAAAAAGTGTCTCCTCCATGTTAGTAACAGAGGATGTATTCCAGCCTCCAATATTTTGATTGAAACTGTCAGCATTTTTAAACATGTAATACATATTGGTAACAGAGGAAACATCCCAAGAACCAATATTTTGGTTAAAAGCATAGGCATTATGGAATATTGAGCTCATCGTTGTAACATTTGAGGTATCCCAAAAACCAATATTGGAGTTGAATGACCCTTTATTTTTAAAAAGGTTATCCATGTTAGTAACAAGGGTAGTACAGAGGTTATAATTACCACTTGAAATTTGACCTGCTATGCTAGAGTTATTAACAACAGTATATGTAGTTCCACTAATTGTAGCTGTATCTCCTGCTGAGGCGCTTGGACACTTACAGGTTCCATTATCAAAATAAATGGTTGGTGTGCTTGAACATGAACCCCAATTAGGTAGTTTATTATTTGCTAGTACGGCGTTGGAAATAAAGCTTGAGGGTAGTGAGGTTAAATTTTCAACGCACCAAGTAGAAATATCCTGATTAAATGAGCTATTATTTTGAAACATTCCATTCATATTTGTTACACTTGAAACAGTCCAAGTACCTATGTTAGAATTGAATTGATTCGCTCCATAAAACATATATTCCATAGAGGTAACTTTACTAACATCCCATGATCCAATGGCTTGATTAAATGATGTAGCTTCAATAAACATTCTATTCATATCGGTTACATTGCTCATGTCCCATCCACTTATATCCTGGTTAAATGCCCGAGCATTATTAAACATTGAGAAGGATTTAGTATTGCTACTAACATCCCAACCACTAATATCTTGGTTAAAGGCATGAGCACCCTCAAATAATTGTGCCATGTTGGTTGCACTAGACGTATCCCAATTACCAATTGGCTGGTTAAACTGCCTAGCATTTTGGAACATTAATTGAAAATTAGTGATATTAGAAGTGTCCCAAGATCCAATATTTTGATTAAATACCAGTGCATAATAAAACATTGAGTAAACATTGGTGACATTTGAAACATCCCACGAACCAATATTTTGGTTAAAGCTTTGAGCACTTTTAAACATCCTGGACATGTTTGTCACATTTGATGTATCCCAAAAACTAATGTTTGAATTAAAATTCGTGTTTCCTT
>CACHZY010000018.1 GCA_902584445.1 uncultured Bacteroidota bacterium | reverse complement strand
CCAGGGCTAAATGGTTTAGAAACCCTTAATGAGATCAAATCAATCTTACCTAATCTTCCCGTAATTATGATAACTAAAAATGAGGAAGAGCAAATCATGGAAGAGGCTATAGGTGCAAAAATTTCAGATTACTTAATTAAGCCTGTCAATCCTAACCAAATTTTACTAGCATTAAAAAAACTATTTCAACATAAAAATTTAATTCAAGAAAAGACCATTAATAATTACCAACAAGAATTTCGAAAAATATCTCTTGAGTTAAATGAGCTAGACACCCATGAGAAATGGGCAGATTTCTACCTAAAAATGGTATACTGGGAAATGGAGCTAGAGGGCTTAGAGGATCTTGGAATGCTTGAGATATTTCAGAATCAGATGAAAGAAGCCAATCGATTTTTTGCCAAATTCATTTCCCAAAACTATAGTAGCTGGATTCAAGACAACAGTGGCCCAGTATTATCTAATCAAATTTTAAAGGAAAAACTATTTCCAAAAATAAAAATGGGTGATAAAAAAACTACGCTACTGCTTGTTGTAGATAACCTAAGGTATGATCAGTGGAAAATGATTTCACCCATAATTCAAGATCATTATCAAATTGAAGAAGAACTACCATATTTCAGTATACTTCCTACAGCAACCCATTATGCTAGAAATGCAATTTTTTCTGGATTAATGCCATCAGAAATGGAGAAATATCATCCTAATTTATGGGTAAATGAAAACGATAAAGGTGGAAAAAATCTGAATGAAAAAAGTTTTCTAATGTCACAACTAAAAAGAAACCAGTTGAATTTAAAATTTAATTATTCAAAGATCACAAATCTAAAAGCAGGTCGAGATTTAGTCGCTCAAATACAGAATTACCAAAATGAAGACCTTTTCGTTGTGGTTTATAACTTTGTAGACATGATTTCTCATGCTAAAACCAATATGGAAATCATCAAGGAATTGGCATCAGACAACAAAGCATTTAGATCATTAACCCTCTCATGGTTTAAAAACTCTCCCCTTTTGGAGATTATTCAAAAAGCCAGCGAATTGGGATTTAAACTGGTAGTTACCACAGATCATGGAACGATAAACGTAGATCAAGCAATAGAAGTAATTGGCACAAGGGAAACCAGTACGAATTTACGATATAAAACTGGACAAAGCATGTCTTTCAAGGGTAAGGAGGTGTTGGAAATCAAAGAGCCTAACAAATTAAAACTCCCATCTGCTAACCTAAACAGCAAGTACATTTTTGCTAAAGAACAAGGTTATTTTGTTTATCAAAATAATTTTAATCACTTTGCAAATCACTTTCGAAACACCTTTCAGCACGGTGGTATATCTATGGAAGAAATGATTATACCTTTTATTGTTATGCATCCACGATAGTATTAAATTTACGAAATGGTTTTTAAATACCACTTAGACGAAATTAAATCTGCTGCCGATTATTTGGATAAAAATATACAGTCCTCCGTTATTTGTTTTAATGGGCCAATGGGGGCAGGAAAAACTACATTAATCTCTGCACTTTGTAGTAAATGGAATGTGAAAGACCAAGTATCTAGTCCAACTTTTTCGATTGTTAATGAATATAAAACGTATGCCAAAGACTTGTTGTTTCATTTTGATTTTTATCGCTTAAATAGTGTTGAAGAAGCACTAGATATTGGCGTTGAGGAATATCTAGACTCGGGTAATATTTGTTTAATTGAATGGGGAGAACGGATAAAAAGCTTACTTCCAGATAATATATATACTATTGAAATCGAATTAAATGAAGACAATTTCCGCACTTTAAAAATTATACATAAATGAAGTTATTGTACCGCTTAGGGTTTTATTTTTTCGGCTTTTTTGTTGGTATTATTTTGCTTTCAGTAATTTTTAAAGGAAAAAAAACTACTTGTAATTATGGCCCGAATGATCGGGTGATAAGCAATCTATCAAAGAAAAGCTGGAATTCAAAATTAGTAGAAATTGAAACGTTTGATTCTATTTCATTTCACGAGTTTCTAGATATGGCGCGTATTGATTTTAATAAAAGTGATACTACAAAAGATAGTTGCAAAGTTTATTACCTCAATGGATATTGGAAAGAACAACCCATTTCTTTAGAGGTAGAAAACTGTGAAAAAAACGTTAATCTCATTCACTTCCACATAAAAAATAAATAGTTAATCTAAAGTTATACTTTTGCAAAGATGAATGTGAATTTAACTAACATATTTGGAACTGATTATAAAGTTTCTTTTTCTGAAAAGGGTTACCAAGCCCTAAATGATCAATTAACCAATAATTATTCTGCTATTTTTCTTTTGGTAGATAAGAACACTCAAAAATATTGTTTGCCTCATTTTTTAGATAAGATTAAAGTTTTGAGAGATAACCCAGTCATAAGTATTGAAGCCGGTGAATTCAATAAACACCTAGAAACTTGTAAGCAAGTATGGAATCAACTTTCTGACCTAGGTGCAGACAGAAAAAGTTTATTAATCAACTTGGGAGGTGGAGTTGTAACTGACCTTGGTGGATTTGTTGCAGCAGCTTTTAAGCGTGGGATTCATTTTATTAATATTCCTACCACCCTACTTTCAATGGTTGATGCCTCAGTAGGAGGTAAAACTGGAGTAGACTTTCAGGGCTTGAAGAATCAGATTGGAATCATAGCTAACCCAGAACTGGTCATTATAGATTCTTTTTTCTTAAAAACATTACCTGAAAACGAATATCGTAGTGGCTACTCAGAAATGCTCAAACATGGTATAATTAGTGATGCGGAATTTTTTAAAAAACTTTCAAAATACCATCCTTTTGAAGAAAATGATATTTCTCCTCTCATTCATCATTCAGTTTCAATTAAGAACTCTGTAGTCACAGATGATCCCTTAGAAAAAAATTTAAGAAAAATCTTAAATTTTGGACATACTTTAGGTCACGCTATTGAGTCCTATTTCCTTGTCAATTCACATAAAAAATCACTGCTACATGGAGAAGCAATCGCCATAGGAATGATTTTAGAGGCCTATCTTTCTTCGCGGATAACAGGTCTTAGTATTGAAACCTCGAAGGAGATTAAATCTGTTTTTTTAGCTATTTTTCCCAGGATTCAATTCAAAGAAGAAGATATAAATTCTATAATGGCGCTTTTAAAATACGATAAGAAAAATAGTCACGGTAAAGTAAATTTTGTACTGCTTGAAGCAATTGGTAAACCTATTATTGATATTGATGTAGGGGAAGAAAATTTTTCAGCTGCATTTGACTTCTATAAAGCTGATTAAGCTGAGTTTCTGCTTGCGTTAATATTACCAAATAGTGAACGCGTTACCATCTTTTCATACAATGACTTTATTTCATCACTCATATTTCCTTCATCATTATTATTAAGAATTGTAATTAATGCATGCTGTTGAATTGTTAGTAGTGGTTGAACGATTTCCTCTCTAATCTTAATCGAGGCTCTTCCAGCAGGCTCGCTCTCCATTAATTCATCAAATCCAGTCAGTTTTAGGATCATTTCTTTGGTTAAGGTATATTCATCATGAATAAGGGTCCAAAAATCACCAAATCGTTTGTTATTTTTCATGTAAGCAGTCAAACCAAAGAAGGATTTCGTAAGACTCATCATACTATTGGCAATAAGTGTTCGAAAAAAAGATGATTGCTGATACAGTTTAGTAACCTTTTTAAATTCTCCATCTTTATCAAAATCTTTAAGCGCTGTACCTACTCCAAAAAAACCAGGAACATTTTGTTTAGACTGGCTCCAGCTACCAACAAAAGGAATAGCCCTCAAGTCAGAAAAATTTAGTTTTTTTGAACTTCCTCTTTTGGAGGGGCGACTCCCTATATTTGCCTTTGCGTAATATTTAAGAGTAGTCATTTGTTCGAGGTACGGTAAAAACTCAGGATGCGCCTTGAAATTTTGATAAGCTGAATGACTTTTTAAAGCTAGTTTATTCATTGTTTCACGGTCTTCATCGGAAAGCACATTGCGTTCTGAATTAAAAACTTGATTGTGAATTCCAGAACTCAATAACTGCTCTAGATTATATTGACAGGAATCATTAGTTCCAAAATTAGAGGAAATCGTCTGTCCTTGAATGGTCAACTGGATATCATCAGCCTGGATTTTATTGCCCATTGAGGCATAAAACTCATGAGTATTTCCACCGCCCCTCGCTGGTGGACCTCCCCTGCCATCAAAAAAAGCAATATTAATGCCATATTTTTTAGACAAACTTGTTAGATATTCTTTAGCTTTGTATATGCTCCAATTAGCCATAAAATAACCACCATCCTTAGTTCCATCTGAAAAGCCAAGCATAACAGTTTGCTTATCTCCTCTTGTTTTAAGGTGTTTTCGGTATTCTTCGTTATTGTAAAGCGAATTCATTATTTCTTCACAAACCTCTAGATCAGGAATGGTCTCAAACAATGGAATAATGTCTACAGAGGGTCTATCCCAATCACAAATTCTATGCAAGGCAAATAGCTCCAAAAGGTTATCTATGGTTTGGCAATTACTAATAATATAGCGGTTACAACCTCTTTCTCCATTACGTTCTTGAATTTTTCGCATTGCTCTAATGCTTCCAAGGGTTTCTTTTGTAATTGTAGATTCAAAAATATCAACAGGTACATCACCTTTAACAGAGGTAAGTACTTGATGTCTTGATTTGGCGTCTAACTGACTAAAGTTTTCTGGAATTCCCTCTATATAGTCACGTATTTTAGGATGTGAAAAAATCTCATCAAAAACCTGTTTATGTATCCTAGAATCTTGACGAATATCCAAACTAGCAAAATGGAAACCAAAAATTTTAACTTTGTGTTTTAGATCTAAAATAAGTGATTCATAGAGTCCATCACTATGGTTTTTGATAATTTCATGGATATCGTTTAATGCATTTTCAAAATAAGTAATGTTAAAATGCTGAGGTTTATTTTTGGAAAAAAGCGAAGCATATAAATCGTTCTCAAGAGAATCGAGTTTTTCCTCTAGACCATCAAAGGTCAAGCTTCGCTTCATTTTTCTTACTTCTCTGAAATAGTTCCTTAAAATTGAAAACTTAAGACTCTCTGCTGTTTTAATTGTTATTTCTGGCGTAACATAAGGGTTTCCATCGCGATCACCACCAGGCCAAAACCCAAAATCGAAAATAGAGTTATCTAATTCATTTTTATCAAATATATTTCTCTTAATATAAGTGTAGATTGTGCTTGCGCTATGATAGAATACATTTTCCAAGTACCAAATCAGGCTAATCGCTTCATCAAATGGAGTTGGTTTTATTTTTTTATAAAATTTGGTTTTACCCAACTGGGTTAAAAGCATTTTGACTGACTCTAGTTTTCCTCCGCTAATTGCTTTAGAGAGATCATTGATTATCCCCAATACACTCCCTGGATAAAACTGAGTTGGATGAGCTGTTAACACAATTCTCACTTTAAATCGATTGAGATAATCTTTCAGTTGATCAATTTTCAGATTGTCCGTCGCGTCTTCTTTAATATTTCGAATGGTTCCCCTGCCATGCATATTATTCACATAACCAAATGCAGCGTCTTCAATTGCATCAAAAAGAACTACTTGTCTCTCTATATATTGAATAAAACGATAAAGTAAATCAATTTGTGATTTTTCATCATACTCAGGTAAGTAACGATTAAAAAAGCTAGATGTAATTTCTCTTGGGTCCAACTTTTGCTCATAACCATTTTTGCAGTGATCAGTAAAAAGTGGAATCAATACGGAAGTATTTCTAATTGAATCAAAAGGGAGAGTTAAAAAAAGGCTATTATATATCTGGAACTTCGATAGAACACTTTCATTAAATCTCTCGATTTTAGGTTTTCGAGCCATCAGTTTTTATTGGAATCTTAAAGTTTATAATTCATTAAAAATTCTATGCATTAATCTCTTTTTGTCATTGATGCTTTCCTCTAAAGAGATCATAGTTTCAGTTCTTGAAACCCCATCAATATCATCAATCATAAAAATTATATCTTTTGCATGTTTAGTATCATGTGCTCTAACTTTACAGAAAATATTGAATTTACCTGTAGTTATGTGGGCGACTGTAACAAATGGAATTTCTCTTATATCCTCGATAACCTTATTGATTTTCTTAGTGTTTTCTAGAAAAATTCCTATATATGCAATAAAAGAGTAACCAAGCTTAACATAGTCTAAGTTTAGTGAGGAACCCTTAATTATTCCAGCTTCTTCCATTTTTTTAACACGTACGTGAACTGTTCCAGCAGATATAAAAAGACGCTTTGAGATGTCCGTAAAAGGTACACGCGTATTGTCAATAAGTATATCTAAAATTTGATGATCTACCTCATCTAGCTTTACCTTGTTCATAATATTATTTGTTTTTAAACAAATTAACGTAAAAATTAATAATAATTAAATAAAAAAACCCTTTTACTGTTTTTAATTTATTTAAAACTACTTTTTTTAAAAAATTTCGATGATTTTACCAGTTTTAAACTCGATTGAATCGGGAATATTTAAATCTGAAATTAGGAATGTTTGGTGGCCAATTATATCTAAATTTCTTCCATAACCTAAACATTTGGGTTGGAATAAAATTTTATTATTATCTAAAACTTCTTCATATTGAAGTGCCAATGATTGATTTTTTAAAGTTTCATTTCCATCACTAATTGTAACCCCATGAACAATAATATCTACATAATCTTTACTGTTTTCAGGAATTTGTTGATATTCATTAGCGCTAAAATGAATGTAATCTTCTTTGGCGATTACATTTAAGCCAGTCATGATGGCATCCTGAACGAAATTAAGAGTTATGTCCCGATCATAATCCATTGGATAATGACCTGCCTCAAATAATACTGTGGTAGCTCCCAAAGATGTAAACAAATCGCCTACGCAATTAATATTAAAAGCACCATCATACCTTCCTATTTGATTTCTAAGGCTAGTTGATAAGTTGTTTTTAATGGCTACAATGATTTGCATGGCCTTAAGTCTTGCTTGGGTTATTGATCCCTCGTGGTTAACAGCAGGAGATAAGAAAGATAAAGTACTAGGTTTCCCTTTTTTTCCAGCTGCAAAAATAGTACGCTGGCCATGTAAATTAAAGCAAAAATGAGGTTTAAACTCATCAAACACCCCTTTTAAAGCAACGCTTTCTGGCTGTGTAAGACTTACTGCATCTCGGTTGAGATCAACATCATTTGCGTTACATCGCCTGTACGCCTTGGAACCATCTGGGTTGAGCTGCGGAATAATAAATAAGGAAAGTTGGTCAAGAATTTTTAATGCTTTTCCTGATTTAAACTCCTCTAATATTCCAATTATTGCACGCGTGGTGGTCGATTCGTTACCATGCATTTGGGACCACATTAGTACTTTTACAGGACCATTTCCTAATCTTAATCCATAAATAGGCAATAGATTAACAGACTTACCGATGACTAATAAGGATTCTGATTTCACTAATACTTTTAATAATTTGTTTAAAGTATTGGGTGGTAAGTATCGATTAGCTGAAGTCAAAACAAATATTTACACAAATGTAAACAAGTCTACGTTAACATTTATAAACTGAATTAATTAACATTTTTATACATTTATCTACCTCAAGATTGTGTTTTTGTAAACAATTGTAATCAAAATATTAATAATATAAAATAAAGTATTCATAATCAGTGATTTAAATAATACTATTAATGTAATAGTTTATGGATATAAAACTTTAATAGAGCTATTTATTTAAAAAATTTAATGCTTAAATTAGATTTTAAATTAAATGATTTACAATGTTAAACAATACAGCTATTGTGTCGAGAATTGAAGAAGTAAGAAAAAATCATCAACTAACTGCTGCTTCATTTGCAACCAAAATTGGGGTACAAAGATCAGCCATTTCTCATATTCTTTCAGGCAGAAATAAACCCAGTTTAGAATTTTTGATGAAAATACATGATTCCTTTGACGAAGTCAACTTGGAATGGTTGATTCTTGGAAAATCTTCTCCTCTATCAAATAATTTAGAAATTCCCGCCAATCATACTGAAATCAATCAATTAACCAATGTTCTAGATAATATGCTTCCTGTGTCAAAAAGTGATATATCAAATGAATCAGAAAGTGCTGAAGCTCCCAAAGAAATAATTTATCTTTACGAAAATGGAAAATTTGATCGTTTTACACCAAAGAAATAATCCTTATTTATTTTTAATTATAGTACTAGTTTGTCTAATCTCTTGCTACAAGGTAGAGCGCGATTGCATTAATTTCCATACCGGTGAGTTCGAATTTTCTAGTATAGTTAATGGAACTTTAAAAACCTCTTATTTCAAACGAACTGAAAAACTAGAAATCGAAACCTATGAGGGTAAGATTGATTCAGCTAGTATTAGATGGGTAAATGATTGTGAATGTATTTTAACAAAATTAAATCCCGTATCAAACCAAGACAAGCGACCTGTCCAAATCAAAATTCTCTCAACCACTGCTGATACTTACGTCTTTGAATATTCTATGGTTGGTAAAGCCGACAATAAACAACGTGGTACAATTAAAAAAGTTAATTAATATTAGTTAAAATACTTTTAACAACAAAAATACATTTGATTTGTGGAAAATTAGTTTTCCGAAATACTAATGGGGATTTGTTTTCATTACAGCAGAAATTTATAAAAGCAGGATTAGGGTATTCAAAGAAGAGTTTAAAGGTCTAGTTTTGTTTGGGGTTGGTCACTGTTAACTTCCTCTTGATCAGTAACTTCTATCTCCTTTAACACTTTCGTTTCCTCTTCGAAGGGCAACACTTTTTTTAGTGTAATGTTTTTAATTTTTTTCCCGGTGATCTGGTTTCCCAAAGCTTTAAAACCTTTGATAGTTATAAAATCCTCTGCATTGATTTCTAGAGATGGTATTGCGTCTTTTTCACGAGGCTTTATAAATTCTATTTCAATTATTGGGCGCCAATCCGAATTAAAAAACAACAGCTCCCCCCCATCTTTTAAAAAATTATCTTCCTTTTTATCACTTTCAATCAAAAAACGCTTAATGAAAGAACGTCCTTTTTCATTATCAAAATAAATTGCAGTTAAAGGCTTTTTGGGAACCCATTTCTCAATCCTTATCAATTTATCATCGAAATGTAATGACATTTCAGGTGTAACAACCTTGGAATTACCGTCTCTATTGATCAATAGTATCTTATCTTCTCCTGTAAATGCACCTAATAAAGTTCCCCTTTCGTCTGTATTCAACCTTTTAATAGTTTTGTCAAACCAAATATTTCTTGGCTTAAGTGTTGAAACGCCCTTTTCCTTTAATTCCACTCGTAGAACAGAATACTTTGTAACTGTATTACCTCTTACACTTCTTCCCTTGATCTGAAGATCAGCAAAGTCCAAATCCCATTTTAATTTTTTAATACTTCCGGTATTTCTTAAGATGATATTAACCACTTCTGCTTCTCCATTAAGATTAGCAGTGAAATAGAGTACTGTTGAGCCGTCAGTTCCTTGAGTCAAAATGTACAGCTTATCTCGGGTAATTCCTTTGACGGCAAATCTTTTAATATAAGAGGTACCCTTTTTTCCATCTCGGTAGATCATGTTATAAATTGTCCGTGTATCATTGCGCTTGAATATCGCAGCATGAATAATATCTTTACCCACAAATACCTTACTATCCACTCTAACGACCTGCATTTCCCCTTTTTTAGTAAACACAATAATATCATCAATATCAGAACAGTCGCATAGGTATTCATCCTTTTTTAGCGAAGTTCCAATAAAACCTTCTTCCCTATTAATGTATAACTTTTGATTTCGGACAACTACCTTTTTTGCATCGACATCATCAAAAATTCTAATCTCAGACTTACGTTTTTTTTCAATACCATAGGTTTTAATTAGGTGATTAAAATATCTAATGGCATAATCAACAAGGTGTTCTAAATTATTTTTTACTTCAGAAATATCTCCCTCTAAAGCTTCGATTTTCAGTTGAGCCTTATCGATATCAAATTTTGAGATTCTCTTAATCCTTATTTCGGTTAGTCTAATTAGGTCGTCCTCGGTTACCGCTCTTTTTAGTTTTGAAATATGGATAGCCAGTCCTGAACTAATAGCCTTTAATACATCTTCCCAGGAAGTTTTATCTTCAATATCCCTGTATATCCTGTTTTCAATAAATATCCGTTCTAGAGAAGCATAATGCCACTGATTCTCTAATTCTTGTAATTGAACTTCAAGTTCTTTTTTAAGCAAAATTACTGTATGGTCTGTTGAAAGCCTCAACATTTCACTTACTCCAATGAAATGAGGTTTACTATCAATAATGACACACCCTAAAGGCGAAATTGAACTTTCACAATCTGTAAAAGCATATAAAGCATCTATGGTTTTATCTGGAGATATTCCTGCTGGGAGATGGACAAGTATTTCAACAGAGGCAGCTGTATTGTCCTCGATTTTTCTAATTTTTATTTTACCTCTTTCATTTGCCTTGAGAATATTTTCAATCAAACCAGTTGTAGTTGTTCCATAAGGGATTTCACTTATAACCAACGTGTTTTTATCGAGTTGGGAAATTTTAGTTCTCACCCTGACTTTTCCTCCCCTATTGCCATCATTATAGGATTGAATATCAATGATGCCACCAGTTTGAAAATCAGGATAAAGATTGAATTTTTTTCCTTTTAGATGCTGTATGCTAGCTTTAAGTAACTCTACAAAGTTATGGGGTAAAATCTTGGTGGAAAGACCAACCGCAATACCTTCAGCTCCTTGAGCTAATATTAAAGGAAATTTGACGGGCAAGTGAACTGGTTCCTTTTTTCGCCCATCATAGGATAGTTGCCAGTCAGTTACCTTAGGACTAAATACTACCTCAAGAGCGAACTTAGACAGTCGGGCCTCAATATATCTAGATGCGGCTGCTCGGTCTCCAGTGAGGATATTTCCCCAGTTACCTTGGGTGTCGATCAAAAGTTCTTTTTGACCAATCTGTACCATAGCATCAGCAATACTTGCATCTCCATGAGGATGGTACTGCATGGTATGACCAACAATATTAGCAACTTTGTTATATCGTCCATCATCGAGGTCTTTCATCGAATGAAGAATTCTTCTTTGAACTGGTTTAAGTCCATCATATATGGCAGGGACAGCTCGCTCAAGAATTACATAAGAAGCATAGTCGAGGAACCAGTCTTTATACATTCCAGTGACTTTGACTAAAGAGTTGCCACCATCAGGATGATTTGATATATTACTGTTTTCAGTTTCCAACATATATTAAAGCGTTTCGTCAGCCGTATCGAGCACAACCTTAAGGTTTTCAATGATAAAATTTTGACGATCCTGAGTATTTTTACCCATGTAGAACTGAAGTAGATCCTCTGTAGTAGTTGATTTATCTAACATCAGTGGGTCTAGTCTAATATCCTCACCAATAAAGAACTTAAATTCATCGGGGGAAATCTCACCTAAGCCTTTAAATCTAGTAATTTCGGCCTTTCCACTTAATTGATTCATCGCATTTACCTTTTCTTTATCGCTATAACAATAAAAAGTTTGTTTTTTGTCCCTAACCCTAAAAAGGGGAGTTTGCAGTATGTATAGGTGCCCCTCTTTAATCAATTCAGGGAAAAATTGAAGAAAAAAGGTGATTAATAAAAGTCGAATGTGCATGCCATCTACATCAGCATCTGTAGCAATCACAATATTGTTATATCTTAAATTCTCGATGCTATCCTCAATATTTAGTGCTGCCTGAAGTAGATTAAACTCTTCATTTTCGTAAACGATTTTTTTCGTCATACCATATGTGTTCAATGGTTTACCTCTTAGACTAAAAACGGCTTGGGTATTGACATCTCTAGACTTAGTAATGGATCCACTTGCGGAGTCTCCCTCAGTAATAAATATAGTAGACTCCAAGCGACGATCCTTTTTTAAATCACCTAAGTGAACCCGGCAATCTCTGAGTTTCTTATTATGTAAACTCGCCTTTTTGGCTCGTTCTCGGGCTAATTTCCTAATACCAGATAATTCCCTACGTTCCTTTTCAGCTTGAAGGATTTTACTACGTATTGCATCAGCAGCCTCGGTATTCTTATGCAGATAATTGTCCAGTTGTGTACTCAAAAAATCATTAATATATGCTCTAACAGAAGGCATTCCCCCACCCATTTCCGTAGAACCCAGTTTTGTTTTAGTTTGGGACTCAAAAACTGGTTCCATGACTTTGATGCTTATTGCAGAGATTATTGATTTCCTGATATCAGAGGCATCAAAGTTCTTTCCAAAATGTTCCCGAATAGTTTTAACAAAAGATTCTCTAAAGGCAGCTTGGTGTGTGCCTCCTTGGGTTGTGTTCTGACCGTTTACAAAGGAGTGGTATTCTTCACTATACTGTGATCGGCTATGGGAAATTGCAACTTCTATGTCTTCTCCACGTAAGTGAATAATTGGGTAGAGTAAGTCTGTGGCATTGGTATGATCTTTTAATAAGTCCTTAAGACCGTTGTTTGAAAAAAACTTTACTCCGTTTAAATCGATTGTCAAGCCTGGATTAAGGTATACATAATTTTTGATCATCCTTTCAACATACTCCAATCGGTATTTATAATGCTTGAATATAGTTTTGTCCGGAATGAATAAAACCTTAGTTCCTCTTCTTCTTGATGATTCTACGATTGGGTCTTGCGAAGTGAGGTTTCCAAACTCAAATTCTGCACTGGTCATTTGATTATCACGTACAGATTCTACACGAAAAGTTGATGACAAAGCATTAACGGCTTTTGTCCCAACACCGTTAAGTCCTACCGATTTTTTAAAAGCACGGGAGTCATATTTTCCCCCAGTATTCATTTTAGAAACAACATCAACCACCTTCCCTAAGGGAATCCCCCTACCATAATCTCTAACGGATACTCTATTATCTTTAATTACAATTTCAATAGTTTTTCCCGCTCCCATTACAAACTCATCTATGCAGTTATCCAGAACTTCTTTAAGCAATATATAAATTCCATCATCTTGTGAGGAGCCGTCTCCGATTTTACCAATATACATTCCTGGCCGCATACGTATGTGTTCCTTCCAGTCAAGAGAACGAATGTTATCTTCGGTATATTGGATTTCTTTAGCCATATAAACATCGCTAAATTAAAATTTGGAGGTTAATTTAAGGAGTAAATTTGGGCAAAGAAATTAACAAAATTCTAATAAGGATTGTTGAGAAGTTAAAATTTGATTCACTATTGACTAGGGTTTTGATAATAATATTTTTACAGATTATAAAAAATTATAAACTAAGATCATTAAGCTTTAAATTAGTTTTAATTTTACAATGCTATGACTAAATCATTCAACTCAGAAAAGATTAAAGGCGATTTTATCCATATAGTCTTTTTTTGGCTCAAAAACCCTGATAACTATAATGAACGAGAGATTTTTAAAACTCTATTAACCGAGTTTATCGACACCAACCCTCAAGTAGTAGGTATACATATTGGTGAACCGGCGGATACCAATCGATCCATAATTGACAACTCCTATAATTTTAGTTTGGTGGTTACATTTCCCGATTTAGCAACGCATGATGCCTACCAGATTGATCCTTCACACCTGGAATTCATTGAAAAAGGTAAGTCGCTCTGGGAAAAAGTCGTGATTTATGATTCCATTCAAGATAAGGTATAGCTTCAACCTAATCTACATACTTTAATTTGACTTAATTCTTGGAAGATTGATTAATTTATTTGAAAAAGGGATATTGTAAGTCTGTCATAATATTCAAAAGAAAATCTTTATGAATATTTTTTTTAAATAATAAACCAAAATATTTATTATTTAACTAAAAATAATATTTTGTATTCCTAAGACTTGTATTTAAATAAGTAGTTATTATACGTTAAATCTAAAATGTATGACATCACCATCCTGAACAGTATAGCCCTTTCCCTCTACCCTAATTTTGCCTGCTTCTTTTACTTTTTGTTCACTTCCTAGAGCTAGATAATCGGTATAGGCGATTACTTCGGCACGGATAAAGCCCTTTTCAAAATCAGTATGTATAATACCAGCGGCTTGGGGGGGCAGAGGCACCTTTAGGTATAGTCCAAGCTCGAACTTCTTTTTCACCTGCAGTAAAATAGGTTTGAAGCGATAATAGATTATAGGCAGAACGAATCAGTTTCGCTGAACCAGGTTCTGTTAGTCCTATATCTTCCAAAAATAAGTGCCTTTCCTCATAAGATTCTAATTCGTTTATGTCTGCTTCAATACTAACCGCCATGACTAGCACTTCACAATTCTCTTTAACAATAGCGGTTTTGACCTTTTCAACATATGCATTACCTTTAGCGGCAGCATTTTCGTCCACATTACATACATACAAAACCGGTTTGTCTGTTAACAACTGCAATGACTTTACATAAGTCGTTTCGTCATCTTTAATAAAATCGATTGACCTCACATTCTCACCTCTTTCAAGTGAAGAAATAATTTTTTTAAGGATTTCTAATTCTTTTTGTGCTTCTTTACTCCCAGTTTTGGCAGCACGATTAATTTTTTCTTTACGTTTTTCTACTGTTTCCATATCTTTTAACTGCAATTCCATATCGATGGTCTCTTTATCTCTAATGGGATCCACAGTACTATCTACATGTACAATATTGTCATCATCAAAACACCTGAGTACATGAAGAATTGCATCAGTCTCTCGTATATTACTCAAAAACTGATTTCCAAGTCCCTCCCCCTTACTCGCTCCTTTTACCAATCCAGCTATATCGACAATTTCCACTGTGGCAGGAATTACTTTTTCTGGATTTACGAGTTTATTCAAGAAATCCAAACGCTCATCAGGTACATTAACCACTCCAATATTTGGCTCAATTGTACAAAAGGGAAAATTAGCACTCTGAGCCTTCGCATTAGATAGACAATTAAATAAAGTTGATTTACCTACATTAGGTAACCCCACAATACCTGCTTTCATAAAATTGACGCTATTAATCGTTGTGCATAAAACGTTGCTTACCTAGCAACTCTTTTTCAGTTTCAACATTATTTTCATCTGGCACACAACAGTCCACCGGACATACGGCAGCACATTGGGGTTCGTCGTGAAATCCCTTACACTCAGTACATTTATCAGGAACTATATAGTAAAGTTCATCGGAGATAGGGACTTGAGTTTCATCTGCATTGACTAGTTTTCCATTTGGAAGTATAAGGTCCCCAGTCAACTCGGTTCCGTCTTTATAACTCCAATCATCAGCACCTTCATAAATTGCAGTATTGGGACACTCAGGTTCACATGCACCACAATTTATACATTCATCGGTAATGATAATGGCCATAGTAAATATCTTTATTTAAATTTGATCCAAAATTAAGACCAATAATTATTCTTTACAAATAAATGGATACGCTTAGTCAAAGAATTGATGTTTTAGAATCATTGGGAGATTACTTCAGCAATTTTGATGAAAATAACCCTGAATACTTTCCCTTTGTTGAAGCAATTGAAAAAGCCACTATAGAAAATGCCTGGTTTAGGAGGGAAGAGTGTATTTATGCTATTTCTTGCTGGGGAAAAGCTTTGGAAAAATTAAATATAGAAAAATGGTTAGCCCCTTATTCGCTTAGAGAAAATCAATCCGCCAAAACCATTGCTTTAGTATTGGCTGGTAATATACCTATGGTAGGCTTCCACGATATTTTATCAGTTTGGATAACTGGAAATGCCGCTTTGATCAAATGTGCAACTAAAGACAAAGTATTGATACCATTTATTATCAATAACAATCCCCAATTAAAATCCATGTCCCTTTTTACGGAGGAAAAGTTGAAAAATTTCGATGCCGTAATCGCTACTGGCAGTAATAATTCAGCTCGCTATTTTGATTATTATTTTTCTAAATATCCAAGTTTGATAAGAAAAAACAGGAATGGGGTAGCAATATTAAATGGTGAAGAAACTAAATCTGAATTGGAAAATTTAGGAAGGGATATGCTTCAATTTTTTGGATTGGGCTGTAGAAATATTGCTAAACTCTACTTGCCAAATGGTTTTGATTTAAACAGAATATTTTCTGGTATCTATCCACTTTCTAATCTTATCGATGTTAAAAAATACGCCAATAATTACGATTACAATAAAGCTGTTTTTCTGATGAGTGAATTTGATTTTGCCGATAATGGATTTTTTATATTAAAAGAAGATACTGCAATATCCTCACCCATTGCCACGGCATTCTACGAATACTATGACGATGCTACCAAATTAAGAGATCAGATCAAGGATCAAAAAGACAAAATACAATGTATCGTCACAAATGAACCCTATCCAAATGCTGTCTCTTTTGGTCAAACCCAAATGCCAGGCTTATCTGATTATGCTGATGGAGTCGATACAATTGAATTCTTGCGATCTCTATGAATTTAATTTAAAAATTATTTAACAGTATGTTAAAAAAAAAAATCAAAAATTACCTTTTTTGAATGGGTAATTGCACTTAACTTTTGATATTTGCAAATTATAATTTATATGAAAAAACACAATTTTAGTGCTGGTCCGGCAGTCTTACCGCAGGAGGTTATCAAAGGAGCTGCTCAGGCCATTTTAGAGCTTGACAATATCGGTTTGTCTTTAATCGAAATTTCCCACCGCAGCTCAGAATTTAAAGCTATAATGGAAGAAGCCGGTGATTTAGCTCTTCAATTACTAGGACTGGAAGGAAAAGGATACAAAGCGATTTATTTACAAGGAGGAGCGAGTATGCAATTCCTGATGACGGCTTATAATATGCTTCAATTTAAAGCTGGCTATATTAATTCAGGTACATGGTCAACCAAGGCGATCAAAGAAGCTAAGATATTAGGGGATGTGATTGAATTAGCCTCATCAAAAGACAAGAATTTCAATTATATACCAAAAGTATACGAAATTCCAAATGATATAGATTACCTGCATATTACAACAAATAATACCATTTTTGGTACTCAATACAAAAAGATACCAGAAACCACTGTGCCTCTGGTAGCAGACATGAGTTCGGATATATTTTCCCGACCCCTCGACTATTCCAAATTTGACCTTTTTTATGCAGGGGCTCAAAAAAATATGGGACCCTCAGGTGTTACTTTAGTAATTGTAAAGGAAACTACTTTCAATATGGTGGAAAGAGAAATCCCTTCAATGTTAAGTTATAAGGTACATGCAGATTCAGGTAGTATGTTTAATACACCTCCTGTATTTCCCGTATATACCGTTTTACTTAACCTTCGTTGGATTGCCAACAATGGTGGTCTAGAAGGAGTGGGAGCACAAAACCATAAAAAAGCAAAGCTGATTTATGATGAGATCGACCGTAATCCCTTATTTGAAGGGTTTGCCAATGCTGATGATCGTAGCGCAATGAATGCAACATTTAATCTAATTGATGAAAGTCATGCTGCAGTTTTTGATCCAATTTGGAACAATGCCAACATCAGTGGACTAAAAGGACACAGATCCGTTGGTGGTTATCGCGCTTCGATTTATAATGCCCTTTCTATGGAGAGTGTGCAGACACTGGTAAATTGCATGAAAGAATTTGAAAAAAATGCTTAAATAATTTATAATGAAAATATTAGCTAACGACGGTATTTCTATGTCGGGTGTAATCGCCTTGACCAAGGCTGGTTACGAAGTTATTACCACTAATGTCTCTCAAGAACAATTGGTAAATTTTATCAATGAAAATAAAATTACTGTTTTGTTGGTGAGAAGCGCGACGAATGCTCGAAAAGAACTTATTGACTCTTGCCCAAATTTAAAAATTATTGGTCGAGGTGGGGTTGGAATGGACAATATAGATGTAGAATACGCTAGAGAAAAGGGGTTGAGTGTGATCAACACTCCTGCATCCTCTTCATCTTCCGTAGCAGAATTAGTTTTTGCTCATCTCTATGGGGGAGTTAGATTTTTATATGATTCTAATAGAAATATGCCTTTAGAGGGAGAAAGTAATTTTAAAGGTTTAAAAAAAGCTTTTGCCAAAGGTATTGAACTCCGCGGAAAGACCCTCGGAATAATTGGATTCGGAAGAATTGGACAAGAAGTAGCTAAAATCGCATTAGGAATAGGAATGGAAGTTAAGGCATCTGATAAATATATTAATAACGTAGAAGTTCCCGTTACTTTATTCAATGGCGATTCTATAAAAGTTTCTATCAAAACTGATGATGTGAATGAGGTTATTAAAAGCTCTGATTTTATTACTCTTCACGTTCCTGCTCAGAAGGATTATGTTATCGGAAAAGAAGAATTTGCCATGATGAAAGATGGTTCAGCAATCATTAATGCTGCTCGAGGAGGTGTCATTGACGAAGTAGCTTTGGTCAACTCTTTAGATAGTGGGAAATTAGCTTTTGCATGTTTGGATACTTATGAAAACGAACCTAAACCCGAAATTAAGCTGTTAATGCACCCAAAAATTTCGCTAACTCCTCACATTGGAGCTGCTACACTAGAGGCTCAGGATAGAATTGGATTAGAATTGGCTAGTCAAATTAAATCAATTTTAAGTTAACGATTAAATGTTAAAGTATTTAAAGGAAAAATGGAATATTTCAAGTAACCTCCAATTAATTGTAATTTTTATTGTGTTTGCAATAACAGGTACGACAAGCGCAAAATTAGCTGTCCCTCTCCTAGAATTACTTAATATTTACCCATCTATTTTTGATAATGTTAAACTAGGAAATATAATTTATACATTATTAAGAATACTTATTATTTTTCCAATTTATCAGATACTACTTATAGTTGTAGCGGTGTTTTTTTTTCAATTCAAGTTTTTCTGGGAGTTTGAAAAAAAATTTTTAAAACGAATAGGTTTTGGATTTCTTTTTAAAAAAAATAATTGATTTAAAATAGTTTTGAAAAGGATTTAATTGTTAATTAAATTTTTATGTTGACAAACTCCATTTCATTATTCAACGCTATATTTATTAAATAAAGTATTAAACTTTTTAATTTTTGGCTTAATTATATGTTGACAATATGGCTGAGTTTTATTTTGATTGTAATAGTCATGATGCTCAATTTCAGCCTCATAAAACTCTAATTTCTTATTAATTTCAGTAACAAAAGACTCATTATAAATTTTGTTCTTTTCAAATAGTGATATGCATTCTGTTATTTGTATTCTTTCAATTTGATTTTCAAAAAAAACAGCTGATCTGTATTGAGATCCTATATCATTACCTTGCCTGTTAGGTGTAGTTGGATCATGTATAGAAAAAAAAATTTCCAAGAGTTCTGCATAAGAAACAACATTTTTATCATAAGTTATTTTAATTGTCTCAGTATGACCAGTTTTTCCAGTACAAACCTCTCGATAATCAGGGTTTTTAATGAACCCACCCATATAACCTGGAATAACTTGTGACACCCCCCTAATCCTCTGAAAAATTGACTCTGTGCACCAGAAGCAACCTCCTGCAAAATATGCGTTTTTAAACATATTAAAATTTTATTTATTAAAGATAATGACTTAAAATATTTAATGACTACGAAAACTGCGTAGAAGAGAAAAATAATTGATTTAATTTGTAGGTGATTTAAAAACTATTGATGTATAAAATAATTTCATGTATCAACATTAACAAAACTTACGATGGGTTAAAAGTCCTTAAGGGGATTAATTTAGAAATTCGATCAGGAGAAATAGTTGCAATAGTTGGACCCTCTGGTGCAGGAAAAACTACCTTACTTCAAATAATGGGAACATTAGATGAGCCAGATAAAGTGGATAATAGCTCTCTAATAATTGATTCAATTGACGTAAAAAGAATGAATCAGTCTTCATTTGCTTCTTTCAGAAATCAAAATTTGGGCTTCATATTTCAATTTCATGAATTATTACCTGAGTTTACTGCTCTAGAAAATGTTTGTATTCCTGGCTGGATTGGGAAACGAAAGCAAAAGGAGCTCAAGCAATCAGCTGAGGAATTACTTAACCTAATTGGACTCTCAGATCGCCTCAATCATAAACCTCAGGAACTTTCAGGAGGTGAACAGCAGAGAGTTGCAGTAGCTAGAGCACTAATTAATCAACCAAAAATTATTTTAGCAGATGAACCAAGCGGAAATTTAGATACTGAAAATGCGAATGCATTGCATAAGCTCTTCTTTGAAGTTAGGGATAAATTTGACACTACTTTTATAATAGTAACTCATAATGAAAGTCTAGCAAACATGGCAGACAGAAAAATTATTCTTAAAGATGGAGAAATTAATATATGAATCAAATTGAATTAAAAGAGTTTTTAGATTACAAAGCCAATAAATACGAATCGGTTGATTTCATCGATAATGACCCAATCAAAATACCCCATCAATTTTCTCAAAAAGAAGACATTGAAATTTCAGGCTTTCTAGTCGCCTCAATTGCATGGGGAAATAGACTTAGTATTATAAACTCGGCCACTAAAATGATGAATATGATGGATGATTCCCCATATGATTTTATTATTAATCATAATAAAAGTGATCTAAAAGTTTTTGAGGGTTTTGTTCACCGTACATTCAATCAAACTGACCTTGATTTTTTTGTTCGGTCATTAAAAAACATATATAAAAATCATCATGGGCTTGAAAATGTTTTTAATTCTAACAAATCGTCATTACAAGAAGCTATCCACGATTTTAAATCTATTTTCTTTGAAATTAATCATCCTCCAAGAACAGTGAAACATGTTTCTGACCCCCTAATGGGTAGTGCAGCAAAAAGATTAAACATGTTCTTGAGGTGGATGGTTAGACCCAATACTAGGGGGGTCGATTTTGGGATTTGGAAGGACCACTCCCCTGCCCAACTTTCTATACCACTGGATGTACATACGGGGAATATCGCTCGAAAATTAAATATGATTAAGCGCAATCAGAACGATGCTAAAACACTAAAAGAATTGGATGAAAAATTAAGGGAATATGATTCTATTGATCCAGTAAAATACGATTATGCTTTGTTTGGATTGGGTATTTTTGAAAAATTCTAAGTAAGATTATTTTCAGCATATAACTTTATATTAACATTGATTTTATATTTTTGTAAAATACTGAAGCTTAGATGAAGATACTTCTTAAAAACGCTACCATCTTAGATCCCTCCAGTACCTTTCATTCTACTAAACAAGACCTCTTGATCAAAGATGGCGAAATTGCCAATATCAGCCAGCATATTAATGATACTGATAATGTCAAAGTGATTGAGCATAGCAACCTCCATGTATCCAGAGGTTGGTTCGATTCTGGAGTTTCATTTGGAGAGCCAGGTTATGAGGAGCGAGAGACCCTGGAAAATGGATTGCTGGTTGCTGCAAGTAGTGGATTTACTAAAATACTCCTTAATCCAGACATAATTCCCATTCCAGACTCCAATGCGACGATTAGCCATTTGATTAAAATGGGGCAAAATAAAACCACTTCCCTCTACCCTATTGGAGCACTGACCGAAAAAGGGGAGGGAAAACAACTGGCATCACTGTATGATATGCATCAGCAAGGTGCAATCGGTTTTGGTGACTACAAATCCTCCTCAATTAGTGGAAACTTACTTAAAATAGCATTACAATACGCACAAAGTTTTGATGGAACGATTTTTTCTCATCCTATGAATCATGAAATAGCTGAGTATGGTATGATGCACGAAGGTATAATTAGCGCCAAAATTGGTGTAAAGGGAATTCCCACTATTGCGGAGACAATTCAAATCTCTAGAGATTTACAAATTTTATCTTATACAGAAGGAAAGCTACATATTCCCTTTATTAGTTCAAAAGAAGGTTTAGAATTGATAAGAATAGCAAAAAAACAAGGTTTAAACATTAGTTGTAGTGTTGGGCTTCCAAATTTAATCTTCGACGAGACTGATCTCGAAGGATTTGATGCCAACTTTAAGGTTTTTCCTCCAATACGGTCCAAAACAGACCAACAAGCTTTACGGTCGGGACTGCTTGATGGCACGATAGATATGGTGAGCAGCATGCATGAGCCGATGAACATAGAACACAAAAAACTGGAATTTGAACATTCATCTCCTGGTACTATTGGACTTGAAAGCTGTTTTGGTTTGTTATCCAATATATTTCCCCTCGACAAAGTATTGAGTTTCCTAACCCGTGGAATTGAATGTTTTAAGCTTCAATCTACAAGTATAGAGAAAGGTAAAGCAGCCGACTTGACTTGGTTTGATCCTGAAAAAATATTCCGATTAGAAAGAGATGATTTAAAGTCAACGGCTAAAAATTGTGCCTATTTAGACCTTGACTTACAAGGAAAGGTTCTCGGCACCTTTAATAATGGTTTCCTAACTACCAATACATAAACTAATGTTGTCTTACAGAATAAAAAAATCTATCATAACTGGGGGACCTTACCCAGCATTAATTCTAATTCATGGATATGGAAGCAATATGGATGATTTGTTTTCATTTTCCAATTACCTTCCAGAACAATATACAATTATCTCCCTACAAGCACCATTAGAATCTCCATTCGGTGGCGGAGCATGGTATTCTATCAACTTTGATTCGAATTTGAAAAAATGGTCAGATGATCTAGAAGCATTGACTTCAATTGGTAAAATAAAAGATCAATTGGATTATTTTACTTCCACGTACGAACTTAACTCCGAGGATATCAGCTTAATGGGTTTTAGTCAAGGTGCGATTCTCAGTTGGGCTTTATTGCTAGATTACTCCTCTCTTTTTAGACGAGCTATATGTATGAGCGGGTATATCAATCAAGAAATACTGCAAAAGCCATTGGTAGAATACCGCGATGTACTGGCTTATTGTTCCCATGGATTAAATGACTTAACAATTCCTTATCAATGGGCTGAAACGAGTGTTGAATGCCTTAAAAAAAATAATCCAAAAGTTTTTTTTAACACTTATCCCAATGGGCACAATGTGTCGCCAGAAAATTTTGAATCTATTCTTAGTTGGATTATAAAAACTACTCTCTAGTGGGATAGAGAAAGTGTTCTTTTAGTTCAAAACTAATATCGCCGGACTTATCAAACTTAAAAAAAATTAGGAGTTCACCCCAAAGCGTACCATCAGAAAAGTTTGCAATTAGCCATTTGTGATTTAAGACCTTAACTTTATTAATTAAAAAAGTCCTATCCATTGTCGCATAAGGTATTAATTCATCTTTATCCATTAATAAATTCTTTTTATACAACTGATCTTTAATCCGATTTGTAATATTGTTAATATCAATATTTTTAAAATAACTTAAGGCATATTCGTTTCCCTCTAAAGAGAAATCATTGACTTCATCCAATCGGTTTTGAAGTTTTAAAAGTTCCGCAACATTAAATTTATTTTCCGCTTTTAGATTAATCAATCTCTCAGTCTGGTCATCTAGAATTTTTTTGGAGTTTACTAATTGAAAAATCAGCACTAAAGCTGTAAATACAAAAAGGTAAAGGGTGATTTTATTCTTCATTTTTAATTACAGTTGATTTGTAGGTTATCATAAGCTAAATGAACATTTTTGGGAAGCTTTTTGGACACTTCATCATGAAATCCTAAAAGATGGCTTATATGGGTGAAATAGGCTTTTTTGGGCTTTAGTTCTTCAACCAAACCCAATGCTTCCTCCAGATTAAGATGTGTTGGATGAGATTCAATCCTAAGCGCATTAAGCACCAAAACTTCGGAATTCTTAACCTTCTCCATCTGATCAGCATTAATATATTTAACGTCAGTTAGGTAAGAAAATCCCCCAATACGATACCCCATAACTGACAGACTATTGTGCATAACCTCAACAGGCGTAACTATTTTATTACCAATTCTAAAGTTGTTGTTTTTAGAAATGATTTGAACTTTTACAGTAGGAGCTCCAGGATATTTGTTTTGACTATTTAAAATATAACCAAACCGATGATTTAAATTTTCTACAACTCGCTGGGTACCATAAATAGGAATATCCCCTTGGCGAAAAAAATAAGGGCGAATATCATCTAATCCAGAAGTATGATCAGCATGTTCATGGGTAAACATAATACCATCTATATGTCTACAATTATTTTTCAACATTTGCTGCCTAAAGTCCGGACCGCAATCAATTATATAATTATAATTTTTCCACTGAACCAAAACGGAAGACCTAAGTCTTTTGTCTTTTAGGTTTTGACTTAAACAAACAGGATGTCGACTCCCAATTATTGGTATTCCTTGAGAGGTTCCAGTTCCAAGAAAAGTTATTTTAAACATATTGCATATTCAAATGCAAATATATATTGAGAAATAAAAACAAACTTTGTAATTTTAAGAAATATATCATAATATGGCGATCATACTCCCTGGAGACAAAGAATTTGAAAAGAGACCATCAACTGAAAGGAAAGCTTTAAAAATCAATCTAAATGATGGAGTTTACGGAACATTTGCTGAGATTGGTGCTGGTCAAGAGGTAGCAAGGCACTTTTTTAGAGTAGGCGGTGCGTCTGGTACAATTGCTAAAACAATCAGCGCATATGATAAAAACTTTAGTGATACTATCTACGGTGAGGAAGATGACAAGCGTTATGTAACTGAAAAGCGATTACATAAAATGTTGAGTCGGGAAATTATGCTATTAGAGAACCGAATTCCCAAAAAGATTCATCCTAATAAAATGTTTTTTGCATATGCCAATACTGTAGCTACGATTGACTTTGCTAAGAAATTTAAAGGTCACGGATGGATGGGTATTCGATATCAACCAGCTCCAGAAGAACCCTATAATGAAATTATGCTTCATGTTAGATTTCATCAAACAGAGGCAAGGCTTCAACAAGAAGCTATTGGTATTATGGGAGTAAACCTTGTTCACGGCGCCTTTTACAGTCACGACGAGCCTAAAAAGCTTCTGAAATATCTATACGACCATATTGACAGATCTGCCATTGAAATTGACACAATTAACTTTTCAGGCCCCTTATTTGAGGGCATTGACAATCGTATTCTCAGTTTACAGTTAGTTAAAAATGGGATGACTGAGGCGGTCATGTTCAATCCTCAAGGCAATAATGTTTTACCCGCAAGAGCTCTATACAAGAAAAACATCTTGGTGTTGAGAGGTAGTTTTAGACCTGTTACCAAAGTAAATATTGACATGTTTGAAAAATCATTTGATATTTTTATAAAGGAGCAGCAAGTCAAAGAAAAAAATACGGAAGTTATATTTGAAATAACGCTTTCCAACCTTACCGCTCAAGGTGAAATTGATGAAAGTGATTTTATGGACCGTGCCAAACTTTTAGGTTCACTAGGCCATACAGTCATGATCTCTGATTTCAAAGAGTATTATCGAATGGTCGATTATCTGTCAAAATACACCAAAGAACAATTGGGACTCGCAATGGGTGTCAGTAATTTTGTTGAAATCTTCGATGAGCATTATTATGAGGATATTGATGGAGGAATTTTAGAAGCTTTTGGTAAAATGTTCCACAATAACCTCAAGGTTTATCTATATCCGATGAAGGACTTGGAAACGGGACAAATCATTACATCTAATAATCTAAAACTTCATCCTCGTATGAAGGATTTCTATAAATTCTTCAAATATAACGGTAAAATTGTTGATATTTTTGAATATGAAAATGAATACCTTTCTATTTTTTCCAGGGAGATCTTAACCAAAATAAGAAATGGCAATGAAGACTGGATGGATCAACTTCCAGATGGAGTAGCAGAAAACATTATGAAAAATAATATGTTTGGCTGGAAAAGCAAGAAGATAAAAATCGATTAACAAACTATAGAACCGTTAGTATCTGAGCAGCATGGTCCTTCGTTTTAACTTTACTTATTACATGCTCAACAACACATTCTTGATTAATGATAAAAGTAATTCTATGAATTCCATCATATTCCCTTCCTTGAAATTTTTTAGGTCCCCAAACACCAAAGGCATCAATAACTGCTTTATTCTCATCGGCTAATAGGGTAAAAGGTAATTCATGTCTTTCAGCGAAGTTACTCTGCTTTTTTTGATTATCAGCACTTACGCCAATCAATTCAAAACCAGCTGATTGTAGCTCTTTGTAATGATCTCTTAAATTACAGGCTTCTGCAGTACATCCTGGTGTATTGGCTCTAGGGTAAAAGAATAAAATAGTTTTTTTGCCTTTCAACAGTGTTAGGTTAATTGCATTGCCATTTTGGTCAACAGTTGAAAATTCAGGAACCTTGTCTCCTACCTTTAATGTATCCATATTATTACTTTTTTATTTTACCTTCGAAATAACAAAAAATACATATGACAAAAAAGGAAAAGGTAGTGTTTGTAATTAATGAATTAAAGAAGTTGTATCCTAAAATACCAATTCCTTTAGAACATACTGATCCTTATACTCTATTAATTGCTGTTTTGATGTCTGCACAAAGCACCGATGTTCGTGTCAATAAAATTACTCCTTTATTGTTTAAAAGGGCCAATAATCCTTACGATATGATTAAACTTAGTGAAAATGAAATTAGAGAAATAATCAAGCCAGTAGGGCTTTCTCCAACGAAATCAAAAGGAATTTATGAATTGTCCCATATTCTAATAAATAAATACAATGGGGAAGTCCCAAAAAGCTTTGAAGCATTAGAGAAACTTCCAGCAGTTGGTCACAAAACAGCTAGCGTAGTTATGTCTCAGGCATTTGGTATTCCTGCTTTTCCAGTTGACACTCATATTCATCGACTGATGTATCGGTGGGGATTTAGCAAAGGTAAAAACGTAGTCCAGACAGAAAAAGATGCTAAGCGGATTTTTCCTAAAGCTTTATGGAATGATTTACACCTTCAGATTATTTGGTATGGACGGGAATACAGTCCTGCCAGAGGCTGGAATCTAGAAAAGGATAACATAACTAAAACTATAGGCAGAAAAAGTGTAATCCAGAAGTATCTAAAAGCAAAGGGTTAAACCTGCTTTTCAATCTCATCGTGCTGCTCCTTGGTAATGGAATAGTACTTTGAAAATGCCAATATACGCTGAATAACAATCGACCTTGGTTGTTTTTGAGAAAAAGATTTTTTTTTAGAATAATTTTGCACCATAGAATTGCTTTTACTCTATAACGTAAAAATTCTAAAAAAATTATTTATTGCGCTAGAAAAATCTGATTATCCATCACCATTTTTCTTAAATTAATGATAGCGTACCGCATCCTTCCAAGAGCTGTATTAATACTAACCCCAGTAGCCTCAGCAATCTCTTTAAAACTCATATCTCGGTAAATACGCATATTTAGGACCTCTTTTTGATCTAAGGGAAGTTCTAATATTAATTTTTGAAGATCATTTACAATTTGTTTGTTAATTAGGGTGTTTTCTGCATTGGGTGAATCATCCTTAATAAACTGAAAAATATCATAGTCGTCACTGCTCGCCTCAAATTTGGGCATTCTATTTGTTTTTCTAAAAAAGTCAATAATTAAATTATGCGAAATGCGCATTACCCAAGACAAAAATTTACCCTCCTCATTGTAGGAACCATTTTTGAGAGTTTTAATTACTTTAATAAAGGTTTCTTGAAAAACATCCTCTGCAACTTCACTATCATGAACTTTTGAGAAAATGAAATTATAAATTTTCGACTTATGTTTATAAATTAATAATTCTAAAGACTTTTCATCTCCTTGAATATAGTCTCTAATAAGATTAGCATCGGTGGAATAAGATGGAGAAGCCATGATCTACTTTTTAAGGTTTTAACTAGTTAGTTCCGAAATAATTAAAAAGTAGTTTTATTCTATAGGCTTGTTTTTTTACAAATTTATATAATATTTAATAATAAATCAAAAGTTTTTCTTTTAAAACAAAATTTAACTAGAGTTTACAGCGAAGATTGAGATTAATTGTATTTTTAAGCTCTCATTATCTGAAATGTCCAATATTCTTGAGTTAGACACTAAAAAATACATTATAATTAAGGGAGCTAACCTACACAACCTAAAAAATGTAGATGCAGTTTTCCCTAGAAATCAATTAACAGTCGTGACTGGTTTATCTGGTTCAGGAAAGTCCTCATTGGTTTTTGACACTCTTTACGCTGAAGGGCAAAGACGTTATGTGGAAAGTTTGTCTTCCTATGCTCGTCAGTTTATGGGCAAGCTAAATAAACCAAAGGTGGACGATATTCAAGGAATCGCCCCTGCAATTGCCGTAGAACAAAAGGTTTCCTCAACCAATCCACGTTCAACTGTAGGAACAAAAACCGAGATATATGATTACTTAAGGTTACTTTACTCCCGAATTGGCCGAACCTACTCTCCTATTTCAGGAGAAGAAGTTAAAAGAGATACAGTCAATGATGTATTGGAATATCTAAAAATGAATTTCAAAGATGGAGATAAATTATTTTTACTCTCTCCAATAGAGGTAGCAAAAGAAAAAATTGATTATAAGTTAAGTATATTAAAACAACAAGGGTTTGCAAGAATTTTCGTAAAAGAACAGATTGTCAGACTAGATGAATTAAACATAATCCCAAAAAATAAATTTGATCTGGTTGTAGATCGAATAATTGTTCGTAATGAAGAAGATTTTTATCAACGATTAGCTGACGCGATACAAATAGCTTTTTATGAGGGGAACGGAGCTTGCTCATTGTGGTCACTAGATCAAAAGAAAAAAATACTATTTTCGAATAAATTTGAATTAGATGGTATAGCATTTACATCCCCTAACGTTCATTTTTTTAGTTTTAATAATCCATTTGGAGCTTGCAAAAAATGTGAAGGTTTTGGAGATATTATGGGGATTGATAGTGAGCTAGTGATTCCGAATACTAGTCTATCAATCTATGATGATGCCATTGCGCCATGGCGCGGAGCCGGAATGCGAAAGTTCTATAAACAACTTATTGAAAATTCTTATAAGTTTGACTTTCCAATACATAAACCTTTTTTTGAATTGGATGAAAATGAAACATCCCTTCTATGGAATGGAAATTCCTATTTTACAGGGATTAATAAGTTTTTCAAAAAAATTGAGGCCAAAAATTATAAAATTCAAAATCGGGTACTACTGTCTAGATATCGAGGTAAAACCAGTTGCGATGAATGCAAAGGCTCACGTTTAAGAAAAGAAACTAGCCATGTAAAAGTAGGTGGTGAATCACTATCCAATCTCTTGAGCCTTCCAATGGATGAGTTAGGTGTTTTTTTCGAACAGCTTAAACTTTCTAAATATGATCAAGAGGTATCGGATCGTATACTAAAAGAAATTCAGTCTAGAATAAGCTTTATTCAGGACGTAGGTTTGGGGTATCTGAATCTTAACAGAAAGGCCAATACATTGTCGGGTGGAGAGTCACAACGTATAAATCTTGCTACCTCTCTAGGAAGCGCATTGGTTGGATCAATGTACATTTTGGACGAACCTTCCATCGGACTTCACTCAAGAGATAATGAACGCTTAATTTCGGTTTTAAAACGGCTGAGAGACATAGGTAATACTGTTATTGTAGTAGAGCACGACGAAGAGATTATGAATTCTGCTGATAAGATTATTGACATGGGTCCCGAAGCAGGAACAAATGGAGGAGAAATTATTGCTGATGGTAAAATTGATCAAATCAATAATACGGGTAGTTTGACCGCTAAATACCTACGCGGTGAAATGAAAATTCCTATTCCCTCGAATAGAAGAAAAAACAAAAGTAAAATCACCTTGAAAGGCTGTAGAGAAAACAATCTTAAAAATATTGACGCAAGCTTTCCACTCGGATGTTTAACTGTTGTTACTGGAGTCTCAGGAAGTGGAAAATCAACTCTAGTGAAAAATATTCTTTATCCAGCTCTTCAAAGAGAAAAAGGTGTTTATAATCATAAACCTGGTCAATATGATCAAATCAATGTAGCCATGGAAAAGATCCATAGTGTTGAGTTTATTGACCAGAACCCGATTGGAAGATCATCTAGATCAAATCCTGTTACCTATATTAAAGCCTACGATGATATAAGGAATCTTTTTGCAAGACAACAACTTTCGATCAATCGAGGTTATAAACCCAAACATTTTTCATTCAATGTTGATGGGGGAAGATGTGAAAACTGTAAAGGAGATGGTAGCATCACTATTGAGATGCAGTTTATGGCTGATGTTATCTTAGAATGTGACCACTGCAAAGGTAAGCGTTTCAAAAAAGAGATTTTAGAGGTTGAATATAATGGAGTTTCACTTGATCAACTGCTTGGAATGACTGTTGATGATGCCATTTTATTTTTTAAAAAACACCAACTCAATAAGATGGTTCAAAGGCTAGATCCCTTACAGCAAGTCGGATTGGGCTATATTTCCCTGGGACAGCCTTCTACTACCCTATCGGGTGGAGAAGCGCAACGAATTAAACTCGCATCATTTATTGGACGTGGGGCAACAAAAGATAAAATCGTATTTATATTTGACGAGCCCACTACTGGGTTGCACTTTCATGACATCAACAAACTGTTAATTTCTTTTAATGCTTTAATTAATCAAGGTCACACCGTTATAGTTGTAGAACACAATTTAGATTTGATTAAGTGCGCAGACCATATTATCGACTTAGGTCCAGAGGGGGGAAAAAATGGGGGTAATCTTGTCGCAATGGGAACCCCTGAAAAAATTATGGAAAATAAAGTCTCTCACACTGGGCGATACTTGATAAAAAAAATGATTCATTAGAATTTTTTCTTAAAGCTTATAAGATTTGTTAAAAAAATCTGAAAATCTTCTGTAAGCTTTAGTAAATAAGATATAAAAGAAAATAGTAATCCTATTAATAAAGATCTCAATACCAGGGAAATAATCGGAGGAAAATCAAGATTTATATGAGAGAAAATTAGATGTAGAGTAAAAATAACCAATAGTATTAATATCGTTTTTTTTCCAAAAGGATTTATTTTAAAAGTGAATTGAACTAGTAATATTTTCATCAGATTAATCAGAACCATTACAATAAGAGTAGCATAGGCGGCACCAATAATGCCATACAATTTAATAAAGTAAATATTTAGAAGAATCGCAAGGACAGCTGAAGTAGTTGAAAACAAAAATACATAATGGTAGTATTTTGAATTGGTTATGATGTTATTTAAGCAGCCCATTGACATGGAAAATAATTTTCCAAAAGAAATTATAAATACCACATCGAGAGCCTTAGTGTATCCAGCTAGGTTAACCCACTCGTAAAAGTCTGTCAAATTCAAGTTTATTAATAGAAACAGTAATCCTGATGTGAGTAGTAAATTATTAGAACTTTTCTTTAAAAGAGAACTTAGTCGCTGGTAATCATTTTCATTTAGAGCCGTTGCAACTAAGGGGCTAATGATCTGAAACATAGCCCTGCCTGGAAACTCAATGA
>CACHZY010000017.1 GCA_902584445.1 uncultured Bacteroidota bacterium | reverse complement strand
TTGAAGGATCTCCAGCTTACGAAACTGCTAAACTTGAAAATAATAGTATAAATTTTGATGATAAAGACCACCTTTTCCAATTTGATGTCATTGATTACGAACTAGGAAAGCAAACCGAAAAAGAGTTTGGTTTCGATTTAGCAAATTCCGCAAAAGGCCAACACATTCATTTCATCGTAAATAATGGACCTTATTCTGCGTTTTATTCCAATGAGTTCAAAAAGAAACTTGAAGAAAGTAACAATGTAATTTTGGCATTTTTATCGAGATCATATCATGAGTCGGTAAAAAATCCAAATGCTTTTTTTCTCACACAAATTGGTGAGGGTAAGAAAATTGACTTAACAAAAGATTTTCTATTCTACAGCAGACCTAAAGGAGTATATAAGGGAAAGGATACTGAAAAATTATTACTGGATTTTTATTTAGTCAATACAAATATATCGCCTTCGGGGAATAAGGTAAAAGCGACTATTCAAGATACAGAATTCATAATAGATGAATGGGCTCCATATTATATTGAAGGTTTGCCTAAGGGAGAAATCTCTATCAAACTCGAGCTTATTGATCAAATGGGTGAATTAATTGATACTCCATTTAATCCGTCTAAAAGAACTATTTTACTTGAAGATTAATTATATAATTAATCTTCAAGCTATTATTTTATTCAGTTATTAATGGCTGTAAGGGAAAGATGAATGGTGTAAATCGATTTTTAACTTTCCATCAATAAGTTTATATCCAAAAGTATATTCTACTTTGGCCTCACTCCCACTAAGGTCAGTAAAATAGTAGTTCCCCATCGCTATTGCTCGGTCTCCATCAATAATGATTCCGCTATTTTCAAATCTAACTTTTGTCCAAGGGTTAATAGCAAAGCCTTTATCTTCATTACATGCTCTATCATCACCAGCAATGAAATAAGAAAGAGCCTGATTTTTAGTTGGTCTAAATTGTTCTATTTCACATTTGGTTGGCTTGAATAAAACTTCTCCACTTTCAAAAGCATAAAGATTGTCCAAAAATTCACTTGCATATTCTTCACATGCCGCCCTATCCTCTTTAAGTGAACCTATTTTTACAACGCCATTGCCCCAAATTTCTTGTGATTCTTTTACTTGTTCCTTGCTAATCATTTTCTGTTTATTTTAAATTAATTCAAAAATATTTAAATATTTTAATTTTAAAAAAAATTAGTTAGTATATCTATTCAAATTCCTCTAGTTAGAGAATATGTTATCAATATTTACAATTGTGGGGCTTATTTGGATTTCACTGTTTCGCTCATCAAAACTAAAACTAATGAATATTTGCATTAGAATGATTAAATTTATTACATGAGAATTGGAATAATTTTAGTGTTAGTTTTTTTTAAGTTCCTAACAAATAATCTTTATTCTCAAAAAAACGAAAAATTTCTTTATGATTTAAGGACCGAATATTTGACAAATCCTGTTGGATTAGATGAAAAATATCCTCGTTTAAAATGGAAAATTAAAGATGATAAAAGAGGGTCAAGACAAATTGCTTATAGTATTACTGTGGGAATTGACTCCATGAATGTGTCATCAGGCATTGGGAGTCATTGGAACACTGGAAAAATAATGTCAGATGGACAATTGCTTACCTATAATGGGAATACACTTGAACCCTTTCAAAAGTATTATTGGTCAGTCAAAGTTTGGAATCAAGACAATGAACAAATAACAACGCCCAACCTTGCCAACTTTGAAATGGGAATGATGGAATCAAAAAACTGGAAAGGTACATGGATATCTGATACTCGGGATATTGAAATGAAAGAGGCTCCATATTTCAGAAAAGAGTTCATTATTAAAAAGAAAATAAAAAAAGCCAGGGTCTACATTAGTGCTGCTGGATTATATGAACTTTACCTTAATGGCAAACGAGTAGGGAAAAATCGTTTAGACCCTACATACACAAGGTTTGATAGAAGAAATTTATATGTGACTCATGATATAACTTCATTTTTAAAAGAAAAAAATGCTATAGGAATTGTTTTAGGCAATGGTTGGTATAATCACCAGTCTTCAGCAGTTTGGTATTTCGATGAATCACCCTGGAGAGCTAGACCTAGATTTTGTATGGACTTAAAAGTCACATATGAGGATGGGACTCAGGAAACCTTATCCTCTGACAAAGATTGGAAAACAAATTCTGGAGGAATTATTTTTAATAGTATTTATACTGGTGAACATTATAACGCAAGCTTGGAAGAAGAGGGCTGGAATAATTGCGATTTTAATGACGAACATTGGAAAAAAAGTATCTCAACTACAGCACCTTCTCAAAATATAGTATCCCAATCATTGCATCCAATTAAATTTAAAGAAATTCTTTTACCTACCGAGATGCGAAAATTTAATTCCAAGAAATATATTTTTAACCTTGGAAAAAATATTGCTGGAATTTCTGAGATAAAAGTAAAAGGGGAGGAGGGAACTGTTCTAAGGGTTACTCATTCGGAATTATTGGATGAAAAGGGTGAAATTGATCTTTCAAATATAATTGTTCACTATAGACCAGTTGATAACAGTGATCCTTTTCAAACAGATATTTATACACTTAATGGTAAGGGTGAGGAAACCTTTAAACCTAAGTTTAATTATAAGGGATTCCAATTCGTTGAGGTAATAAGTTCAAAACCAATTGATTTAACAAAAGAAAGTGTTAAGGGAATTGTTATGCATAGCGATGTCCCTATTGTTGGTAAAATAAACAGTTCGAATCCTCTGATAAATGATCTTTGGTCAGCAACTAATAACTCCTATTTATCAAATCTTTTTGGTTATCCAACTGATTGTCCACAGAGAGAAAAAAATGGATGGACTGGTGATGCACATATTGCAATTGAGACTGGACTATTTAACTTCGATGGGATTACAGTTTATGAAAAATGGCTAGCTGATCATCGTGATGAGCAACAACCAAATGGTGTTCTTCCATCAATTATTCCCTCAAATGGCTGGGGGTATCATTGGGCTAATGGTCCTGACTGGACAAGCAGTATTGCTATTATCCCATGGAATATTTATATGTTTTATGGAGATAAAAAACTTTTGAAAGATTGTTACGAAAATATAAAGAGGTATGTAGATCGGATTACGGAGGTTAGCCCTGGTTATGTAACCTATTGGGGGCTTGGAGATTGGGTTCCAGTGAAATCTAAAACTCCAAAGGAGTTTACTTCTACAATTTATTACTATTTGGATGCTAGTATTTTAGCAAAGGCTGCAAAAATATTTGGAAATGAAAAAGATTTTATTAAATATTCAAACCTTGCGTTATTGATAAAAGATACAATAAATGCTAAATACTTTGATGATGAAAAATATATTTATGGTAGTGGTTTTCAAACTGAATTAAGTACTGCACTCTATTGGGATATTGTACCAGAATCCTACAAAAAAAAAGTAAGTGAAAAATTAGCTGAAAAAGTTATAGCTGATAACAAACACATAGATGTTGGACTATTAGGCAGTAAATCTATTTTGAATGCTCTTAGTGAAAATGGATATTCTGATTTAGCTTATGAAGTTGCAACTCAAACTGATTTCCCGTCATGGGGGGCATGGATTCAAGATGGATCAAATACATTATATGAAGATTGGAAGGTTGATGAGGACCGAAAAGGAGCAATGTCTAGAAATCACATTATGTTTGGTGAAATAAGTGCTTGGTTTTATAAGGCACTGGGGGGGATAAAACCTGACCCTTTAAAACCTGGGTTTAAAAATATTTTATTAAATCCTAATTTTATAAAAAAATTGGATCATTTTGATACTCATTTTAATGGGCCTTATGGTCCAATAAAAAGCTCATGGAAAAGAAAAGGGAGATTCATCTATTATTATGTAAATATTCCTCCAAATAGTACTGCAAAACTTACCCTGGATTGTGAAAAAATTTTGCAAAAAGAAGATTTAAATTTTTTAAAGAATGAGAGTGGAAAATTTCAAACTGAACTAATTTCAGGGCAGTATCATTTTAAATTGCTTAGGTAAATTTAGAAGAAATTAATTTTAAAAGTTGTAGCTCCGACAGGAATCGAACCTGTATCTAAAGTTTAGGAAACTCTTGTTCTATCCGTTGAACTACGGAGCCAAAAACTCTTCAAAAGTAGCTTATAATTTTAAATTTTTTTGGAGGAGATAAAATATGGATCTTAAAAGATTAAATCATTTATATTTTAAAAGTTTATTAGATGTAAGACATAAATGTCTTCTACTATCAATACATGTAAATATATTTTGTAAATTTTAACACTAAAATCAAACGATGAATAATACAATTCAACTATTTATAGTACTATTTTTCGGTATACATATTAGTGGATTAAATGCACAAAAACAGGAATATATTCTAGAGGAAAATATTTCTTATTATGATGGAAGTATCGATACTTACCAAAAAGAGCGATGTAAAATTGATATTTATTATCCTAAAAATTCAGAAAACTTTCCAACAGTTGTTTGGATGCATGGAGGAGGTCTAAAGGGAGGTAATAAATCTATTCCAGTACAACTACAAGAAAAAGGTATTGCTGTAATTGCTGTCAATTATAGACTTTACCCAAAAGTAAAAACTCCAGTTTTTATTGAGGATGCAGCTGCTGCAGTTGCCTGGACGTTTAAAAATATTGAAAGATATGGAGGAGATCCTTCAAAAATTATTGTTAGCGGGAGTTCTGCAGGGGGTTATTTAACAATGATGGTAGGCTTAGACAAAAGCTACCTGAAAAAACACCAAATAGATGCAAATGATATTTTTGCATTACTACCACTTACAGGACATGCGATTACACATTTTACTGTTAGGTCAGAAAATGGGATTTCCAAGAAACAACCAATTATTGATCGTTACGCCCCCCTGTATCATGTTAGAGCAGATGCTCCTCCTATAGTTCTTTATACAGGTGACCCTGAGTTGGAGATGCTGGGAAGGGCTGAAGAAAATGCTTACTTGATGCGAATGCTTAAAGTAGCAGGACATCAAAATGTAAAGCATATTATTTTTAATGGCTATGGTCACGGTATTTCAACCCCTGCTTTACCTTTAGTAGTTAATGAAATTAAAAAAATGATAAAAAATTTATGAGAAATTTAAAACACTATTCAATTTTAATAATTGCAATATTATTTTATTCGGTTTCAATTCACAGCCAAAGTAAAAATGAACCGACATTGAAAGGAAAAAAAATTATATATGTTTTTGGTGGCTGGGAGGGTCATTCTCCAAAACAAAGTGTAGATGTATTTGTACCTAAATTGAGAGCTGCAGGTGCTGATGTGAAAGTTTTTGATAACCTTAAGGTTTACACCAATAAAAAAATAATGGATGAAACAGATTTAATTATTCAGATCTGGACCATGGGTAAAATATCGGAAAAACAATTTGAAGGGTTACAATCTGCAATAATGTCTGGAACTGGTTTCTCAGGGTGGCACGGTGGTGCAGGAGATGCATTTAGAGCCAATCTTAAGTACCAATTTATGGTCGGTGGACAGTTTATCTTTCACCCTGGTGGTAAAATTGATTATCGAATTAATATTATCGATAAAAACGACCAAATAACAAAAGGAATTAATGATTTTGATTTGAAACACACCGAACAATACTACATGCTTGTTGATCCAAACACTAAGGTCCTTGCGGTTTCAGAGTTTGTAAGAGATAGATATGAAAAACCAGGGAAAAAAGAAATTAGAGTAACAGGAAGTGTTATGCCAGTTGTTTGGAAAAAGAACTATGGAAAAGGAAGAATATTTTATTCTTCAATTGGTCATTTTATGACGGACTTTGATGTTCCAGAGGTTTTAAAAATGCAGATGAGGGGTTTTGCTTGGGCATCAGAGGGAAAATACCATGGAAAAGAGGATTTAATTAATCCATTTATAAAAATTCATTAATTTTTTTGTCGGTAATTAGTAACTTTTTCTATCAGTGGAGGCAATTTCTGATCTATATCTTTTAGCAAACGTTTTTCTTAATTTTATTCTTTAATATTTTGATTTTTGTACTTTTAAAATCGCCTTACTTATAAGGAGGTTAAAATATGAAACTTTTTAAAAATACCAGACTTATTTTATTAATCCTTGTTTCATTTCCTTTTTATGTTTCATCTCAAAATAACCTCAAGAATCCGTCTCTTAATGGGAAAAATATAATTTATGTTTATGGCGGAATGAATGGTCACAGTCCAAAGGAGAGTGTTAATCTTTTTGTTCCGATTCTAGAAAAGGAAGGTGCAAGTGTAAAGGTTTTTGACAACTTTAGTGTTTATGAAGATGAAAAATTAATGAATGAGGCTGACCTGATAATTCAAATTTTTACAGATGCTTTCACCTCTGATCCTAGAATGAATAATGATCAATTTAAAGGGTTACGAAATGCTCTAATAAATGGAACGGGTTTTGCTGGTTGGCATGGAGGTCTTGGAGACTCGAGTCCTAACCCATTATATCATTTCATAGTTGGCGGTGATTTCGTTGCACATCCTGGGGAATTGAAGGAAATGAAGACTGCTGAGTATGAGGTAAAAATATATGATTCAGAGGATTATATTACTAATGGGATATCGGACTTTAAAATTAATGGCTCTGAACAATATTATATGATGATCGATCCAAATGTTAAAGTATTAGCAGTATCAGAATTTAAATTGAATAATTGGCCTACCAATGAAAATAAAATAAAAGGAAGTTTTATGCCTGTGATTTGGAAAAAGAATTATGGAAAAGGAAGAGTTTTTTACAGCTCTATAGGGCATTATCTTAGAGAATTTGAAATTCCTGAGGTGCTTACCATGCAAATGAGAGGATTTCGTTGGGCATCAGAAGGCAAATATCATCTGAAAGAAAATTTAATTTCACCAGTATATAAAAAATGATAGCAATAGGATACGACATAGGGAGCTCTTTTGTAAAAGCAGCATTAGTAGATGCTGAAACAGGGAAACCTATTGAGCGAGTTAGAGTGCCAGATTCTGAAATACCAATGATAGCAAATGAAATTGGATGGGCAGAACAAGATCCTAAGCTTTGGTGGGAATACCTCTGTGATGCGACAAAATCTTTAATTGAAAAGGCGAACATCAAGGCGGATCAAATTTCTAGTATTGGTATATCTTATCAAATGCATGGATTAGTTTTGGTTGACAAAAATCTCAATCCATTAAGGAAATCCATCATCTGGTGTGATAGTCGAGCAACACCCTATGGAGAGAAGGCATTTCAAAAACTTGGAAAATCATACTGTAAAGAAAATTTACTTAACTCACCAGGTAACTTTACTGCCTCAAAGCTGGGGTGGGTAATTGAAAATGAACCAGAAATTTACAATAAGACTTATAAATTTATGCTTCCTGGAGACTTTCTCGTGGCCAAACTTACTGGTGAATTACAGACTACTATTACTGGATTATCTGAGGGGATTTTTTGGGATTTTAAAAATGATACTCCTTCAGATCGTCTTTTTGATTATTATCAGATTGATAAAAGTCTTATTCCAGATGTAGTACCAAATTTTATTGAGCAAGCTAGAGTTTCCAAAAAAGGGAGTAAGGATACAGGATTACTTGAAGGTATTCCCGTAACCTATAGAGCTGGAGACCAGCCCAATAATGCTTATGCTTTAGGGGCAAGAAAAGCAGGTGATGTGGTTGCAACTGCTGGTACCTCTGGAGTAGTATATGCCTTAACAGATCAATTTTCTGGTAATGAGCTGACCAAAGTCAATACTTTTGCTCACGCTAACTACCATCCTGACAAAAAAACTTTTGGTAAATTACTTAACCTTAATGGTGCAGGGATACAATATCGGTGGCTTCACCAATTAACTGGCTCGATGGGATATGAAAAATTAAATAAAATGGCGAATTTAGCTCCCGTTGGAAGTAATGGATTGGCAGTATTCCCCTTCGGCAATGGTGCAGAGAGAATGCTCGACAATAAAATTGTTAATGGCCACATTAAAAATATTAATTTCAATATTCATGATAATAACCATATGGTAAGAGCTACTTTGGAGGGAATTGCCTTTGCCCTTATTTATGGGATCGAAATATTGAAGGGTGACGGGGTAGTTATTGAACGCCTCAAAGTGGGGAATGATAACCTATTTTTATCTAACGAATTTTCAAAAACTATTGCAGACACACTTGGTATAACTATTGAAATGCTTGAAGCTACTGGAGCAGAAGGCGCTGCGAAAGCAAGTATAGCAGGACTAAATAGTGGAGCTGTTGAGGAGAAAATTAAAATTACTAAAACGATTAGTCCTGATGCTGACAACCATGAAATTAGCAGTCAGGCTTTTGAAAACTGGAAAAATCAATTAACAAATAACATTATCTAAAAATGAATCAAGATTACTTTAAAAACATTGACAAAATTAAATTTGAAGGGAAAGATTCCGACAATCCACTTGCTTATAAATATTATGACGCCAGTAAAATTGTGATGGGAAAAACCCTTAAAGACCATTTCAAATTTGCAATGGCATATTGGCATAGCATGAATGATAATGGCGCTGACCCTTTTGGAAGATTGACAAACCTGTACCCCTGGAATAAGGAGACAGATTTCATGCAGCAGGCTAAAAACAGGGCTGATGCTGCTTTTGAGTTCCTCCAAAAAATGGGCTTCGATTATTTCTGTTTTCATGATATTGATTTAATACAAGAAGGCGCTTCGCTTTTGGAAACAGAAAAAAGAGTAGGGCAAATTGCTGAATATATTAAAGGCAAGCAAAAAGAAACAGGAATGAAAGTACTTTGGGGAACTGCCAATTGTTTTTCAAATCCTGTTTACATGAACGGCGCTATAACCAATCCTGATTTTAGAGTTGCCTCTAGAGCAGCGGCACAAATCAAAATTGCCTTTGATACGTCAATGGAATTGGGTGCCGAAAATTATGTTTTCTGGGGAGGTAGAGAAGGGTATTTATCACTATTAAACACAGATATGAAACGTGAGTTAGATCACTTAGCTACTTTCTTTAATAAGATGGTTGAGTATGGCCAAAAACAAGGGTTTAATGGAAACTTTTTTATCGAACCTAAACCGGCTGAACCAACAAAGCATCAGTATGATTTTGATGCAGCTACAGTTGTTGGGTTCTTAAATCAAAATGGATTACAAGATCATTTTAAACTTAATATTGAGGTTAATCACGCCACTTTAGCAAGTCACACCTTTGAACATGAACTTCAAGTTTCTGCCAATGCAGGAATGCTAGGAAGTATTGATGCTAACCGAGGAGACAATCAAAATGGCTGGGATACGGATCAGTTTTCAATTAATCTCTACGAAACTATAGAGGCAATGTTGGTATTCCTTAAATCCGGGGGGTTACAAGGAGGAGGAATTAACTTTGACGCTAAAGTGAGAAGAAACTCTACTGACCTTGAGGATCTTTTTATTGCACATATCCAAGGTGCAGATACCTTTGCAAGAGGCTTGATTTCAGCGGAGTATATCCTAACTAAAACCCCTTATGCTAAAATGTTGAAGGAACGTTATGAGTCATATGATAGCGGACAAGGCAATTCATTTGAAAACGCTAAGTTATCTATTGAGGATTTATATAAAATAGGGATAAATCAGTCTGAGATTTCACATACTAGTGGAAAGCAGGAACTTTATGAAAGTATCTTAGCGAATAGTTTTTAGCTATTATATCAAGATTATTTTTAAATTGGAGTCTGAATAAACCAAATATTTTTAATTATGAATTCAAAACTATTTAATGCAAGTTGTTTTGCTCTTGTTACAACAGCCATGACCTTTGCAGTTAGAGCAAAGATTGAGCTGGTATTCAATAATGATTACGGCCTAACACTTGAACAAGTTGGAATTGCCTTTGGCCCTGCTTTCTACGGATTTACTTTGGCGATGATAATAGGAGGTTTTATGGTAGACCTTTTTGGAATGAAAAAAATAATGAACTTAGCTTTTGCAGGCCACTTATTGGGAATTGTTCTGACTCTTTTGGCAAGAGATTTTTGGATGTTATTTTTGGGGACTTTATTAATAGGAATTGGAAATGGCATGGTTGAAGCTGCATGTAACCCATTAATTGCAACCCTATACCCCAAAGAAAAAACAAAAATGTTAAACCGATTTCATGTATGGTTTCCTGGAGGAATTGTGATTGGAAGTATTTTAGCCTACTTGATTGTTGATTTGATGGGATTAAGCTGGATGGTATTGGTAGGCACATTGTTTATTCCACTAATAATTTATATAATTCAATTTAGAGGTCAAGAATTTCCTCCTACCGAGAGAGTATCTAGTGGGGTAACATATGAAGATATGTTGAAAGCCTGTTTTGCTAATCCATTATTTTGGTTTATCGGTTTTTGCATGTTACTGACTGCCTCTACTGAGCTGGCAACTACTCAAAGGATTTCTTCACTTCTAGAGCAAACCGTATCAAATCCAATTTTAGTGTTAGCTTTCATTAATGGAATTATGATGGTAGGAAGACTATTTGCTGGAGATATTGTTCACAGATTGAGTATTACCAAAATGTTATTGTTTTCAGCAATTTTCTCTTTTCTGGGATTACTTTGGTTGTCAACAGCAACAGGAATGACATCCTTTTTAGCAGCTGCAGTATTTGCTATTGGGGTCTGCTATTTTTGGCCAACTATGTTATCTTTTGTTGCTGAAAAAATTCCAAGTAGCGGTGCCCTAGGATTATCCCTAATGGGTGGACTTGGTATGTTCTCTGTTTCGATTGTTCTTTGGGGAATGGGATTGGTTATGGATATGGACGCTACCGGTTCTGATACATTATATATAATGGCTTTATTGCCAGCAATCCTTATAGTTCTTTTTGGGGCTCGTCTATTGGTTGAAATGAAATCAGCGAAATCAGTTTAGATTATAAATTATGTTTAAATGGGAAAGTCAGTTACTTTCCCATTTTTTTATTGAATAATGTTTAAATACTTTCTTTTATTATTTAGTTCTGGTCTGCTAATAGCTCAAAAAAAAATGGATCCAAAATTAACTGAAGTTTGGGAGCCAATACCAAAAGTTGTTGTTCCTGGAGCAAAGGGAATACCTCCAAGTGATGCCATTATATTGTTTGATGGAACGAGTTTATCTAAGTGGACAAACGCTCCCACAGGCGGCCCTGCTGGGTGGACAATAAATTCAGATGGTTCAATGACTGTAAAACCAGATGGTGGTATTCAAACTAAGGAGGAATTCGGATCAGTTCAGTTTCATATTGAATGGAAAACTCCTAAAGAAATAAAAGGGCAAGGTCAGGGAAGAGGTAATAGTGGTGTGACTTTTCAAAGACGATTTGAAATTCAGATCCTCGATAGCTTTGAAAATCCAACTTATTCTAATGGTCAAGCAGCTTCATTGTATAAGCAATACGTTCCATTAGTAAATGCCAGTAGACCCCCTGGGACATGGCAAGAATATGATATAATTTTTATGGAGCCAAAGTATGATTTAGATGGCAATCAAATAAAGTCAGGGACTTTTACTGTTTTTCATAATGGTATTCTGGTATTAAATAATGTACAAATTTTAGGGACTACTGAATTCAGGGGTTATCCAAAATTAGGAAGGGATGAGATTTCAGGTTATATGCCTGGAAAGAGTCTTAAGAAAAATATTTATATCCAAGATCATGGTAACCCAGTCTCCTTCAGGAATATTTGGGTAAGAAATTTATAATGCTTTATATAAAGATGGATTTTAAGACCAAAGTTTTCATTTATTGCCTAGTTTTTATTTGTGTTAATTCATGTGCTCAAGAAAATCAAATTATGAAAATTAATTCTTTAAGTGCAATTGAAGAAGATGTAAACTTTTATGACGCTTTAAGGCAAAGGTCAGATTTAAACTTTGGTAGAAATATAAGAATCCTCCATACCACAATAAAAAACTTTCAAGAATTTCAGAAAAATTATCAAGATACTGACATGCATCTAGATTATGTGATTAGAAATCGGTTACATACTGCAATATATCTAAACCAAAAAAAAAACTACTTAGAATCTATGGATGGTTCTATATTCAATTTACCTCAAAATATTAACGCCTCAAAACTAACCGATGAGGTAGTGAAATTAATTGGTGGAATGTATTATGGATCGTCCGAAGTCAGAGAGCTTATAAATAATTAACGAAATCTAACATTAAAAACATATTTCATTTCCGTAGCAATTTGTATGGATCTTTCATCATATTTTTCTGATTCCTGATTAGAATTGTCGTATATCTTAGGGTCTTCAAATGGAAGTGATATTCTTTTTTCAGCCCCCGAAATAATTGGGCAATTTTCGTCCGCATTCGTACAGGTCATTACCGCTGCAAAATTATTTTTTGGATTTGACGCATCATCAAAAGTTTTTGAGTAAACTATTATGGGTCTTTTTTTCTCATGGTAGGTTAATTCGTAATGTGGATTTTCCCCCCCAGGATTTTCAACCTTAAATCCCATTCTTTCAAAAGATGCGATTGTTCTTGGATTACAATTAGTTACTTCAGTTCCACCTGAAAAACTATTGATATTAAAACCATAGTAATCAGATATTATCTTAGCCCATACCTGAGCGAGTTGACTTCTACGTGAATTATGTGTACATATAAAGTTGAAGTTGGCTTCAACCTTTTGTTTTACTTTGAATATAAAATAATCTTTAAGAGGTTTTAATAAATCTTTCCTATAGTCAAGAATTGAACTATGATCAAGCTTGTCGATTATATCAATAACGTTAATACCCATGATGGTTCCCTTAACGGGAAAAAGATTTAATTTAAATGTTTTAACTATTTCGTAATCAAATGTATTAAAAAATTCTAAAGTAGGCTTTCATCTATTTTTGAGGCTTTTGATCTAGCCTTTTTCGCCACCTCTCTGTATGAATTAAACCCAAGAAAATGGGATCGATCAATTGAGAATCCCAAGCTTGAAGTATTGAGTCTAGACGTTGAACCTCCTTTGGAAAGAAATCAGCTAGGTTATTTTCCTCTCCTATGTCTTGATCTAGATTATATAGCTCTTTTATGGTATTTTTTTCCTTGGTCACTAATTTCATATCACCATCTCTAATGGAATAAAGGTCATTGTCAAATTTTCTTACATATAAAGTGTTATGAGGCCGTCCCCGTTTTAATCCTTTAAGAAAGGGAATTATATTCACACCATCTAACGGATTCTTTGCTTCTATAGGGGCATTTGTCAATTCAGCAATGGTGGGTAATATGTCTAAACTCGAAATGGGATAATCATAAACCATTTGTGAAATTTCGCCTGTCCATTGCATTGCAAATGGGACTCGGTTGCCTCCCTCGTAAATAGACGACTTACCCTCTCTTAGTGGTCCATTATTAGACCCATTTTTTGATTCAGGCCCTCCATTATCTGAAAAAAAGAAAATAATAGTGTTATCAACTATCTCTAAAGATTCCAGCTTATCAAGAATTCTTCCAACTCCGTCGTCAACTGCACTCACCATCGCGGCATATGTTTTTCTTCTTTTATCTTTTATATGGTCAAATCGATTGAGATATTTTTGAGTCGCTTGAAGGGGTCCATGAGGGGCGTTATATGCCAGATACAAAAAGAAAGGGCGTTGTTTGTTTTTTATTACAAAATTTACCGCCTCATTGGAAAACTCATCTGTTAAATATTTGTCTGTTTTTTCTGGATTGTGATCTCTCATGATCCAGGTTTTGTAACTAAGAGGTTCGTCACTTATGGAATAACTATCCTTTATAGTCAGTTCCTCAGGAAAATAACGGTGTCCTCCACCCAAATGCCCATAAAAAAAATTGAATCCCCTGTTAAGTGGATGATTTGAAATATGTGCCCCCAAATGCCATTTACCAATTATTCCTGAAGTATAACCCACTTGGCCTATTACTTCAGGAATAGTTTTTTCCGTTTGTGGTAAACCCATATTTGGGTCATTGGGGCGGTATTGGGCGTTTCTTTCATAGCCAAAACGCTGCTGATATCTGCCAGTGATAAAACCTGCACGGCTTGGACTACAGACGGGATATGGCGTATAGCCATTAGTAAACTTAACACCCTTTTGGGCAATACGGTCAATGTTGGGGGTAGGTATTTCCTCACTGCCATTAAACCCTACGTCGCTATAACCCAAATCATCTGTCATGATTACAATTAAATTAGGTAATTTTTTATTAGATACTTTTTGGGGTTGATTTTCACAGCTCAATAGCATGACAAAAAAGAGTATAGATGTTGAGATAAATTTAATTTTTATACTATTTTTTTTCATGTTTTGAAAAATAAACTTCTCTAAAATAGTTATAAATCATTAATTTGGGGTCACAACTAAATAATTGAACCAATATGATATTAAAGTTTGAATTTACTGGCTTATTTTTATTTTTTGCATTATGTTTTATATCCTGTAACAAAAAGGAAACGCCAACAAAACCCAATATCATTATTATCTATATGGACGATTTGGGATATGGGGATGTGAGTTACAACGGAGCTTCAAAGCTACAAACACCTAATATGGACGCGATGGCCATGGCTGGAATGCGATTCAATAACGGGTATGCTACTTCTGCGACATGTACTCCAAGTAGATACGCCCTGTTAACAGGAGTTTATCCTTGGCGGGAAAAGAGAGCTAAAATTCTTGCAGGTACTGCCCCATTGATTATTGGTACAGACCAGATGACTCTTCCGAAAATGCTTAAACAAGAAGGCTATCAAACGGCCATAATAGGTAAATGGCATTTAGGCTTGGGCAATGGAAATGTCAATTGGAATCAGTTGGTGAGCCCTGGGCCAAATCAGGTTGGCTTTGACTATTCTTATATTTTAGCGGCAACGCAAGACAGGGTGCCCACTGTATATATAGAAGATGGAAAAGTAGTGGGATTAGACCCTAACGATCCTATCGAAGTAAATTATCAAAAGAATTTCGAGGGAGAGCCGACAGGGCTTGAAAATCCTGAACTATTGACTATGAATTGGCATCATGGTCATAACAGTAGTATTGTAAATGGAATCCCTAGAATTGGCTTTATGAAAGGAGGAGAAGCAGCTAAGTGGAGTGATATTGATATGGCAGATCATTTTTTGAATGGGATCCAAAAATATATTAAATCCCATAAGGGAAAGCCATTCTTTTTATATTATCCTATGCAGCAACCTCACGTACCTAGAACCCCTCACCCTAGATTTGAGGGGCTTTCAGAGTTGGGACCCAGGGGAGACGCTATTGTAGAGGCTGATTGGTGTTTGGGGGAATTGAAAAAGACCTTGGAAGCTGAGGGTATTATAGACAATACCCTTATTATTTTTTCTAGTGATAATGGACCAGTTCTAAATGACGGTTATTATGATGATTCAGATGTAAAAAATGGTGATCACCTGCCCTCGGGAGCCTTACGAGGAGGTAAATATAGTCTTTTTGAAGCAGGTACCCGGGTACCATTTTTCACTTATTGGAAAGGAAAAATAAAACCTGGAGTTTCAGATTCTATGGTCAGTCAATTGGATCTTTTGTCATCTTTGGCTCAATTAGTGGGTAGTGAAGTTAGGACTGCTGATAGCCTTCCTTTACTAGAATTACTTTTGGGTCAATCAGATGAGGGTAGAGATGAAATGGTAATTGAAGCTACCTCCAGAACTGCCTTTAAAAGAGGAGATTGGGTAATGATTCCCCCTTATGAAGGCCCCGCAGTGAATGATAAAGTTCAAATTGAATTGGGTAATGATTCCAATTTTCAACTTTATAACCTTACTGAAGATATTGAACAGCAAAATAATCTCGCAGCTCTAAAGCCCGACAAACTTCAGGAGATGTTAACGGCTTTTGAGGCTGTTAGAGGAGATGATTATGGGAAAATTGAGAAACTAGAACTAAAATAGGTCAGAAAACTGCCTCCCATTTTCCCGATGGAATCCTATAAAAAGAATCTATTGGGATCTTTTTACCGTTTATTTTTAACGGTTTTATTTTACGTACATTAAAGTTTTCTAAATCTAGTTTTATTTTCCTCCCATCAGGAATAACTAGCTGAAGCGTTTTATTTTCAATTTACTTAACAATTTAGTCTCGTAATAATTTTAGTTTCAATATCAAAAACTTGGCTCTATTACAGAATAAATGATTTAAAAATAAAAATCAATTTTTGGATGTGTTAGATACGTTTAAATAGCATCAGTCGGAAATCCATAAGTGACTCCCCATTTTTTTTAATGGCCTTTAAGCTCAAAGTTCCTGGTCCTTTTTCGAGATTAATTACACCAATATTTAATGGTTTAAAATCTTTCACATATGATTCTGTTCTTAGACTACGATCTTCTGAAGCTCCATATTCGTTAGGGTTGTGTTCTTCTGATATTTTACCTAAAATACTATCACTTCCAAAGCTGATTTCAAATTCAGAGCCAATTGCATCTCTCATACATGTATAGTAAATTATTACTTCAAAGCTTCCCGCCTTAGCTACCTCTACTTCCCAAGTTATTTTATCCTCTATATTAATCCAATTGGTGAAATATGTACAGTTGGGGTGTCTATTTGAGCGTATAATAGCGCCGTGAGCTTTCCCATCTCTAGCTGGAATTTGAGTAGTCTGAACACTCTGATGACCAATAAAAAAAGGCCTTATATCTTTTTTTGGCAGTTCAACTAAAACCTCTTTTTTCCATTGTTTTTTTGCTTGAAGAAGCTTTTCCAAAACCTCTGTTTGTTTTTCACTGATATCTGTAGTTTGATTTGGATCATTCAACATGTCGAATAATTTATTATCCTTGTCCAGTCGATAATTTTGACTTCTGACGCTAAACCGACCTTTCCAATAGTTATATATTATACGATCTTCCCAGTTTACAGTTTTATTTAATATCAATGGCTTTAGACTAATTCCATCAAGAGGTTTTTTGGATTTTACTTTAATCCCAGCTAAATCTTTTAGGGTAGGTAATAGATCAATCACGCTGGTAATTTTTTTGATGATCTTACCTTGTGGAATTTTCCCTTTCCAATTCATAATTAAAGGGGATCTAACACCACCCTCGTCAGTAGTTCCTTTTATACCTTTCATCTCATCATTCCAACGTTTACCATTAGGGCCATTGTCAGATAGGTAAATTACGATTGTATTTTTAGATAAACCTTCTCTTTCGACTTGTTCTAAAATCCGGCCTACATTCCAGTCAATATTTTCACACATAGCAAGCGCAGCCCTAGTGTGGTCAATTTGATGTTGTGTTTTGAAGGGTCCATTACTTCCCATTTGACTTAATGTTTTATCTTTAAACTTTTCCCAAAAAACATCAGGAACTTGCATTGGACTGTGCGGAGTATTAAGTGGTAAGTATAGGAAAAACGGATTGGCTTTATTTTTTTTAATGAAATCAATTCCATGATTTGTAAGGTCATCAATTATAAAACCTTCTCCTTTAACTAAATTACCATTGTGTTCTAACACAGGATTATAATAATTTCCCCAATGTCCTGAACAAAAGCCATAGTAGTCGTCAAATCCCCTGCTGTTTGGATGGTAAGGGGCTTGCATACCGTTGTGCCATTTACCGTATGCTGCTGTGCTATAGCCAGCCTTTTTAAAAACCTGAGCAATAGTTTGTTCGTCAATGTCAAGTCTTTCACCTCCTGTGCTCGTGCTATACACTCCTCCTCTAACATGATAACGACCAGTTAATAATTCTGCCCTTGTCGGAGAGCAAACAGGACTTACAAAAAAACGATCAAATTGAACTCCAGTTCTTCCTAACTTGTCAATATTTGGTGTTGAGAGATCTAGATTTCCTTTAATACTTAAATCTCCCCATCCTTGATCATCAGTAAGTATAATAATAACATTGGGAGGAACCTCTTTTTGATATTTGCATCCAAGAAAAATTAAAATTAGCAGGGCTCCAAAAGTATTTATTAGATAAAATTTCATTGATTTCTCATTTTATAGAAGTTTATGTAAAGTATAGATAAAAATTTTTGTCATTTCGTAAGTGGATTTCATTAAAAATTAAATAGCTATTTAGTAGTAGATGTCATTTTAAATTATGTTATGAATTCAATATTCAAAAAAAAATAGAAAATCATTGACATTTAAAATCAAAATGATTTTTTTCATTTTCTTTAAAACTAATCATAATTGAATTTATAGTAAAAGTGTTAAACTAATTTTAATGAAGTTTTTATAATTTTAAGGAAAATTTATTTCGGATTTTTTTTTTGAGTCCTTTATTCTTTGTTGCTTATAACTTTAGTTTTTAGAAGGTTCAGAAAACAATTCAAATATCCCCTATTTTTTAATAAAAAATTAATTATAATGAAAAATGTATTGCTATTATTAATAACGTTTAACTCTTTATTTTCTTACTCACAAGAATGGATAATAATTGATGTTTTGGAACAATCCAAAAAACAACTTATTTATAGGATTGATGATGGTCAGGAGGTTATAAAAAAAAATATTAAAAATCCTTCAATTGTAAAATTGATTAAAGAATATCAGAATCAAGGATTTAAGCTTGAGGCTGTTACTCAAGGAATAGAGTTAGACCTTAATGGAAACCTTCCTTTAATGAATAGTCCTAATAATAATTTTGGTATAACTAATTTGACACTTTTCAATAATAACAGAGTGATGTTGTGGTTTGAAAAAGAAGAAAATTAGAACTGTTAATAATTTCAAATTTTTTAGTTTCTATTCAATAAAAAACTATTTTATTATTGAGCTGAAAGCTAAAAAATTCAATTTTCAATGTTAAGTTAGAGTAAATTTTTCTGATCAAAACTTGTAAAGTTTTACTAATTTTATTTTTAATTATAATGATTTTAATTTAGTTGTGCAATCTTGATTATTTAAAGCAGTATTAATGAAGGATGTAATAATTATTGGTGCCGGGCCAATTGGACTTGCTTGTGGAATTGAGGCCAAAAAAAATTGCTTGGATTATTTAATTTTTGATAAAGGATGCTTGGTGAACTCTCTTTATAATTATCCAATGAATATGACATTTTTTTCAACTTCTGACAAGTTGGAAATTGGTGAGGTTCCTTTTATCTCTCACAATCCAAAACCCACCCGAGCTGAAGCTCTTGAATATTACAGAAGGGTAACAAGCCACTGGGAATTGTCTCTTAAATTATATGAGGAAATAAAGCTAATTGATAAAGTTGATAATGGTTATGAGTTGAAAACAACGAAAGGTGTATATAAGACAAAAAAAATTGTATTATCTACAGGCTTTTATGATATTCCCTATTTATTAGAAGTTCCAGGAGAGAATCTGGATAAGGTATTGCACTACTATAAAGAACCTCATACTTTTTTTGGAATGAAGGTCGCAGTTGTAGGGTCAGCAAACTCTGCAGTTGATGTAGCATTGGAATTATACCGAAAAGGAGCTAAAAGCGTTACGATGATTATTAGAGAGGAGGAAATAGGGCAAAATGTGAAATATTGGGCACGCCCCGATATTAATAATAGAATTGAAGAGGGAAGTATTAAAGCATATTTTAATGCTGATGTAAAGGAAATTACAGAGAATAAAATAAGATTCAAAACTCCCGATAAGGAGATCATTATTGAAAATGATTTTGTATTAGCTATGACGGGATACAAACCTAATTTTGAACTATTAGAATCTCTAGAGATCGAATTTCAAGAAGATGAATATAAAACTCCAGTTTATAATTCAACTACGATGCAATCTAATCAAGTGGGGGTATACCTTGCAGGAGTTGTTTGTGGTGGGCTTAAAACTAATAAATGGTTTATTGAAAACTCTCGTGTACACGCGAATATCATAATGGATCATGTAAAAGAACAAACCAGAAAAACCTCTTGATTAACTTATTACGAGATATTAAAACATCTAATTCATAGGGGATAATCTTATTAAACCTTTTTAAATGATTTTAAGACTGATATTAATACTCTTATTTTTTTCTTGTAATGATAGGGAAAAATCTTTTGATCAAAGACCAAATATTCTTTTTATAATGCTTGACGATTTAGGCAAAGAGTGGATTAGTGGTTTTGGGGCAACAGAAATAAAAACTCCTGCAATAGATAAGCTAATTTCAACTGGAATCTCATTTAAAAATGTCTATTCAATGCCCCAGTGCACTCCCACTCGGGTTACTTTATTAACTGGTCAATATCCTTGGAGACATGGTTGGATAAATCATTTTGATGTTCCAAGATGGGGACATGGAGTTAGGTTTGATCCAAATTTAAACCCAAGCTTTCCTAAAATGCTTCGAAATGCAGGTTACACTACTTGTGCAGCTGGTAAATGGCAAATAAATGACTTTAGACTTGAGCCAGATGCAATGGTAAAAGCTGGTTTTGATGAATATTGTATGTGGACCGGAGGTGAGGGAGGCAATATTAAATTAAGTGAGAATAGATACTGGGATCCATACATTCACACAAAATCTGGAAGTAAGGTTTATAAAAATAAATTTGGAGAGGATGTTTTTACGGATTTTGTAATTGATTTTATGAAAAAAAATAAAGACAAGCCTATGATGATTTATTATCCAATGTGTCTACCGCATGGCCCACTAACTTCAACTCCATTGGAACCTAATGCTCCTAAGTCTGAACAACATAAGTCCATGGTTAGGTATGCAGACCATATTTTAAATGTTTTGGTCAAAGCACTAGATCAAATTGGAATAAGAGAAAATACCATAATAATTTGGACAACTGACAATGGGACTTCTGGAGGCATTATTGGAGATTTAAATGGTAAAAGGGTAAGGGGAGGAAAGTCTATGCTTAGTGAAAATGGAGTAAATGCCCCTTTTATAATTAATGCACCAGGAATTGTTCCTGAAGGTATAACAAGTGATGCTTTGATAGATTTTAGTGATTTATTGCCAACCTTTTGTGATTTAGCTCAAACATCACCTGATAAAAAATATGAATATGATGGAATTTCTTTCGCGCCAGAAATTTTTGGATTAGAAAATAAATCCAGAAGAGATTGGATAATGGCATTAGGGTCAAATCCTGCTAAAATAGAAAACGGTAGAATAAAAAATGCTTTTGATTTTCGTGATCGTATAATTCGAGATAAAAATTTTAAAGCTTATATAGATACACTGAACAAAATTTATGAAATCATAGAATTAAAATCAGATTTTTATGAGGAAAATAATCTTTTGAACAGTAAAAGGGAGGATGTCATTTCAGGAATCAAAAAATTTGAGTCTGTAATAAGAAAATATCCATCATTGGATGCAAGCCCAATATACACAAAGTCTAAAAATTCTTTATTTGATATTGATAGTATCGAATTATTAAAGATGAGTAATAGGGGTAAGTTGAAACCTAATAAAACTAGGGCTCCTAGTGAAATGAACAGTAAAAATTTATAAATGGTATTATTTTATATTTTAATAAAGGCAATCTGTATTAATTATACTTTTTTGGAAAAAAATAGATTTTTAAAGCATTAATTTTGTTAGAAGCGATAAGTCATCAACCATTAATATGTCATACTGGTAAATAATGCATTCCAAGCTTAGTTGGAATTTTTTTACGACTGTTTCATCTACTTTTTTATATGGTTGGTATAAATTAAGTTTAACAATTAATAAAATTTTACAAAATTTGATTTATCGTATGACTTAGTACTAAACTAAGATTATTGATTTAATTGTTTTGGTTAGCTCCGTTGAATCGGGGCTTTTTTATTTTTTTAGATCAAACTTAAAGACCATTGGCTAAAAAAAAGGGTTTAGATATTTTCTAAACCCTTTTTAAAAAGATTGAAATAAACTTTAATAACCAGGATTCTGAGAAAGAATTGAAGGATCATTAACTTTTAAAATTTCAGCCTCAGGAATTCCAAAAAGTCTTTTTACAGAACTGTAGGGGTATGCAGGCGAAGCAAAAGCTGACAAAACTGCTTCATCTTTTCCTGTTCTTAAAAGATCCCACCAACGATTACTCTCACCAGCAAACTCGAATCTCCTTTCATTAATTATAGCATCAAAAAAAGAAGACAGACTTGAAAGCTCAGCGGAAGTTAAATTAGCTAATCCAGCTCTAGTTCTAACTTCATTTAATATACTAAATGCTTCAGCACTTGGGTAGCTTTCACTGTTTAATATTTCGGCGTAAAGCATTTTAACATCAGTATACCTTACAATTGGAATATCAACCCCCCATTCTTGGAAGGTAGCTGGACTATTGTTTTTAGCATATTTAATCCAGAAACGATCATCAGGAACAAACTCACCATCTTCAGTTGAAGTCCATCCATTTTGAATTGTTAAATCTCTTCTAAGATCTCCTGCTTCATATGACAACCATAAATCATCACTAACCATTTGTTTTCTGGTAACTCCATTTAGTGGAATTTCAGCAGCCATTTTAGGAACTTGCTGAGGTTGGGCATTTCCCATACCCGCAATGGTTTTGTCATATTGTATTGAAAAAACAACATGAGGCCCATTATCATTTGATTCTTTAAAAATTTCCGCATAATCCGATTGCATTGAAAATTTCCCACTATCAATTATAGATTTGAGATGAGGTTTAGCCGAGGCATAATTCCCTTGTTGCATATATGCTTTTGCAGCCATACCAAGAGCAGAGTAAATTGTTGGACGTCCCTTGTCGTTTTGATTACTGCTAAGACCAGATGATGGACTTGAAACTGCCTCAAATTCAGAAGTAACAAATGCATAAACTTCAGCTGATGCAGTTCTTCCAATTGTAAAACTTTCCTCTAACCCAACCGGATTTAAAACCAAGGGCACATCCCCAAAATGTCTTACTAACTCATAATACATTAGAGCTCTTAAAAATCTAGCTTGAGCAAGATGACCAGCTTTCTGAGCATAATCTTCAACACCTTCAGACTTTTGTATAACTAAATTCACTCTATTTATTATGGAATAGCATGTGTTCCAAATATCTGTTGATACCTGAGAACCAGCATTTTCATTGTATTGGGAGATATTTAACTCCAAGTTGTTTGCATATCCTTGAGTCTGAGAAGAATTATCTCCCCTCCATATCGCAGCTCTAATCATCATGTTATCATAGAGAGGATTTAGGTCTGAATAGGCACCAGTTAATGCCTGATCTATTTGAATTGATGATTGATAGAAATTTCCAGTTGTCATCTGTGAAATGGGAGCTAAATCCAAAAAATCATCATCACAACCTATAATTGCAATTGAAGTTATTAAGCTATAAAATAAAATTCTAATTTTTTTCATTTTTATATTTTTTAAAAAGTTGCTCTTAATCCGAATGTAACGACTCTGGATAATGGATACCCAGCATAATCAACTCCAGTGGTTAAAGTATTTTCAACTTCAGAGTTATTTGCCTCTGGATTACCTCCAGGATATTTAGTTGAATTTAAGACATTATCAGCCGACATGTATAGTCTAAGATTCTTCATACCAATTTGATCAATTATTTCTTTATCAAAGGTATAACCTATAGTGATGTTTTTTAGTCTAATATAATCTCCGTCATAGAGCCATCTATCAGTGAAGTCAGGCAGTCTGCCTCCTTCTTCTTTAAAGAACGTTCCATTACCGGCAGTATATGCCTCACCAGTTGGAACTCCATTTGTAGATGGAAGTCGACGAGCACCATTTGCCCATATTGACAATTGATTTCTACCTTGTTGACCTGCATCAGCATATCTGCCAAAAAACCAATAAGCCTTAAAGTCTAAAATAGCGGTTGTCAATATTCGAGCATCAAAATTTTTGTACCTGAAGGTGTTTGTAAAGCCAATTATATAGTCAGGAGTATTATTTCCAAGTTCGGTTCTATCTCCTATACCAATTACTCCATCACCATCTGTATCAGCAATTGCTGGGTTTCCAGGAACTGCATTTTTTATCAAGGGTCTATCTTCCGAGGGATTTGAAATATCAGATTCAGAATAAATACCATCTGTTTTGTACATGTAGTAACTATGAAGAGGCCTTCCCACCATAGTTCTGTGAGTTGGCTGATTTCTAGAGGTTCCAATAATTTGATCAATCCCATAGCCTAGCTTGGTAACCTTATTCTCATTATTGGTAAAATTTAGTGAACTTGACCAAAAGAAATCTTCTTTGTCAATATTATTGGTATTAAGCTCAAGCTCCCATCCCCAATTTTCAACTTCACCTGAATTCAAAACACTTGCTTGAGTTAACCCAGTAACAGCAGGTAGCTCTACCTCAAGTAGAACATCTGAAGTAACATTTTTATAATAATCGAGTGATCCATAAATTTTGTTCCCAAAAAAACCAAAATCAATACCTAAGCCCTGAGTTGTTGTTGTCTCCCAACTTAGATCAGGATTACTTGCTGTTGAGGGAGCAAAACCATAAGAAAGGGAATTGCCAAATGAATAATTGGATCCAGATAGTTGGCCAAAAGAGGAATAAGCACCAATTCTGTCATTTCCTGCTTGACCCCAGCTTGCTCTGATCTTTAATTGATTAATATTTGGATTATCAATTATATCATTACTTAATCTCCATGCAACAGACGCTGCTGGAAAGACACCCCATTTATTATTTTCACCAAACTTTGAACTACCATCCCTTCGGATAGTGAAATTAACCAAATATTTGTCATCGTAATTATAAACAGCTCTTCCAAAATATGATTGTAATGAAGCCTCCATTTCATAATCGTCCCAATTTCTAAAGGCAGTAGCTGCATTAAATGTTTGAATATCGTCGCTTCCAAAATCCCAGGAATCAAGAAAAGTGTATTCCCAGTCTTGTTCTTCAGCAGATGCACCAACTAAAAAATCTAGATTGTGAGATCCAAGAGACAAATTATAAGTAGCTGTTAACTGATAAAGGAATTTATTATCATTTCTGTGTTCATTTCTTGCCTCTCTTCTGGCCTTTTTATTAACCCACATTGGTTTAAACCAATCATAAGTAAAATCCTCAATGTCAAAACCAAACTGACCTTTTATGTCAAGACCTTCTATTGGTTGAATTGAAATGTAGGATGTAACAAGTGATCTTTTTCTTTTTCCAAAATCCTTTATGTTTAACATTTGAAGAACAGGATTTGGATTATCAATTAATCCTAAAGGATGATTTCTATGATTGAAATCTACTGGTATAGTTGGATCAGCAACAATAGCTCGCATGTAAGCACCCTCTTTCCTCTCAGCCTCTCTCCTACCATTCTCTCTAGAAACAGTGGTAGATAGACTAAGCCCAGCAGATACAATATCATTGATTTTGTAATTTCCATTTGCTCTGAAAGAGAACCTTTCATATTTAGTGTTTACTACAAGTCCATCGGTCGCATTATAATTACTAGATATCATAAAATTTCCACCTTCAACTCCTTTAAAAATTGATACTTGGTAATTTCTTCTGATAGCTTGTTGAGTTATTGCCTCTTGCCAATTTGTGTCTGCAATATCATCTGGATTAGTATACCACCACCTTCTAGGGTGATATTTATTAGATCTCTCCCCTATAGTTGTACCATCATAAACCCCTCCATTATCATTAATGTATCGAAGAGTTTGTCCCCATTCACGATATTCTATATACTCAGGACCGCTAAGCATATCAAGGGCATTTCCTGGAGCAATTGCTTCCATCCCAGTGTAAACATCTAAATCAATTTTAGTCTCCCCTGTTTTAGCTTGTTTTGTTTTGATTATAACTACACCACCAGCAGCTCTTGCACCATAAATTGCTCCAGCAGATGCATCTTTTAATACATCAATTGATTCAACATCTCCAATGTTGATGTCTCTCATACTTTCAACAGGCATTCCGTCGATAATGTATAATGGATTTGAACCACTTGTTATACTATTTGTACCGCGAACTTTGATGTTAAATTCGGCTCCAGGTAAACCTGAGGATTGCTGAGCATAAACTCCAGCTAACTGACCAGAAAAAGCCTCTCCCAAAGTCATTATAGGCCTGTCTACAAGACTCTCGGTATTTAATTTAGAAACGGAGTTTGTTAGGTTAGCTCTTTTAGTCGTTCCATACCCGGTTAAAACTACTTCGTCAAGCTCATCAGATCCCATTTGTAGAGAAAGATTAAATGAGTCAGCATTACCGACTTCAATTTCCTGATCAATGAAACCCACAAAAGAAAAAGTAAGAATATCTGTATCAGAGGCATTAATGGAATATTTTCCATCAAAATCAGTCGTTGTTCCAGTGTTTGTTCCTTTAATTACAACGTTAACTCCAGGTAAAGGCACTCCGGATTCGTCCGATATAATACCTGAAATATTTTGTTGAGCAAATGTTAAATTTGGCAATAAAACAAGAAACATAACAACCAGAATGTGATTGATAGGTTTTTTCATAATTTAGAATGTTTAATTAATTTTTTGTTACGTGTTCGCACACGATCATAAATATATAAATTTTTGCATTAATAGTAAAAACTAGACTGAAATATTAAGTTTAAGTATAGTTATGAGTAGATTTCTTTTAAATTACAATTTGCAGAAACTTTATTATATTTTGACTAAAAAAACATCATTTGGACCAGTATAACCTTTTAGGAATATTCATTGCCCTCTCCGTATCAATTTTTGTAATGTGGATCGCAAAGTTCAATAATAAAATTGTTCAAACCATACTCCATTGGCTGCCTGCAATTCTACTAACCTTTCTTATTCCTGGCTTACTCTCTTTTACTTTTAATCTATCGCTAGAAAATATCGTTTTGCATGATTGGAGTAAGGCCTATATCTACCCTATTACCATTTTTTGTATTATGAGTTCTATGTCTCTAGCACAATTAAAAATTGTAGGACTAAAACCTCTACTACTATTTTTAATCGGGTCTTTTACAATTGCTGTTATCCCTGCACTATTATTTATGCTTTACTATATTGGAACGGATGAGATGGTCGATTTATGGAAAGGTATCATTCCTATCGTAGGTAGTTGGATTGGTGGAAGCTCAAGTATGCTGGTTCTTAAAGAATATGTAGCTATTCGAGAAGATCTTTTCTTATCAGTTTTACTATTAGATAATATGATACAAAATATAGTAATGATTTTTTTATTTCAAATCATTCGAAGAACGGGGAGCCTAAATCGAAAATTTAGTATATCTCAATCCATTGATTTTTTACAACATCAGTTAGAGGAAAAGCCTAAATCCAAAAAACCCTTTTTATCTGTTTTTATTGCAATTGTTTTAACAGCCGGGGTAGTAGCCATGAAGTTCAGTTTTATTACTAATGTTATCATCCTCTCAATTTTGGGATTGATCATTGGGAATGTTTTAAAGTTTTGGTCTTTTAATATCAATTTGAAAATAGGTTCAATTGGGATCATTCTGATCATGTCTATTTTGGGGCTCAAGCTCAAGTTTAATGACTTTGAATTACCATGGGTCTTGATACTCTTTATGATCAACTGGATGATGATTAATATTGTAGTGATTGCCTATTTCAATTATAAACTCAAAATTTCCATGGCTTGGGGCCCTATTGCCATGATGGCCAACATAGGGGGGATATCTACTTCTCCTGCATTAGCCTCGGCCTATAACGAAAAACTTATGCCCCATGCAGTGGTTTTGGCAATAGTTAGTATGGCTACTGGGACTTTTTGGGGGTTTCTTACAACCTTTTTGATCGAATTACAACTTTAGAATTCTATTTTGCGACCATTTGACTTTCTTTAAATTTTTCAGTCATATTAATAATTACTAACATAACAAAACCTAAAAAAGGTGTTAAAAGAAAAACCCTCCATCAAGGAGGGCTTTATCTTTAAACTTATTTAATAGTTTATCTTTCAAAAAGAATTAGCTGCATATTCTCACGTTTAATAAGTTTAATCATTTTTCCCATTGCATCTCTTCTTTTCTTTTGAGCTGCATTCATGGGACTTGTTGGAGTAAATCTTTTATAAGAGTCAACAGGTGAATCGTAAAAGTTTGCAGCTAAATAATCAGCTTTTTCGTTTGTGCGTGAAACAATTTTGTGTAACCCCCAGCTCTTAAGATATTTACTCTTTTTTCTTTCTTCAATATTACTCAACGCCAACTTCTCATACTCATGATAATTTTTCCAATCAACATCAATAAAATTTAAGACTAAATATTTCGGAGGGGTTTTCCCTGCAGCAGGTACAAAGCCACCTTTAAATACTGTCATGATAAATTTAGATTTAACCACCATTTTTTTTCTTAGTTTTTGTACCATTTTCATTTCAGACTCAGAAAACAGATTGGATTTCATTGAACCCATTGGTTTATCAATTGGCTGAAGGTGTGCAAAGCAAAAAGTTTGATGTTTTTCGTTCCCTGAAAAAGGGTCACCAACACTCCATAAATCCCAGCCTATTTTATCACCAGAATCTATTGAAGCTTTATGCATTTTCGAGTAATAATTTTTTTCTTGTTCAATGAATTCTTTAACAAATTGTTTTTTTACTGTAAAGTAGTGGAGTCCAACATAAAATTCATCTTGAGCGCTTACAGTTGTATAAATTAAAAGAGTAATTATTAAAAGTATTTTTTTCATTTTAAGTAATTTATGGTTAATAATTGCTAATATAACAAAACCTACAAAAGGTGTTTGAATCCTATATACAGCTCCCCATTCATTTCAAATACGGAAATCTATTATGCGTTTCCATAAACAGTGTTAATAATATTATTCACTCTTACAAATGTTGCACATTTAGATAATGATTTTAATCTCTTTGCACCAACATAAGTACACGCAGAACGAATACCAGAAAGTATATCAATGATAGTATCATTAACTCCACCACGATAAGGAACTTCTACAGTTTTACCCTCTACACCACGATATTCTCTATGGGGTAGGTTATGTCTCGACATTGCAGTTTCAGACGCCATACCATAAAATGTCATTTTTCCTTCTACAACCTTGCCATCACATTCATCATGTCCTGCTAACATTCCACCAATCATTACAAAATCCGCACCAGCGGCAAACGCTTTTACTATATCACCAGAAGTAGTGCAACCACCATCTGCAATAATATGTGCGTTTAATCCATGAGCTGCATCTGCACATTCCATAACTGCACTAAGTTGTGGATAACCAATTCCAGTTTTAGTTCTTGTGGTACATACACTCCCTGGCCCAACACCTATCTTAACTATATCTGCACCAGCAAGAATGAGTTCTTGGGTCATATCAGCAGTTACAACATTACCAACAACAATTGTTGCATCTGGACATTTTTCTCTTAGTTCTTTTACACCATCAATTACAGAAATAGTATATCCATTTGCAACATCAATACCGATAAATCCATACATTACTGCATTTGTTTTAAGAACATTTATATCATCAAGACCACCCATCATACAAATGTGTTGGTCTTGAGAGTTACTACTAAATGCAGTTGGGTCATTTTTAAGATAGTGTCTCGCTGGACAAGTAATTATTTGATGTTCTGATAACACTTTATACATCTCTGGCGTTCCAACTGTATCCATATTGGAAGCCATGATAGGTACCCCTGTCCACTCTTTTTTGCTATGCACAAACTTATGAGTTCGTGTCATATCCACATCATATCTGGAAGTTAGGATTGACCTTTTTGGTCTGATTAGTACGTCTGAATAATCTAACTTAATATCTTCACTAATTAACATTTTTACCTCATTTTAATAATTCATCTATTTGCTGGGTCTCTTATCTATATGGTCTCTGAAACCTTAGTATACAAGATTTTTGAGTTGCTGCACCAAAAATTAGTTCTTGTAATTCTCCAAGGGTTGCTTCCATTTTTTAAAATTAAGTAATAAAATAACTCTGCCAAATAACTGCCAATTATTTAATTAAATTTGAAGTAATTTCTGTTTAAAGAAAAAACCCTGCTAAATGCAGGGCTTTAAGAATGTGTAGTGAAGCGGTTTCGCTTGCTCCTCCTCTTGGGCTCGAACCAAGGACCCTCTGATTAACAGTCAGATGCTCTAACCAACTGAGCTAAGGAGGAATTAACCCTAAATATAAAGGTTACTAGAGGGTTTTTAAATTATGATAGCTAATTAATAACTCTCATTTGCATTTAAATTTTCATTAATCCAAAAAGTATAACACTCTATCAACCTTTAAATAGGCAAGCAAATATAATACAAAAGAGCGGAATCTATAAACCCTCTTAATAACATAATTTTATGAGAGGTTTTTTTCAAAATAATACCATAAAAGCTGAATTAAAATTTTTATATAATTGGAACAAAATCCATTAATTTCGTCATCCAAAAGCTTAATAGGTCAAGAAAATCCATCCCCTATGAGTTTTATCACTATCAGGTAAGTAAATATGATAGTAATATGATCCAGCTGGCAATCTACTCCCTTTGAAATCACCCTGCCAATTGTTTTGATAGTTAGTTTTCGAGAAAACTCTTTGCCCATATCTATTGAATACCTCAACTATTGCATTTGGATGTTTTTTAATATTTATGATTGTCCAGAAAGACTCTAATTGAATTGTTTAACCTAAAATATTTGGAGCTTAACGGTAATTTGAACAACACCAGAGAGTATATCTTCCGCTTTACTCTATTTACATAATAAGTTTCGTAAGAATTAGTAAATTTGTTGAAACAAAAAAATACTAAAATGTGTAATTGTAATTGTGATCCCTGTAGAGTGGATAGTTGTATGGAGTGTATTTGTGAGCCTTGTTCCTGTTCTAGCTGTGACTGTTAAAAGAATTGATTCCTTAATTCTCCAAACTTCATACTTAATTTATTCTTTATAATTGACTTGAATTATCGTATTTTTAATTCTTAGATTTTATTTTTAGTAAATATGTAGTCTGTTGATGAAAAAAAGAAGTTTAATTTTTGCTGTTTTATCATCAATTCTCTTATTGGGACTCTTGAAAATCCCATTAAATGGAGAATTCGATAATAAATTCATTTTTTTTCTTGGCAGATTTCACCCAATTATTCTTCACCTTCCTATAGGTGCTTTGATAGTTCTATTTTTCATGGAATTAATCAACAGTGTCAATTCAAAACTTAATCTAGATAGCGCTTGCAACATTTTACTTTGGTTTTCTGTAATAAGTATCATTCCGACTTTGTTACTTGGGTTTTTATTAGGCTCGAGTGGAAATTACGACGATGAACTTTTAAATTCACATAAATGGTTAGGTTGGTTTACTGCTTTGATTTGTGTTTGGTTGGTAGTAATTCGTGAGAAAAAATCAATTTCCAATCCCAAAAAAGTTTCAAATTTTTATAGGGTCTTCTTATTTGTAAATGTTATACTATTATCTTTTGCTGGGCATTATGGAGGCTATCTTACCCATGGTGAGGATTATTTGACCAAGTATATGCCTGTGGCTATGAAAAAAATGATTGGTCTCGATAACGAAAATGCCGAATATATAGTTATAAATGAAGAAGTTGATGATTCCTCCAGTGAAGCAGTTTACTATGAAAAAACAATAAGACCAATTATTCAAACTTATTGTTTTGAATGCCATAATGTAGATAAACAAAAGGGTGATATGCGTTTAGATACATTACATTGGGATATGAGAAATCAGCGACACGCAGAAAGATGGCATGAGGCTTTAAATGTGATTAATTTAGGTGAGATGCCACCCAAGAAGAAAAAACAACTTGATGACAGTGAGCGTCGTATTTTAGTTAATTGGTTGACTGAAAATATAGAAAAAGCATCTCTTGCAAGAAAAAAAGACAATAAAGGTGTAATGCGAAGACTTACAAAGAGACAATACACTAATAGCTTAAATGAATTACTTGATGTTTCAGTGAATTTTGGAGATGTTTTACCTGATGATGGAAAATCCAAGATGGGATTTACTAATAATGGTAATGTCCTTCAAACCTCATCCCTTCATCTTGATTATTATCAAAAAATTGCAAGAGAAGCCCTTGATAAAGCCATTGTTTCAGGAGAAAAACCTGAAAGTAAACATTACAGAGTTAAAATTGGAAAAAATATCGGTACTGGTAATTCAGGTGCTGAATTTCGAGGGTATCAAACCGCACCAATTGATAATGAAAATTTAATTGTAGATGTATTAAATACTGAGGTTACTCCAATTACAAATTTGGAAAATAACTTACTAGATCCTTTAACATTATTAAAAAATAAAATTGGAATAGGAATGAGAGGGTCTCATAGTAACAGATATAGTGTTGTTGATGAGGGGATCATTTTGAATTCTGCGCTTCCAGCCAAGGAGGTGACGCCAAAGTCTTGGCAAGGTCCTTCACCCAATCTAAAACTTTTAATAAAAGAAGATTTTCCTAGAACCGGTGATTTTGCGTTTCGAGTTAATGCCTCAAAAGGCTATAACTCCACGACGATAGAGAGACTTATCAATTTGAGAGAGAACAGTCCTAGATTAGATGAATCAAGGTCAATAACTGTTTCCGCGAAAGATATAATGATGAAATTGAGGAAAGAGGGATCAACAAAGGGTCTTATCCTCAGGGATAATCGTTGGTTGATGCCGAAAGATTTTGCCGACTATGTTTGGACTAAATTTAATTATACTGTTAAAAAGTCTGGATTATACCAAATAGACTTAGTCCATCCCTATGTAGCGAATGATGCAAATCCGTCTTACCGTATTTCCATACTTGATAAACATGACCATGGTATCGTTTCGAAGCGATTATTCATCAATGAGGAATACAAGGATGATTATGAAATCGTAACCCCTGTAACTCTAGCTTATTTATCAGAGGGAAATCACACAGGATATATTGGCGGAAGATTTTTTGTTGGATTTAGTAACCTTATTTTCTCACCCTTGTCTGAAGATGACCCACTTCCTGAAATCCTTCAAGAGGAAGCAAGAGTTGACGATTTAAAATATGCATCTATTAATCCAACAATTCAAGTATTTGCTGGTTCAAGAACAGATGATGGAATGGATTATAAAACTTTTCATAGACCTGTTGAGGTGACAGCTTCTCATGGGGAAAATCAGACTTTTGAGTTTACAGGTAGGCTTGAAAACCTCCCGATCCCTCAGTCTAGTGATGATGTTAGTGGAGAACTTGCTAATATTTTTACAATTGGTCTATGGAATAATCACCTCGTTAAAGAAAGCAGCCTTAAGGGTCCTCCATTACTAATTAAATCAGTAGAATTTGAGGCTCCATACTTTCCTATTTGGCCTCCTAAAAGTCATAAATCAATATTTTTTGATTCCCCAAATGAATCAAATTTTGATATATATGCTGAGGAAGTTATCTCTAGATTCATGGAGCGCGCATTTAGAAGGCCACTAAATCAAGGCGAGCTTGATAGGTATTTAAGTTTTTGGAAAAGTATTAAAGATGATTTTTATAATTTTCAAGACAGCATTAAAGAAGTTCTTGTAGCAGTGCTTTGTTCTCCAAACTTCATCTATCTATTTGAAACCGAGAATCAAGAATTAGAAGAAACCAGTAATCAACATTACTTGGCATCGCGACTTTCATATTTTCTTTGGAACTCTCCACCTGATAAAACCTTAACATCCCTTGCTAATAAAGGTAGATTACAGAAAAAATTATCTGATCAAATTGACAGAATGATTAATAGCCCTAAAATAGAGCAATTGGTTAAAACTTTTGCAGATGAATGGCTACGCTTGGATAGATATAAAACCATGGATATCGATGTCGAAAGGTATGAGGATTTTACTCGATTTGTTCAGGAAGACATGCTGAACGAAACATATAGTTTTGTTCACTACGTATTAAAAAATGACATGAGTATCATGAATTTTATTGATTCAGATTTTGCTATGCTAAATCAAAATCTCGCTGAATTTTATGGGATTAATGGAGTTAAGGGGAATAAATTCAGACCTGTAAAATTATCTGAAAGACATAAAAGAGGGGGATTGCTATCCCAAGGATCTTTTCTCAGTGGTCATTCAGATGGAGTTCAAGCTCATACTATCAAAAGAGCTGTTTGGTTAAAAGAAAAAATACTTGGTGAACACCCACCACCACCTCCACCAAATGTTCCCGAAATTGATCCAGATACCCCAGGCTTTGAAAATTTATCTTTAAAAGAACAACTTTTTTTACATAGAAATAAGGTCTCCTGCATGGATTGTCATCGTAAAATAGATCCTTTTGGGGTTGTGTTTGAAAATTATGATGCTGTTGGGAGATTTCAATTAAAATTCAACGAAAAAATCATTGATACAAAATCAAAGTTACCAGATGGAACTGAAGTGGACGGAATAGAGGGAATTAAGAACTATATTTTAGATTTAAAAAAGGATAATTTCACAAAATCATTGGTAAAAAATTTATTTGCATATGCATTAGGCCGAGATGTAAATTTTGCAGATGAAAAAGAAATTAATAATATTGTAGAAGAAGTTAAGGATGACGATTATAGATTTAGAACGATAATCGAACAAATAGTTTTGAGTCCCTCTTTTTATAAAAAAGAAGAAAGTTGGTTTAATAAATTAGTCGGTGGATGAGTAAAAAATCGTGGCATATTGATAGAAGGACATTTCTCAGGGGGCTTGGAGTAACCTGTATGCTACCATACCTTGAAGGAATGGCAATGACCACTGTTTCAAGGTTTACAGAGCCTTTAACTCCAAAACGACTTTGTTTTTTATATTTTCCTAATGGTGTTGGACTTCCTCCTGAAGAAAGCATCTATCACAAAGAGTGGAGTTGGTTTCCAAAAGATGAGGGGAATAAATATAAATTGACTAAGTCTCTCTCACCATTGTCTCCGCATCGAAGTGATATGTCAATTTTGGGGGGCTTAAGCCATCCGTTTAGTCGTAATGTATTAGGTCATATGGCAGGTGATTCTTTTCTCACTGGTGGTGATTTACGCGGTGTGTATAAAAACAGTATTTCAGTTGATCAGGTTGCTGCCATGGAATTAAGTAAATATACCCGTTTTCCATCACTTACTTTATCCACTGATGGTGGTGTAGGTTACAAATCTAGAACATCCACGCTCTCATTTAATTCTTCAGGAAAACCAATTCCCTCAGAACATCGTTTGAGGGAAATTTTTGAGCGTTATTTTTCTCCAAATGGAAACTCAACAACTAAAGAAAGAAGAAAAAGCATTGATCAGGGTAAAAAAATTGTTGATCTTGTTCTTGAGGATAGTAGAAGTCTAAAAAATCGTTTAGGATCAAACGATAAGGTCAAATTAGATGAGTATTTAACATCACTTAATGAGGTTGAAAAACAGTTGAACAGAAATGAGAAGTGGTTAGAGGTACCTATGAGAGATTTCGATTCAAGCTTAATTAATCTTGACCTAGATCCAACCTCTGCCCCTAAAGACTA